>JAUSDE010000137.1 GCA_030650885.1 Thermoleophilia bacterium
CTGGAACAGGAAGCTTGACCGTGGTGGCTTCGCAGGGAAGGCCGGATCTGATGATCGCCGCCGCTGAAGTCTACTGGGAATCATATCGGGACTATCAGCAGCGGAAATTGACGGTCCATTGCAATGTAACCAACACCAGCCTCAATGACGCTTTCAATGTGACGATCACCGACAGCTTCAGCGTTGTCGGCATCAAGTTGGTGTCGAGCATGCCTCTGAAGATAGGCGATGTCGGTATTGACGCATCAGCCAGGTTCACCCTGAAATACCACGTTCCTGTCGGAGTCTCGTGGTGGCTGGCAAGTTTCTCCGGAACGGCCGAGAACTTCGGCACTGTGTACGACTACTCCTAGAGTTCGCAGATACCCCTGCTGGGATATCTGTCCCTAAACCCCGGCTTTAGGCTTTCCCCTCGAACGCCTTATAACTAAGGCGGCACTTGAGGCTTTGCGCCCGCTGATTTTGACCCCCATGGTTATTGATGTATAATACCTTGCTCCTTCAGGAGCCTTTAGCTTAGCCAATATTGGCTGCAATTCAAGGGTATTGAGGGGGTATCGGGCCATTTGAGCCGCGCCATTCAAGGCGGCGGCACTATGGACACGCGCCTCCTCTCTGTTACCATAAGAACCTGACACGGCCTGCAGGTTCGGGCTGTGTTTGCATGATGAGGCCGGCGACGTTGTTGATTCCGACGTTGTTCAGGTCTGCATCCGAAAGGAGTTCCCCATAAGTTTCCTGTCGTATTTCTCCGGCTTTGGCGGCCGCGACATGGCGGTCGATCTGGGCACTGCCAACACCCTTGTATATGTTCGGGGCCGCGGCATCGTCCTCAGCGAGCCGTCCGTTGTAGCCATCGACCAGCGCACCGGCGAGGTTCATGCCGTGGGCGCAGAGGCCAAGCGCATGCTGGGCCGCACACCGGGCACCATCAGCGCCATCCGCCCGCTCAAGGACGGCGTCATCGCCGACTTCGATGTGACCGAGCAGATGCTTCGCCATTTCATCCAGAAGGTCCACCAGAACCGCTGGGCGCATCCGCGTGTAGTCGTCTGTGTTCCTTCCGGAGTCACCGGCGTGGAGAAGCGCGCCGTCGAGGAAGCGACGCTCTCTGCCGGCGCCCGACTGTGTTATCTCATCGAGGAACCGATGGCGGCCGCGATCGGAGCAGGGCTTCCCGTGAGCGAGCCGACCGGTAATATGATCGTCGATATCGGCGGCGGCACCAGCGAGGTCGCCGTGATCTCACTCGGCGGCATCGTGACTTCACAGTCGATCCGTGTTGGAGGCGACGAGATGGACGAGGCGATCATGGCCCACGTCAAGAAGGAGTACAAACTTATGATCGGCAGCCAGACGGCGGAGGAGCTGAAGCTGGAGATCGGCTCGGCTTATCCCCTGAAGGAAGAGGAACAGGCGGAGATCCGTGGCCGCGACCTCGTCACCGGACTGCCCAAGACCATAGTCCTGACCTCCGAAGAGATACGCGACGCACTGGCAGAGCCGGTGGCGGCTATCATCGACGCGCTCAGGACCACTCTCGACAAGACCCCGCCGGAACTTGCCAGCGACATCATGGACCGTGGCGTCATGCTGGCTGGCGGCGGCGCCCTGCTGCAAGGGCTGCCAGAACGGCTTCGTGAGGAGACCGGCATGCCGATCCATATGGCCGAGTCGCCGCTCACATGCGTGGCTGTGGGTTCAGGCCGTTCCCTCGAAGAGTTCGAGGCGTTGCACAAGACTTCCCGCCACGCGAAGTCGAAGAGACGATTTTAAGCTCAGACCGTAAGGTTAGATTTTGGCCCGCAAGACTGTAGTCAAACGTCAAGCGGTGCTGGCAGCCCTGCTGCTGGTATCCATGGCAATGCTGACCTGGTACTTCCGCGAACCCATGGGAGGAGTGCTTCACTCGACCCAGCGCGGTGGTCTCCGGGTAATCTCACCGGTGGAATCCGGGATATCCACTGCTCTTGACCCCTTTCGCAATTCCTACCAGTGGATCACCGGCATCCTTTCCGCTCAGGGCGAGAACGAACGCCTGCGCGAGGAGTCCGACGCCTTGCGCACCGAGGTGGTCTCCCTGCGTGAGGAGGCGGAAGAAAACAAGCGCCTGCGGGATATGCTCGGCTTCGTCAACCAGCCTTCGTTCCCCGAAGATTATAAGTTCGTGCCCGCTCGCGTCATCGGTCGCTCGGGTTCCGCCTGGAACGCCACAATCACAATCAACCGCGGCACCGACACCGGTGTGCAGCTGGGGCAGACAGTGGTCAGCGGCCAGGGGCTGGTGGGGCAGATCTCCGCTGTGACGACCAACTCGGCCCAGGTCCTTCTGATCATCGACCAGAACAGCCACGTGGAGGCCAAGCTCCAGAACGGAGCGACGACCGGCACCGTGCTGGGCAGCATCAACGGCCTGCTGGAGATGGACTTCGTCGACAAGAACCAGAAGGTTATGAAGAACGACGTAGTGGTCACCTCGGGCAGCGGCAAACTTTTCGTCAAGGGGATCCAGATCGGCGTGGTCGATGAGACCGCCGACCAGGAGATCGAATATTTCAAGAGCGTCTCCATCTCGCCGTTCGTGGATTTCGGGCGGCTGGAGGAAGTCATGGTGCTGCTGCCGCCCGCCGGCGCCGATCAGCCCCCGCTCGTGAACGAGAGGGAGCGCTAGATGGTTTTCCAGGCGCCCAGAAAGAGATTGAAATTCCTGCATAGCGGCAAGGGGGCGGCCGCGCAGGCATCACAGGAGAGCTCGCTTTTCCCGCTGAAGGTCCTGGCGCTCGTCATCGTCGCCGTGATCATTCAGACTTCAGTCGCTCCCTACCTGACGGTTCTCGGGGCAAAACCGGACGCAGCCATGGTGATGGTCGTCTGCCTGGCGATGATGCGAGGTCCCGTCTGGGGCGCGGCGGTAGGTTTTGCGGCCGGGCTTCTCATCGACATCGCCCTGTTCCAGACCATGGGCATCTCCTCGTTCCTGTTCACGCTTGCCGGCTATTTCAGCGGGCGTTACGCTGAGGGAGTGGATCCGACTTCATGGTTTCCGCCGATCTTCATAGTCTTCGTCTGCACGCTCGTTGTGCAGACGCTCCATGCCGTGATCATGTTCCTGCTGGGCATCGAGGCCTCCATCTATTTCATCCTGCTGCGGATCGTGCTGCCGACCGCTGTGCTCAACGGCTTGCTGGCAGTGCCGATCTTTGTTGTCTGCCGCTGGTGGCTTGGAGGTGAGACGCGCCATGGTCTCTTTTCTGAACAGTAAGCCCCGGAAGAACAACGAGCGCAAGCCGCCCTCGATAGCCTTGAGGGCGGGAATCATCGGCGGCATGGCTGTGCTGCTTTTCGCCGTCCTGATATTCCGTATCTGGTTCCTGCAGATACTGTCCGGCGACGAGTACGTTGCCATGGCCGAGGACAACCGTACCCGCTTCATCCTTGAGGAAGCGCCCCGAGGCATCATCTTTGACCGCAACAAGATCCCGCTGGTCGAGAACCGTGCCGGCCTGGCCGTGACGGTTTTTCCACCGGCTCTGAAGGACCCCGAGAAGGAGCTGGCCGAACTGAGCCAGATCATCGGCGTGCCCCTGGAAGAGATCAACCATCAGCTTGAGCTGCACAAGGAGGACACTTACCGGTCTGTGGTGGTCAAGAAGGACATCACACCGGAGATGAAGAGTTTTCTTATCGAGCGCATCCCGCTTTACTTCCCCGGGGTCGATATCAAGAAATTCCCGCTCCGGGATTATCCCAACGGAACCGAGGCTTCACACGTGCTCGGCCATGTGGGGCAGATCGACGAGGAGGAACTGTCCGAGCCGCATTATGAAGGTTACAAGGCTGGTGACGAGATCGGCAAAGATGGGGTCGAGTTCCAGTTCGACAAATATCTGAAGGGAATCGATGGCGGCCGCGAGGTCGAAGTCGACGCCGCCGGCCGCCCCAAGAGCGATATCAGGAATATAAAGTCGCAGCCGGGCAATAACGTGGTGCTGACGATCGACTCCAGCATACAGAAAGCCACAGAGGAAGCGCTCTCCTGGGGGATCGACCTTGCACATGAGAAAAAGTATCCGGCCAGCGGCGCTGCGGCTGTAGTGATGAATCCACAGAATGGAGAGGTTCTGGCCATGGCCAGCATGCCGACCTATGACCCCAAGGTCTGGGTAGGAGGCATGAGCGACGGTGCCTACCAGGAACTGACACAGGAGGGCGCCAACGATCCGCTGCTGAATCGTGCCATGTCAGGCCAGTATCCTCCGGGTTCGACTTTTAAGGTTATTACAGCCATCGCCGGCCTGCAGGATGGCGTGGTCAGCCAGCTTACCGACTTCACATGCACGGGCGTCTGGGATGTGCTTTCACAGCCTTTCAAATGCTGGAGCAGCCATGGCAGCGTCGATCTCCGGCAGGCGATCATCCAGTCCTGCGACACCTATTTTTATAATGTGGGATACCGCTTCTACCAGGCTGACAGCCTCGGCATGCAGAACTGGTCGAGGCAGCTGGGGCTTGGCAGGGAGACCGGCATCGACTTGCCGGGCGAGGCGGTCGGGCGCATTCCCGATCCCGAATGGAAGGCGCGTGTGGGGGAGACCGAGATCGACCGCATGTGGATGCCTGGCAACAGCGTCAATTTCTCCATCGGCCAGGGAGACATCCTGACAACGCCGCTGCAGATGGCGTCGGTCTATTCTTCTATAGCAAATGGCGGTCGCCAGGTCAAGCCGCATGTCGGCATGCGGGTCGAGGACCAGGTTACCGGCAAGACCGCCGTCAGCCTGGCTCCTGAAGATTCGATGGCGCTACCGGTCAGCAGCGAGAACCTGAGGGCGATCCAGGAAGGGCTCGCAGGCGCCACGGCTCCGGGTACGACCGTAAACGATACTTTTGTCGGCTTTACTATACCCGTAGCCGGTAAGACCGGCACGGCCCAGGTATCCGGCAAGGCCGACTATGCCTGGTACATCGCCTACGCTCCGGTGGAAAACCCGCAATATGTAGTGGCGATATTGATAGAGCAGGGAGGCGGTGGCGGTTCAGTCGCGGCACCGACCGCGCGCAGGGTGCTGGAGGCTCTCTTCCCGCAACCCGCCGCTCCCCCGGCCACCGGTTAACAAACCATGGAGTTCCGTACATACCTGAGACATTTCGATTATGCCCTGCTGGCTGCGGTAGCGGGTCTGGTGGCGTACGGTTCGCTGATCATTTACAGCGCAACCCATTCCGACCCCAACCTGCCCAGCCCCTTCTATTATGTCCGTGTGCAGCTGATGGCGGCTTTCATCGGCGTGATTTTTATGGCGCTTCTGGCGTTCATCGATTTCAGAGGCCTCAGGAACTATCGCCAGCATATCTACTTTGGAATCCTGGGGCTGATACTGCTCCTGTTCATCGTCGGTTCCGAGGCCAAGGGCTCGACCCGCTGGATCCCCCTGGGGTTCTTCAACCTGCAGCCTTCGGAGCTGGCCAAGGTCGGCATGATAGTGGTTCTGGGCGCCTGGCTCGCTGACCGCCCCCGTGGTGAAATGGAGACCCAGACTACTTTGACGACACTCGGCATCGCCGCTGTGCCTGCTTTTCTGGTTTTCATCCAGCCCGACTTCGGTACAGCGCTGGTCCTGGGGGCGATCACACTGTCGCTGCTGTTTCTTTATGGTACGAGATGGCTGCATTTCGGCATCATCGCCGCTACCATCACCGGTGCGCTGTTTGTGATGGTCAAGGTGCTGCCTCTAATCGGCATCCAGGTGCTGAAGCCGTATCAGATAGACCGGTTGATGGTATTCATGAACCCGGAACACGATCCCGGCGGCGTCGGATACCACCTGCTGCAATCGAAGATAGCCATCGGTTCGGGTATGATGGCGGGCAAGGGGCTCTATGAAGGCACACAGACCCAGCTGAACTTCCTGCCGGAGCACCACACAGACTTCGTCTTCTCGGTTCTGGGAGAGGAACTGGGTTTCATCGGCGTCTCCGTCCTGCTGGCCCTGTATATCCTGGTCATCTGGCGCGGCCTCAGGATCGCCATCATCTCGGAGAGCATGTTCGGCAGCCTGGTGGCGGGCGGAATCGTCAGTATGCTGCTGTTTCAGGTTTTTGTTAACATTGGCATGACCATCGGCATCATGCCGATCACTGGTATCCCGCTGCCGTTTGTCAGCTATGGCGGCAGCTCGATGGTAGTCAACTTGATAGCAATCGGTTTACTCGAGAGTATTCATATTCGTGGCAAGCTTATCGGCGACAGGAGGTACATGCGTGGCCAGGATGCCGCTTAAACCAATGAAGATCTATTCGGCGCTCAGCGAGACCCGCGATCTCAGTGACACCCCTGCGCGGGTGCTTGTCACGGGTTCGGACCTTGATGCCGTGCAGTCAGTTTATGAGGCGCTCATTCCCGGCGCCGCGGCGGGACAGGCATCGTGCCTGGTCGATGCCGCATCCGGCACGGATGTGCCACCGCTCTCGCAGATCACTGAAAACGATGTGATAATCCTGGTTTCCGCTCCGGCGGATATCGACTCTGATTCATTCAGGAGCCGGCTTTCTGAGGCGGAAGCAGTCGACGCACCTGTTGTCGTAGTTCTGACTGAAGCTCCCGGCGTGCAGGTCTCATTCCCCGGTGTCGGTCCCAGGCGGGTGGTGGGCATGGCTCCCGGAGGAATCCCACCGGCGGATGTGCTGGCCGAAGCCGTGGCTGATGCAGCCGGCGACTCCGGTGTGGCGCTGGCCGCGAAGCTGCCGGCGTTGAGGGACGAGGTCTGCCGCCAGCTGATCCATCGCACCGCCAGGCAGAACGCAGTGGTAGGCTGCCTTTTCATCATTCCCGGCGCCGATATGCCGGTTATGACCCTCAATGAAGCGCGGATGATCTTGCGCATGGCTGCGGCCCACGGCGAGACCGTCGGCTCTGAAAGAGCACTGGAGCTCCTGGGCATCGTCGGCACCGGTTTCGGGCTCAGGGCAGTCGCGAGGCAGGCGCTGGATTTCTTCCCCGGCCCAGGCTGGGTGATAAAAGGCGGCATCGCCTGGAGTGGCACGCGCGCCCTCGGCGAAGCGGCAAAAGCATATTTTGATGGTTCAGTACGCGTTACGCCTTCACGACTGGCGCCGCTGGTAGATAAACTCAAGAAGCTCAGGGGATAGCGGCCGCCGCGGTCCTCCCGGGTTCGAATCCTGGTGACGGAGACAATGGAAAAAAGAATAGAATCCCTCCTCGAGAGGGTAGAGAAACCCGCCCGCTATATCGGCGGAGAGGTCGGCAGCGTGGTCAAGCAGGATTATTCCCTGCGGATCGTCCTCAGCTATCCCGACGTCTACGAGATCGGCACGGCCAACCAGGCTGTGCAGATCATCTACTCCCTGATCAATAACCACAGCGACGCCTGGGCCGAGCGTGTCTATTGCCCGTGGCCCGACCTTTCATCGCTCATGCGTGAGGAAAGCGTGCCGCTGTTCGCCCTCGAGAGCTGGGAACCGGTCTCAACTGCTGACCTCTGGGGGTTCACTCTCCAGCATGAGCTGACCTATACCAATATCCTCGAGATGCTCGACCTGGCCGGAGTCCCCCTGCACTGGGAAGATCGGGACGACGACGATCCCCTGGTCTTCGCCGGCGGACCCAGCGCCAGCAACCCGCACCCGGTCGCGCATTTCTTCGATTTCATGCTGATCGGCGACGGCGAACAGGTTGTCCCGCTCGTGCTTGAAGCCTGCAAGTCCGCCATTGGCAAACCCCGCCGCGAACTGCTCGAGCGGCTGGCTGACATCGAAGGTATCTTCGTGCCGGCTTTCCCGCGCCCGGTCACGCGTGCGGTTGCGGCCGAGCTTGATTATTCGCTTATTCCGGTGCGTCCGGTGATTCCTTCCATGGGCGCCATCCACGACCGCGCTGCGCTGGAGATAATGCGCGGCTGTACCCGTGGCTGCCGTTTCTGCATGGCTGGCACCTGGTATCGTCCGGTGCGCGAGCGCACCGTTGAGGATGTATGCAGGGCCATCGGCGAGATGGTCGCCGGCACCGGTTACGAGGAGGCATCGCTCAGCTCGCTGTCGACCACTGACTACAGCTGCATCCAGGAGACGCTGACCAGCCTGGCCCAGTCCCATCCCGGCCTGACGGTCTCGTTGCCTTCACTGCGGGTCGATCCTGAGGCCATCAGGTTGCTGAGGCTGACTTCTTCGCGCCGGAGTTCCATCACCATGGCCCCCGAGGCGGGCAGCCAGCGGCTGCGTGACGCCATCAACAAGCAGGTCACTTCGCAGGATATTGAGGAGACCCTCGCCGAGGCCTTTCGCGGCGGCTGCATCACAGTAAAGCTTTATTTCATGATCGGGCTGCCCACGGAGACCGAGGAAGACCTCCAGGGCATCATCGACATAGCAAACATGGCCAGGCGTATCGGCCGCCAGGAAGCCGCCAATCCGGGCCGCGTCCAGGTTAACGTGAGTGTCGCCAGTTTCGTGCCCAAGGCGCATACGCCGTTCCAGTGGTATGGAATGAACGGCCGCGAGGAGATCGCGGCCAAGCACGAATTCCTGCGGCGGAACACTCCGCGCAAACAGATCAAGCTCAGCGTCCACGATATTGAACCGAGCCTGGTGGAGAGCGCAATCGCCCGCGGTGGTGACGAGACCGCAACGGCCATCGAGGCGGCATGGCGCGCCGGAGCCCGTTTCGACGCCTGGACGGAAAAATTCAGCCTGGAAGCCTGGGAGACCGCCTTTACCGCGGCCGGCAGCAGCGTCGAGCAGGAAGCGACCCGTTCGTTTGCCGTCGATGCCGCGCTTCCCTGGGATGACATCGATTCCCGCGTCACCAAGGAATTTCTGCTCGAGGAAAAAGAACGGGCGGAGCGCGGCGAAGTCACTGAGGATTGCCGCACCGGCGCCTGCGAAGCCTGCGGGGTCTGTGAGGATGAGATCGAGATGAGGATCGCGAAGCAGTGAACTTCAACTATCAGATGCGTTATTCCAAGACAGGGCGGGCGCGTTTCATCTCCCACCTGGATACGCTGAGCTGCCTGGTGCGGGCCTTGCGCCGCACCGGCGTCGAGCTGGCTTTTTCCCAGGGGATGAGACCCAAGCCGATCCTCAGCCTGGCGATGCCGCTGGGCGTGGGCGTCGAGGGTGAGGACGAGATCTGTGATTTTTCCCTGAAGGCACGGGCGCCGCTGACGGAACTGGCGAAGCAGATCAGCCGCGAACTGCCCCAGGGCATAGAACTCAAGTCTGTCGGCCCGACATATGACCGCTCCAAGTCAGCGGCGAGGGTGGATTCCTGCGCCTATCGTATCGAGATCCGCGGTCCGGTTACGGTATATAAAAGCGCAGTGGATCAATACAACGAAGCCAGCGAGCTGGTGCTGATGCGCCGCCGCCCGAAAGGTGACAAGGAAGTCGACATCAAGAAATATGTGGAGCGCATAGAACTGCTCGACGGCGGCAACGGGATAACTTTCGACATGAAGGTGACTCCGGAGGGGACCGCGCGGCCTGATGAGATCATCTCGGCGCTTTCCGGCTTCGCCGGCAGCGACCTCGCCCCTGAACGGATCGTCAGAGCTGAGATCAGGCTGACTGAGGAAGAGCAGCCGAAAGCTCCGCGTCCGGGTGGCCGGCCACGGCCCTATGGCCGCCGCCGGTGACATAACTCCCCTATTTCTGGTATCTGCAGCACCAAATCGATATAATGCCAGTCGAGGGGGCGCTTCGATTTAAACTACCCCTGAAAAGTTTTTCGCCCCGCGGCGGCCCGAAAGGCCGTGACGGCAAATTCATGAATCAAGAGCATATTCATGAGAAAAGAGTTTCCCGCGGGCGGATTTGTGGAACTATCTGTTCCTAAAGTTTTAGTCCTGTAAATTTTTGGCCGGTGGCGCGATGCCGGGATTCGCCGAAGCGTGATCCTTTTTCAGGCGCCGCCGGACCGCACGATTTCACGAAAGGCAGTTGAATTTTCATGGCTAGTCGCGCCAAGCAGATTTTGGTGAGCGCTGAGCCGAACGAACTCAAGGTAGCAGTGCTTGTGGATGGACGGCTTTGCGAGATCTACGTTGATCGGATGGGCCGCCGGCCCCTGGCGGGTATCATCTACAAGGGCTAGGTCGAGAACGTGCTCCCCGGCATGGAAGCGGCCTTCGTCGACATCGGGCTCGAGAAGAACGGTTTCCTCTATGTGGAGGAAGTCATGGTCCATGAAGACCCCGACAAGCGCCCCAAGAAGATCACCCAGATGCTCCGTTCGGGGCAGGAGATCCTCGTCCAGATAGTAAAGGACCCCATGGGAACCAAGGGCGCCCGGCTGACCACCTCGCTATCAATACCTGGTCGCTTCATGGTCTATGTTCCCGGCGGTGATGGTGTCGGCGTTTCGCGCCGGCTGCCCGACGACGAGCGCCAGCGGCTGAGGCAGCTCTGCAAGGAACTCAAGATAAAGGGGGCGGGGCTGATAGTGCGCACCGCCGCAGAGGGTGTCACAAAAAAGGAACTTCTCAACGACGTCAAGTTCCTGGAGAAGATGTGGCAGACGATCCAGGGGCGCGACAAGGGCTCCAAGGCTCCGGCGATGCTCTACTCCGAAGCGGAAGTCTCCCTCAAGGTCATCCGTGATATCTTCAACGACACCTACGAGCGCGTGCTGGTTGATTCCCAGAAGGAATATGACAAGATTCGCTCTTTCATAAAGAAGACCTCGCCCAAGCTCGCCGAGCGGGTGGAGATGTAC
>JAUSDE010000166.1 GCA_030650885.1 Thermoleophilia bacterium
GTAAGGGCATTCGCCGGCGCTCAGGCACAGACGTTTATATGTGTCCTTGGCCGGTGATGGAAAAGATCTCCGAGTTGGGAAGCGGTTCGAGGATTGTCGCCGTTTTCGATTTCCTGGAATACGCCATACCTCGCGACCTCACTGACGGTCGCGGCCCGCTGCTTTATCTATGCGGGATGGGCGACCCCGGCAACGTGGGCACTCTCATTCGTTCGGCGGCATCGCTGGGCGTTTCGGGAGTTGCGCTGGCGCCGGGAACGGCTGATCCATACAGCCCTAAGGCGCTGAGAGCGACCATGGGCGCAATTTTTCAGGTTCCCGTGTTTATCGCGCTGGAACCAGCCGACCTGATCTCACGAGCAAAGGCAGCTGCTATCGATATCGTCTGCGCTGATCCTCATGAGGGAGTGGAGCTATGGCATGCCGACCTGGCGAATGATTTTGCACTGGTGCTTGGTTCCGAGCGCGAAGGTGTTCCCGAGGAACTTCTAAGAGCTGCGACGACTACGGTTAGCATTCCGCAGGAGGCGTTGACTGAGTCGCTTAATGTGGCGATGGCGGGGACGGTTGTGCTTTATGAGGCTTTGAGGCAGAGGGTGGGGGTTTAAGCGCTTTCCAGCTAGAAGCCACGCCGCCTAAGTGTTAGAGTTTCGAACGTGAATCAGAATTCATCGACAATGAAAAAATACAGCCAGCTGGCCGAGGACCTCAAGTCTCACGAGGGCTTATCTATACTTTTCAGCGCAGCCGCCACTGATATTGACGCAGCTGCCACTGTCGCCGAGATTGAAGATGCCCGGGTCAAACACCTCGGCCGGAAAAGCACTCTATCCCAGCTGCTCCGCAGCATCCCCGAACTTCCCAACGAGGAAAAGCCGGTAGTCGGTAAATACGGCAACCAGGCGCGTGCCGCCCTGGAACAGGCGCTGAACGATCGCAAGAAGCAGCTGGAATCAGGCGAACTCGAACGCCGCCTCTCCACCGAGCAGGTCGATATCACCCTTCCAGGAGAACCTTTTCCCCGCGGCCACCTGCACATCATCACCCAGACCCAGTGGGAGATCGAGGATATCTTCGCCGGGCTCGGTTATCGCATCGCCGAAGGTCCCGAGGTCGAGACCGACTACTATAATTTTACAGCGCTCAACACGCCCGAGGGCCATCCCGCCCGCTCGTCGCACGACACCTTTTTTGTCGATGGCGACCCGGAGGTGCTGCTGCGCACCCACACATCGCCGGTGCAGATACGGGTCATGGAGAAAGAGGAGCCTCCCATATACGCCATCATGCCCGGCCGCGTCTACCGCCGCGACTCCGATGCAACCCACACGCCCATGTTCCACCAGATCGAGGGGCTGGCGGTGGATGAGCACATCACCGTGGCCGATCTTAAGGGCACGCTCGAGACTTTCGTGCGGGCGATCTTCGGCGCCGACCGGGTCATCCGGCTGCGGCCGCATTTCTTCCCCTTCACCGAACCCAGCGTCGAGGTGGACGTATCCTGCATGATCTGCGGCGGCGACGGTTGCCGCTCGTGTAAACACAGCGGCTGGCTGGAGATACTCGGGGCCGGCATGGTCGACCCCAACGTCTTCGGATTCGTCGATTATGACACCGACCGGGTGCAGGGCTTCGCCTTCGGGATGGGTGTCGAGCGGATCGCCATGCTCAAGCATGGGATGACTGATCTGCGGATGTTCTATGACAACGATCTAAGGTTTATCAGGCAGTTTTAGCTCCGGCCCCGCGCGGCTGGGATATTCAAGGAAATTATGAAAGTACCCATTTCATGGCTTAAGGAATTTGTGGCGATCGACATGACCGCTACGGAACTCGCTGACCGGCTGGCCCTGACAGGCACCGAGGTCGAGCGGGTCACGCGTGTGGGCCTCCCAGCCGACGATGGCAACCTCGACCGCTTCGTCGTCGGCCGGGTCAAGAAGAAGGCCGCTCATCCCGACGCCGACAAACTCACGCTTTGCGAGGTCGAAGTCGGAGCCGATGGCCAATCAGAGCAGATCGTCTGCGGCGCAAAGAATTTTGAGGAAGGCGACCGGACAGCAGTCTGCCTCCCCGGCGGCACTCTGCCTGACGGACGCAAGCTGGAAGCCGCGGTCATCCGCGGCGTCGAATCCCGCGGCATGATGTGTTCCGAGTCGGAGCTGGGCCTTTCCAGCGAATCCGCCGGCATCATGATCCTGCCGAAGGACGCACCGGTTGGTACGCGCCTGGTCGATTACATCCCCGTCAGTG
>JAUSDE010000140.1 GCA_030650885.1 Thermoleophilia bacterium
CTGGAAAAGGGACCCTGGCCTAGCTTCGTCACGGACATCAAAAGCTGCGCAGAAAAGTCAGATATGTGCAAAGACCTTCTGGGTCAGCTGGAGAAGTCCTACGAAGACAGGCGGGGCTACTGGAAGCACGGCGGCCTCGTAGGCGTCATGGGCTACGGCGGTGGCGTAATCGGCCGTTATTCAGCCCTGCCGGAAGAGTATCCCGGCGTTTCACATTTTCACACTGTCCGTGTCAATCAGCCTTCAGGCTGGTTCTACACCACGGACGCACTCCGTGAGATCATGGACATCTGGGAAGAGCATGGCTCAGGCCTGACCAACATGCACGGTTCGACCGGTGACATGGTGCTTCTCGGAACCCGCACGGAAGAGCTGGAGCCCATCTTCAGGGCATTGACGGAAAAAGGCTGGGACCTTGGCGGTTCCGGTTCCGATCTCCGTACTCCCAGCTGCTGTAACGGCCCGGCACGTTGCGAGATGGCCTGTTACGACACGATGGACATGACCTACAACCTGACGAAGAGCTATCAGGACGAACTGCACCGCCCCATGTTCAACTACAAGTACAAGATCAAGATGTCCGGCTGCCCGAACGACTGCACCGCCGCCATCGCCCGTTCCGACATGGGAATCATCGGTATCTGGAAAGACGAGATCAAGGTCGACCAGGCCGCTTTCGCGGATTACGTCGACAGCGGCATGAACATCCAGGGCGCCGTCGTAGACCTCTGCCCGACCAGCTGCATCACGGTCGATGGCAAGGAGATCAACATCGACGACAGCGATTGCGTCAAGTGCATGCATTGCCTCAACCGCCTGCCCAAGGCTCTTTCACCGGGCGACGACAGGGGCTTCGCGATCTGCCTCGGCGCCAAGGCGCCGATCGTAGAGGGCGCGCTGTTCGGTTCCGTTATCATCCCGTTCATGAAGATCGAGGATGGCGACTATGAGCCGCTACACGACCTGCTCGAGCGCATCTGGGAGTTCTGGGATGAGCACGGCACCGCCCGCGAGCGCATCGGTGAGTTCATCGAGCGCATCAGCCTGGCGACCTTCCTGGAAGGCATCGGCGAAGATCCGTCGCCGAAGATGGTCAAGGCTCCGAGGGACAATCCCTACATCTTCTACGAAGAGTACTACGAAGAAGAGGGAGAAGGCGCAAGCGAGGAATAGTCAAGCGATTCAAGCAGGGCCCGCGATTCCTCGCGGATTGTCCTGAGTCAACTTTGACAGTTACAGGAGGTTATATTTATGGCGACTGAAGCAAAGAGAGTCACGGATATCGGACCGCCTCATTACGAGCAGTTCCTGCATCCGATGATCAAGGCGAACTACGGCAAGTGGCAGTACCACGACTCGGTCAAGCCGGGCGTGCTCTCTCACACTGGCCCGGCCGGTACCATCTTCACGGTGCGCTGCGCCTCTCCGAGGCTCGTGAGCATCAACTTCCTCAGGGATATCATGGACCTGGCGGACAAGTACAGCGACGGCTTCTTCCGTTTCACCAGCCGTAACAATATCGAGTTCCTGACGGACAAGGAAGAGAACATCGATCCGCTGATCGCGGACCTGAACGCAATGGGCACGCTGGTAGGCGGCACCAACAACGCCATCTCCAACCCGGTCCACACCCAGGGCTGGGTACACTGCCATTCGGCCGCGACCGATGCCTCTGGCCTGGTCAAGGCGGTCATGGATGAGCTGGCCGAGTACTTCACCTCGGAGAAGCTGCCTGCGAAGCTGCGCGTGGCTGTGGCCTGCTGCCTGAACATGTGCGGCGCCGTCCACGCCTCTGATATCGCTATCCTCGGCCTGCACCGCACGCCGCCGCGTATCGACAACGAAGCGTTGCCGAAGCAGTGCGAGATCCCGACCACCGTGGCTTCCTGCCCGAACAACGCCATCCGGCCGACTTCGATCGAGGGCAAGAAAACGGTCAAGGTGGATGAAGACAAGTGCATGTACTGCGGTAACTGCTTCACAGTCTGCCCGGCCATGCCGCTGGCGGATCCGATCAACGACGGCGTTTCCATCTGGGTTGGTGGCAAGATCTCCAACGCCAGGAGCGAACCGATGTTCACCAAGCTGGCAATCCCGTACCTGCCGAACAACCCGCCGCGCTGGCCGGAAGTGACAGACGCGGTCAAGTCGATAGTCGAGCTGTACGCCGCCAACGCCCGTCCGTTTGAGCGTGTCGGCGAGTGGATCAACCGCATCGGTTGGGAGAAGTTCTTCGACATGAGCGGTATCGAGTTCACCAAGTATCATCTCGATGACTTCCGTCACGCGGGTACGACCTACAGAAGGTCTCTACACAACAGATACTAGGAGGTCCGGTAGCATGGCTGAAGTCACAATAGAGCAGTTAGCTGATGACATGTATGATCTCGTCGCCAGCGTTGCGGGCCAGAAGAAGCTCAAGGCCGGCGATCTGACCAAGGCGATGAAGGAAAAGTACGGCGACGTGCCCCGCGCGGACACGAAGGGCGCCATCAAATTGCTCATCGACTCTGGCCGGTGTGTGTATGGTTACTTCGGCGGTAGCTCCATCGAGCTTCCGCGTGTAGAGGGTTCCGCTAACGAGTAATCGCAAAGTCGCTTAGGCGAAAACGCACCGGGCGATAGACAACTAAAAAAGGCTCTCGATCACCAGGTGCGGTGACGCCTGAGAAAAGGAGAAGCGTATGGCAGTAGTATTAAAGATCAGAAAGCGAGAGATCGGCGCGGCCAGCTACAGCCGTGGCGGCGAAGGTTCACACCTGCGTCCGGCTTACAATCTGAAAACGCCGCCTTGCAGCAATGCCTGCCCCGCAGGCAACGATATCCGCGGCTTCCTTACGACCGTCTCCCAGACGGAGATGTTCAAGCGCGAGTACGACGAGTCCTTCGTCCAGGCATGGCGCCTGCTGACGGAGACCAATCCGCTGCCGTCCATCATCGGCCGTGTCTGCCCGCATTTCTGCGAGACAGACTGTAACCGGAAAGCCAAGGACGGAGCCGTTTCGATCAACCAGGTGGAACGTTACCTGGGCGATTACGGCCTCACGCATAACCTGAAGCACGAGAAGCTCACCGACGAGGTCAAGGGCGAGAAGATCGCCGTCGTCGGTTCGGGTCCGGCCGGCCTTTCGGCGGCCTTCCAGATGGCCCGCAGGGGTTATCCGGTAACCATCTTCGAGGCTTTCGAGAAGTCCGGCGGTATGCTCCGTTACGGTATCCCGAGCTATCGTCTGCCTGAAGACATCCTGGACGCCGAAGTGGCGGCCATCGCTGACCTGGGCGTCGAGATCAAATATGGCACCCGCATCGGCACCGACGTCTCCATGGACGACCTCAAAAAAGACTACGATGCCATCTACCTCGGCATCGGCGCGCACGAGGGCTGGACCATGGGTGTTCCCGGTGAAGAGGGCGAAGGCGTCATGAGCGCCGTCGAGTTCCTCAACAAGGTAAACGCCGGCGAGAGCATGGACATCAACGGCAAGACAGTACTGATCATCGGTGGCGGTAACAGCGCCGTCGACGCCGCCCGCGTATCATGGCGCATGGGCGCGAAATCAGAGATCATCTACCGGCGTACCCGCGAGGAGATGCCGGCGGAAGAAGAAGAGATCGACGATACCCTCGAAGAGGGCATCAACATCCAGTACCTGACCGCTCCGGTCGAGATCGTGCGCGACGGCGGAAAGGTCACCGGTCTCAAGTGCATCAAGATGGAGCTCGGCGAGCCCGATGACAGCGGCCGCCGGCGTCCGGTGCCCGTCGAAGGATCAGAGTTCGTCATCGATTGCGACATGGTGCTGCCGGCTATCGGCCAGGGAGCCCAGTTCGACGGACTCGATGCCTTCAAGGATGAGAAAGGCTGGATAACAGTCGATGAAGCCACCGGCGCCACCAGTGAAGACGGTGTCTGGGCCGGCGGCGATGTCACCAACAGGCTCGGCACCGTGACCGAGGCTATCGGCCTCGGCCGCAAAGCTGCCAACGCCATGGATTACCACATCCGCGGCGAGGAGATTCCCAAGGAGTTCCCGTTGAAGGTCATCAAGTCCGATCAGATGGCCCTGAACTACTACGCTGAAGCGGCGAGATTGGATAAGCAGCACATCTCCGTCGACGAGCGCAAAGGCAACTTCAATGAGGTAGTCTCCACCTGGACTGATGACCAGTGCAAGGAAGAGACGCTCCGCTGCATGAGCTGTGGCATGTGCTTCGATTGCGGTAACTGCTACTCGTTCTGTTCCTACAGTGCCGTCAAGAAGCTCGACGAGCGCGACGAGCACGGTAACCCGTACAAGTTCAGGCTCGAAGTCTGCGTGGGCTGCGCCAAGTGTGCTGAGGAATGCCCGTGCGGATATATCGATATGGCCTAGGAAGCATCCGATTACCGAACGGTAATAATGTGTAATTCCGGGGGACGCATCACTTGAACAAGTGATGCGTCCCCTTATTATTTCCCCACAGGTTTTATCCCCTCCCTCCCCGGGAAGGAAGAGAACCAATGAACGATCTTCCCGAAACACCTCTTCTCGA
>JAUSDE010000157.1 GCA_030650885.1 Thermoleophilia bacterium
CCGCAAGGCCCTGGCCGCCGATCCCATCAGCGCCTTCGGTTCGGTGGTTGCTCTCAACCGCATCGTCGACGAGGAGCTGGCCGAGACCCTGGCCAAGAAGTTCATCGAGGTGCTGATCGCTCCCGGCTTCGTGGCTGAGGCAGTGGAAATATTGACAAAGAAGGAACGGATCAGGCTGCTGGTCAACGAGGAACGCCGCAAGGCGGGCACCGGAGAGCCGGCTTACCGCCAGGTTATGGGCGGCCTGCTCGTGCAGGACAAGGATTCCGGCATCGACGAGCGCGACGGCATGACTGTCGTCACCAGGCGGCATCCCTCTGAGAAGGAATGGGGCGACGCCATGTTCGCCTGGAGGGTCGCAAAACACGTGCGTTCCAACGCC
Organism: Thermoleophilia bacterium; assembly: GCA_030650885.1. Taxonomy (GTDB): domain Bacteria; phylum Actinomycetota; class Thermoleophilia; order BMS3ABIN01; family BMS3ABIN01; genus JACRMB01. Next base: position 383 of record JAUSDE010000157.1, read on the forward strand.
GTGGTTCTGGCCAACAATCTCGCAACGCTTGGCATCGGCGCCGGGCAGATGAGCCGTGTGGATTCCATGAACATCGCCCTGGACAAATCAGTTGGAGAGCTGGAGGGAGCCGCGGTCGGTTCTGACGCTTTCTTCCCATTCACTGACGCTCTGGACCTGGCTATCCCCAAGGGGATAAAGGTGGTCATCCAGCCGGGCGGCTCCAAACGGGACGAAGAGGTCATCAAGCTCTGCGACGATAACGACCTGGCGATGATCTTCACGAACACGAGGCACTTCCTGCACTAAAAGCGGTTCCTGTGGCGGCCCGGAGACCTGGCGGTCGACAGGGAAACACTGGTGAAGCCCGGACATCGCTCGGCTTCGGGCGCCGGCAGCCATCCCGGCATTCACGCCACTCGGTATTCCGCCCCATGTTTTTAGGCACCCCCCGGCGGGAACCATAAGGCATGGACAGAATCAGAATCTCGGCTATGCCGGCTGCAACGGCGGTCATGGTTTCGGTTATCATCAGCCTCATCTTTCTCGCTAACGCCAGCATCGCGAACGCTGCGGGGCCAACCCTGGACGGCTCGACGATTCCAAAGTGGATCAACCAGCTTGTGGTCCCTCCGGTTTACGATCCACAGGTAGTGACAGATGACGCTGGCAGAGTGAGCCATAACCTGATCGTGGATATGAGCCAGTTCAGCCAGCAGGTCCTGCCGCCACCGATGCAGATGACGACCGTCTGGGGATATGGGGGCATGGTGAAGTCTCCCGGCGGACCCGTTTACTTCCAGAACGCTCCCGGGGCTACTTTTGATGCTGTAAGAGGCATCCCGGTCAACGTGACCTGGGAAAACAACCTGGGAACCCAGCCGCATCTTTTTGCAGTCGACCCCACTCTTCACTGGGCGAACCCCAACAACATAGCCATGCCGATGCCGCCGTTCCTGGCATTCCCTCCGGGGTACAAGCTGGCACAGTCTCCTGTGCCTGTGGTGCCGCATCTGCACGGCGGCGAGGTCCGGTCAGATTCTGACGGCAACCCTGAGGCCTGGTTCACGGCTACCGGCGAGACCGGACAATCCTACCTGACCAATGTCTACCATTATCCCAACGGGCAACTTCCGACTACGCTCTGGTATCACGACCACGCCCTCGGGATGACCCGCATCAACGTCATGTCCGGACTGGCAGGTTTCTACCTTCTGCGGGATCCGGCCGATACGGTGGAGCCTTATCTTCCGAGTGGCGATTTCGAGGTTCCTGTTGTCATCCAGGACCGCCTGTTCAACAGTGACGGTTCCATGTTCTTCCCCAGCGATGGCATGACCATGGAGGATCACCCTTACTGGAGGTCCATGTTCCTGGGAGACACCATCATGGTCAATGGCCGCGTCTGGCCGAACTTCGATGTGGACCGCCGGCAATATCGCTTCCGCATGCTGAACGGTTCCAATTCCCGTTTTTACAGGCTTGCCCTTTCCAACGGGCAATCGTTCACCCAGATCGGCGGCGATGGCGGTTACCTTCCGGTTGCTGCCGGGATGACGAGCCTGCTGCTGGCGCCAGGGGAACGAGCCGATATCCTCATCGATTTTTCAGGCCTCGCGGCAGGCGCCAAACTCATAATGACCAATGATGCCAACACCCCTTTTCCAACGGGTGTCGCCCCCGACCCGAACACAACCGGGCAGATCATGCAGTTCACAGCCAAAGAAGGAACCCCTGTACCGCCGGGTTCCCTGCCGGCATCGCTGAATAATATTCCGGCGTTGACGCCCAGCGCGCCGGCCAGGACGATGTCGCTTGATGAGAACATCAACCCCTCAGGACATGTGACCGGCCTGCTGCTGAATGGCCAGACTTGGGACGCAGCCATCGAGGAGCTGCCGGAAGTGGGGTCTACCGAAGACTGGAAGATCGCCAACGTGACAGCGGACACGCATCCGATCCATCTGCATCTGGCGCAGTTCCAGGTGGTGAGCCGCCAGCCGTATGACTCCCTTTCCTATTACTATGACTGGATAGACCTGAACGGTAACCCGCCGATCAGCCATCCGGCGATCAGGCTGAATGTGGCGCCGTATCTTCAGGGAAGCCCGCAGCCGCCGGCGCCCAACGAGACCGGCTGGAAGGACACAGTCCGCGCCAATCCCTTCGAGGTCACGACCATCCGGGTACGATGGGCGCCACAGGATGCCGATCCGGATCAGGCGGTGCCGGGAAGAAATCTTTATCCCTTTGACCCTGATTATGGCCCGGGATATGTATGGCACTGCCACATAATCGACCATGAGGATAACGATATGATGCGCCCCTTCAGGGTGACGGCCTGTGCGAGACCCGTGCCCGGTTTCAGCGCCGGCGCTTATTGGGGTTCCTATGTTGATTTTCTGTCGAGGGAGCTGTCGGTCCGCTATACAGTCGCGAATCTTGGATCTGCCAGGGCGGTCAACATGCGGATGGCAGCCAGCTCGTCCACCAATGGTGTCATACTGGCCAGCTCTCTCCCGCTCATTTTTGGGGACATCGCTGCAGCTGGTTCTCCCGAAGGCAACAGCACGACCGCTACTCTCAAGTATCGGGTACCTGCCGGAGTGGGCACATTCAGAGTATTCGCGACATTCAATACCGAGGACACCTGCGGTAACACGCTCAGCTACACGGATATTGCGAGGCATTGACAGGCGCATTTGACGGGGTCAGCCAGGGCCATGAAGCGGTTTGCCCGACCGGGCGGCTGCTGGTACACTATATTGTCCGCGAGGCAGCGGTTGATATCCGTAACGGGTGATATGCGGTTATTGTGGGCCGTTAGCTCAGTTGGTAGAGCATCGGACTTTTAATCCGGGTGTCGCTGGTTCGAGCCCAGCACGGCTCACCATTTTATCTGCCCCCATCGTCTAGTGGCCTAGGACACCGCCCTTTCACGGCGGCGGCGGGGATTCGAATTCCCCTGGGGGTACCAAAAATCCCGGTTTCATGATCTGGCTGCGGATTGAGATCAATCCGTGACGGTTCACTGGAACCAGTTTCATATAGCGGGAACCGCGGCATATACTTAAATCAGTAGCGAGTAGCGGGGCGATTAGCTCAGCTGGGAGAGCACCTGCTTTACACGCAGGGGGTCGGCGGTTCGAGCCCGTCATCGCCCACCACCTAGCCTATAATTATCCGTCGGGTTCGAACCCGATAGGGTTCACCATCTATTTACCCCTCGAAAACGCCTAGTCCGGGCCATTTCTTTCCAAGAATTCTCGACGGCAGGACGACCTCGTATTTCCAATATGAGTAAGCCGTGTAATGCAATTTGATGGCGAAACGGGTTGGAGTTGATACGCTTTCAGCAGCACAGAATGTTAGTAAACACCACGCCTAGGGAATAAACCTCAACTTTAAAAACCTTGGACCTGGGGATGTGGTTTATGAAGAAGTGGGGAATCACCATCGGTTTGGTCACTATCCTTTGCACGGGCGGGATGCTGGCTGGTTGCGGAGGCAGCGGAAGCGGCTCTACGGCAAACAGCTCTACAGCCAACACCTCTTCTACGGCAATCCAGGGCCCCGATTATTCGAACACGGCGAACTGGCTGGCGTTGCCTTCCTCGGCGGATGCCAGGGAGGTCGATGTATTTTTCCTCTACCCTACCGTCTATCAGCAATCCAGCCCGAGCGATCCGATGGTCTGCGCGATCAACAATCCCCAGATGCAGACAGATGCTAAAGCGGCATTCTCGCGAACGGCCACCACCTTCGAGCCGATGGCAAACATCTACGCACCCTATTATGAGCAGGCTGCCATCCAGGTACTGGAACTGCCACTCGACCAGCAGCAGTCCATAGTGGGAGGCCAGCCGACAGCGGATGCGATCTCCGCCTTCGATTACTACATCCAGCACTATAACAAGGGCCGCCCGTTCATCCTGGCAGGCCATTCGCAGGGGTCGAACATCATGATCAACCTGATGGCCGACTACATGAAGGATCACCCTGATGTCTACAAGCGGATGATCGCCTCTTATGTTCCGGGGTATTCGATAACGCCGCAATACCTTCAGCAGAACCCGGAACTGAAGTTCGCCACAGGTGCGGATGACACCGGAGTGATAATCTCGTATAACACGGTGTCGCCTACGATTGCGGTGCCCGACCCGGTGGTGTTGCCAGGCGCCATGGGCATCAACCCCATCACCTGGACCACAGACCAGACGCTGGCAACCGCCGCCCAGAACCTGGGGGGAATCGCGCTGGACAGCAACGGCTACGCGGTGCTGGACGCGCAGGGCAATCCCCAGAGGGTCCTGAACTACGCTGACGCGCAGATCGATACGGCGAAAGGCGAATTGATCTGTAGCACGGCTGACCCGGGAACGCTCGCTCCGGGCAACGCGATGGTCACCGCCGGGATCTACCATAATTACGATTACCCGTTCTACTATTTCGACCTTAGGGATAATGCCGCCAAACGGATCGCCAGGTTCCTGGGGCGCAATAATTAGGAGGAGTGGGTAATGACTGACGAAGTGACAGACATAAAACCGATGCGAAGAATACGGACAACCCAGGCTGCGGCCGCTCTTACTCTGCTGTTGCTCCTGGCTGCCCTCGGCTCAGTTTTATCCTGCGGTTCTGAGCCTTCATCGC
>JAUSDE010000160.1 GCA_030650885.1 Thermoleophilia bacterium
AGGAATTCCTTGATCTCCTGCAGTTCCTCGACAGCCTCGTCGACGCCGGCGACGTCCTTGAAGGTTACCTTGGGCTGGTCGACGCTCATGCGCTTGGCGCGGCTCTTGCCGAAGGACATGACCTTGTTGCCGCCGCCCTGCATCTGGTTCATGAGGAACAGCCAGAAAATCACGATAATGAGGATAGGCAGCGCCGATATCAGCAGCGAAGACCACATGGATGAGCCGGTACCCTCAGATGTGAATGTTACATCGTTATCCAGCAGGAGCTGCGTAAGAGGATAATCTTCTGTGTAGCCGACGCTGGTCTTGCGATCGCCCTCGACGAGAACGACGCTCATCATCTGATCTTTTGGGTTGATTGTTACGGATTTGATCTCGTCGCTTTTTACCTTCTGGACGAACTCCTGAAAATCCATTTCTTTTTCGCCGGTATCCCGGTTCACGAGCATCTGCTGCACGAACAGCGCGAGCAGGACGATAATCAGTATCGGGAAGGCGACGCTTCTTAAAAACTTGGGCACTTTTATATCAGTTCCTTTCCTGGCACACAGTTCTATCCATTATCGCACATTTGTTCTCACGAGGCTCCGGAAAACAGCTGCCGCAGCCCGGCTTTTCCTTAAGAAACTTCCTCGGAGAGCACGGCTATAAACCTGAGGTTGCGATACTGCTCCAGGTAATCGAGGCCGTATCCGACCACAAACTTGTCTGGCACCTCAAAACCTACGTATTTGCAGGCTATATCTACCTTGCGACGCGAAGGCTTGGTCAGCAGGGAGCAGACTTCGACGCTGGCCGGGTTGCGTGAACGCAGGTTCTTGCGCAGATAGCTGAGTGTCAGCCCCGAATCGATTATGTCCTCGATGATAAGGACGTTGCGACCCTCGATGTTGGCGTCCAGATCCTTAAGGATCCGCACCACTCCTGACGAGTCCGTGGCCGAGCCGTAACTTGAAACGGCCATGAAGTCGAGTTCGCTGGGGATGGTGAGTTCCCGCACCAGATCGGCCATGAAAAACACGGCGCCCTTGAGGACGCAGACGAGTAGCGGTTCCTTGTCGGCGTAGTCGGCGGAAATCCGGGCCGCCAGCTCGGTGACGCGGGCGCGGATCTCCTTTTCGGCTAGGATTGTCTCCCCTAGTTCTGTTGTCAATCGCTCCTCCTGGAGACTCTGAGCCCGACCAGGCGCTCACTTGCAGCGGTCACCCTGAAAGCATCCGCCACCCTCAGGCCGCAGACCCAGACAATGGCATCGCCATCAGTCACTATCGGAATCCCCGCTCGTTCACCGCGAGGCACTTTTTCATCGGTGAAAAGATCCTGGATACTCTTGTTTCCCTGAAATCCCAGGGGAGCAAACCTGTCGCCCGGCTGCCATGCCCTGACAGTCAAAGACTCATTAAGACTGTCGCCGGAGATGATCACCTGGTCTGGCCCGGTCGAATACATCTCCCACGATGGCTGCGCTACTGCCTCCAGCCCATATGAGCCAAAAACAGCTTTACCCGGGACTGGAAGCTCCACTGGTTCCAGCGAACCGGCGCTGGAGCCGTAGCTTCCTGCCATAATCAGCAACAGTCTATCGTATTGGCGTTCCACCTGCAGGTCTTCGGCCAGCGAGAGGCTTCTCGTGCCGCTGGAAACAGCACAGAGGCTCATTATTGAATCCAGCAGCCGCCGGGAGATGCGAATCTGCAGCCCGGAGCCGCTGAGCCAGCGGCGTATGACCAGGCGCGCGGTGGCTCTCGGCATGCGCGACAGCTCCGAGGCCTTGAGGCAGTCCTGTCCTTCGTGGGCGGTAAAAGCGCTCTGCCAGGCATCGTCGGTCACGGATTGAAGCACCTCATCCTCATCTTCGAGGAGCGACAGCGTATCGCTGACCCTTTCGCGAAAGTCCGGACGGATCTCGGCCAGCCTGGGCACCACCAGCTGCCGGATCTGGTTGCGGGCGTAATCGAGGGACTCGTTGGACTCGTCCTCGCGCCAGGCGAATCCGGAATCGGCGCAATATCGGCGGACTTCCCTGGAGGTGAGAAAAAGGATCGGGCGGATCACCCGGCTGCGGCGGGGAGGCATTACCACCAGAGACCGCCTGCCGGAGTACGAGATCAGACGGTAGATGAAAGTCTCGACGCGGTCGTCCCTGTTGTGGCCGACAGCGATGCGCGAATATCCCTGCCAGCGGCAGAGGTTCTGCGCCGCAAGATAGCGGAAATCACGTGCCCACGCCTGGAAATTGGAACGGTCCTCGACAGGAGCGCGAAGGGAGTGCACAGGAATACCCAGTTCGTCACCAAGAGCTCTCACGAAAGCGTCATCAAGGTTACTGGCGTCTCCACGGCGGCCGTAGTTGATGTGGCAGATCCCCAGCTGGAAGCCGTTGGGAAACTCTGGGGACCGGGAGTTGGAAAGCGCATGCAACAGCCGCAGCATGGCGACCGAGTCGGCTCCGCCGGAAACCATGCAAAGCACGCGGTCGTTGCCGCCAAGGAGGTTCTTTTCGCACACGAACCGTCCAACGCGGTCCACCATCGGACCTTCCGTTGAAGCCGGCGTCGAAGATGAGTCAAAAGATTCTTGCATCAGCCCTGAAGGCACCCCCAGCGGGCGGTTGGAACTATTAGTCATTATAACAAAGGAATGGATGCGGGCGGCGGCGTTTTGCATGCGAACGCGCAGCACTTTTGCGGTTGGCCTCAAATGGGTAGAATGGACGCGTGGACGGTAACACGCGAAAAATGTATCTGAAACAGACCCCCATCTTCTCGCACATGAGCGACGAGGAGCTGGATAGCATCATCCCTCATATAGTCAAGCGCAGGCTGAAGAAAAACACGGTCATCTTCCATGAGAACGACCCGGCCATGGCCTTCTACCTGGTAAAGACCGGGCGGGTCAGGATCTACAAGACCGGGCCGGAAAGCCGGGAACAGGTATTGTCTATCCTGGGAGACGGTCAGATCTTCGGCGATGTGCCGGCTTTCGACGGAGGCCCTTACCCGGCATCCGCTGCCACGATGGCCGATTCGGAGATCTATCTCATCCGCAGCGAGGATTTCCAGGCGCTGGTGCGACAGCACCCCGATGTGGCGCTGAAGATCATAAAGGTGCTCGGCCAGAGATTGCGGCAATCCATGGAGCTGGTCCGAGACCTTTCTTTCAAACAGGTGCCGCACCGGCTGGCGGGTCTGCTGGTGAAGCTCTCTGATGAATACGGCGTCGACACGGAAAAGGGATTGTTGATCGAGCTGCCATTATCCAGGCAGGAGCTGGCCGACATCGTCGGCACTTCGCGGGAGACCATCACGCGCGAGCTTAAAAAAATGGAGCGGGAAGGAATGCTCGTTGTCGACCGGCGCCGCCTGACCATCACCGAACCTGAGCGCCTGCGCAACTGGGCAAGGTAGCCTCAGGTCTCAGGCTCCGCCACCGTAGTCTGTTTTCGCCTGCCGCGCGATTCGGTGACCAAGGTCACACTCTACCTTGACGGTTCTCATCTTCAATCGCCTGCCGCGCGGATATCATCAATAACAGAGGCGGTTTTATTCCGTAGCCGGTCATGCCATATACAGGAGATTGATGATGGTTTGCGAAATCTTCTCGTGGAACCGGGGGAAAAAGACTTTGAAGCATTGTCTGCAGGAATTTTACCGCCGGCCTCAATCAAAGTTCGAAGCA
>JAUSDE010000174.1 GCA_030650885.1 Thermoleophilia bacterium
CCACGGAGATCGGTGACCTGGTGGCGGAGCGGGTCAGCAAGAGCTGAAACTACAAAAAAGAAAGCGCAGGCGGAAGTTACAGCCGGAGAATGACGCCGGCTGCGGAGACTGGAAAGGAGTCTCATGCCGATAACAGAGGTCTCAAAAATATGGATGAACGGGGAGCTGGTCGACTGGGCGGAAGCCAAGGTACACCTGCTCACCCATGCGCTTCATTATGGATCGGGTGTTTTTGAGGGCATCAGGGCATACGACACCAAAAAAGGGACTCATGTCTATCGTCTGACCGAACATATGGAGAGGTTGATACGTTCCGCCAAGATCTACATGATGGACGTGCCATTCAGCGTCGAGGAACTGGTGCAGGCGACAAAGGAAGTCATCAGGGCCAACGAGCTGGATAGCTGTTATATACGTCCGATCATCTACCGCGGCTACGGCGAGATGGGGCTCTTCCCGCTGCACGCTCCGGTTGATGTGGCCATCGCCGTCTGGCCCTGGGGAACCTATCTGGGAGATGAGGGGATCAAGCATGGCATTCGCGCGAAGATATCGTCATTCCGGCGCTTCGGGCCCAACAGCATGCCTCCAGCGGCCAAGGCAACCGGGCAGTACATCAACTCCAGCCTGGCGAAGGTGGAAGCGGTCAAGGGCGGCTATGAAGAAGCCATCCTGCTGGATGATCAGGGCAACCTCTCCGAGGGTTCAGGGGAGAACCTGTTCGTTGTCAGGAACGGTGTTGTCGCGACGCCTCCGACATCCTGCGACGTCCTTGAGGGGATCACGGCTGATACGGTATTCACAATCTGCAGGGACGAGGGCATACCTCTCGAGCAGAAAGTGATGGTGCGCTCAGATCTCTACGTTGCCGATGAAGCGTTTCTGACCGGCACGGCGGCTGAGATCGTTCCGCTGCGCGAGATTGATGACAGGGTCATCGGTGAGCCTGGTCCCATCACCAGGAAGGTGCAGGACATCTTCTACAGCATCATCAAGGGTGAGAACGACAGGTACTCGGATTATCTGGAATGGGTATAGACAGGCGGAGAGGACGCGGATAGGCGCTTCGCGTGGAGAGCGTGTTGCCAGACGCCCAACCGAGGGGGAACTGATTTGAGCAAGCGCATCGAGATATATGACACAACACTGCGTGACGGCATGCAGCGAGAGGGAATGAGCGTTTCCGTCGACGAGAAGGTCCAGATAGCGCTGCGGCTCGACCGCCTCGGCGTGCATTACATCGAGGGCGGCTTCCCCGGTTCCAATCCCAAGGATGTTGAGTTCTACCAGAAGATGGCCGGGCACAGGTTGCGCACGGCGAAGCTGGCTGCGTTCGGGATGACCCACAAGCGAGGAGCCAGGCCGCATCAGGACCCGCTGCTCCGGCAGCTGCTCAAGGTGGATACGCCGGTTGTGACCATAGTTGGCAAGAGCTGGAAGCTGCATACCCAGAAGGTACTGCGGGTAGGGCTCGAGGAGAACCTCAATATGATCGAGGGCAGCGTTGCTTTCCTGAGGAAAAAAGGCCGCGAAGTCTTCTACGACGCCGAACATTTTTTTGACGGATATCTGGATGACCCGGAATATGCTCTAAGGACCCTCAGGACGGCTGTGGATGCCGGTGCGAGCCGGGTGGTGCTATGTGACACCAATGGCGCCACGCTGCCTTCTCAGGCGGCTGAGATCGTCGCCCGGGTCGTGGGCGAAGTCGGGGTGCCGGTGGGCATCCATGCCCATAACGACGCAGACTGCGCCGTGGCAGTCTCGCTGATGGCGATCGAAGCCGGAGCGACCCAGGTGCAGGGGACCGTCAACGGTTATGGCGAACGTTGCGGCAACGCCAATCTCATATCCATCATACCGGCGCTTAAGCTGAAGATGGGGCTGGACTGCGTGAGCGACAGGCGGCTGGCAGAGCTGACCGAGACATCCCATTTCGTGGCCGAGATGGCAAATGTGAGCCCCGAGACCCACCAGCCGTATGTGGGCGAGAACGCCTTTGCACACAAAGGCGGTCTGCATGTCAGCGCGGCGCTACGAGACGCCAGGACTTTCGAGCACGTGGATCCGGCGCTTGTCGGGAACAAGCAGCGTATCCTCGTCAGCGAGCTTGCCGGCAGGGCTACTGTGCTCAAGAAAGCGGCCGAGATGGGCATTGATCTCGCCGGTGATGAGCACAAGGAAACTCTGAACCAGCTGCTTAAACGTCTGAAAGAAAAGGAGCACGCCGGCTATCATTACGAGGTTGCCGATGCCTCCTTCGAGCTGTTCCTCCGACGTGAGCTTGGTCTGCACAAACCCATCATCGAACTGGACAACTTTCGCATCATCGTCCAGAAGCGCAAAAGCGCAGTCATCAGCGAAGCCAAGATCATCCTCAAGGGGGACGGCCGTGGTGAGCTGCCCATCGCCTTCGCCGAAGGCAACGGGCCGGTCAACGCCCTCGACGTCGCATTGAGGAAGCTGCTGCCGGCAAGCCATCCGAAACTGGTGGACGAGCTATCGCGTATCCACCTGGTCAATTACAAGGTGCGCATACTCAATGAGAATCAGGGGACCGGCGCTGTAACACGGGTACTCCTCGACTCAAGCGACGGCCATGACAGCTGGGGCACCATCGGCGTCTCTGAGAACATCATCGAGGCGAGCTGGGAAGCTCTCGTGGACAGCATCGAGTACGGGCTGGTCAAACGCCGCCGGCGTCGTTAGCGGGCTGGGGCGGAACCGGTAAATTGTCCAGACTTGAAATTCAAAAGCCCGGCAAGATCGTCGCCGTCGGTCTCAACTACCGTTCACATGCCGCCGAGCTGGGCATGGCTGTGCCGCAGGAGCCCATCCTGTTTATAAAGCCGCCGAGCGCAGTTATCGGTTCCGGCGATTCGATTGTCCTTCCTTCCGTCTCCGGACGGGTTGACTACGAAGCCGAACTGGCGCTGGTCATCGGCAAAACCGCCCGTAATCTCAGCCTCGAGGACGCCGCCGGCTTTGTCGCCGGTTATACCTGCGCCAACGATGTCACCGCCCGTGACCTCCAGGAAAGAGACGGCCAATGGACCCGGGCGAAGAGCTTTGATACCTTCTG
>JAUSDE010000170.1 GCA_030650885.1 Thermoleophilia bacterium
GGTGTTTGCTCATCTTCAGATCTTCAGGGATGTCAATCGGGTAGTTGCCGGTAAAGCAGGCTCGGCAGAAATGGTCGGCGGGCCTGCCGATGGCGCGCTGCAGCCCTTTAAGGGAGATATATTCCAGTGAATCGGCGCCAACCTGTTTGCGGATCTCCTCGACACTCTTTTCCGAGGCGATCAATTCGGTGCTCGTCGAGGTGTCGATGCCATAGAAGCAGGAACTGGTGATCGGCGGCGAGCTGATTCGCAGATGTACCTCGGTGGCCCCCGCGTCGTAGAGCATCCTGACAAGCTTCTTGGTAGTGTTGCCGCGGACGATCGAATCGTCCACTACTACCAGGCTTTTGCCCCGGATAGCTTCGGACAGGGGGTTGAGCTTGACCCGGAGGCCATGCTGTCTCAGGTTCTGGTCCGGCTGGATGAAGGTCCGCCCCACGTAACGGTTCTTGATCAGGCCCTCACCGTAAGGGATGCCGCTGGCCCGGGCGTAACCGATGGCCGCCGGCGTGCCCGTGTCGGGGATCGGGATGACCATGTCAGCCTCCACCAGCGACTCGCGGGCGAGCTCCTCGCCCATGCGGTTTCGGGCCAGGGAGACGTTGATGCCGTCGATCACTGAATCGGGACGCGCGAAATAAATATATTCAAAGATGCAGAATGCCTGCCGCGGTTTCGGCTCGACCACCTGCATCAGCTCCAGCGAGCCTTCGGTGATCACCGCCATCTGCCCCGGATTGACCTCCTGGACGAACTCGGCGCCAAGTATGTCGAGGGCGCAGGTCTCCGAGGCAAGGACATAGTTGCCTTCCTCCAGCTTGCCGACACAGAGCGGGCGTACGCCCCAGGGATCACGGAAACCGACGACTGTCCCCTGGCTGAGCAGAACGACTGAGAAGGCGCCCTTGATCCTGGGAATGCTTTCAGCGACGGCGTCGCGGATATCCTCGGCGGGATTGGTGGCGATCAGCGCCGCCAGCAGTTCGCTGTCGCTGGTGGAGGTGAACTTTATGCCTTGCGGGCCCATGATCTCGCGCAGCTCGGCGGTGTTGACGATGTTGCCGTTGTGCGCAAGTGCGAGGGTGTGGCCGTTGCGGTTGAGGCAGACCGGCTGGGCGTTGTCCCAGCGGGTGGAGCCGGTAGTCGAGTAACGAACGTGGCCGATGGCCGCCTGGCCGGAAAGGCTCTGCAGCGTCTGTTCCTTGAAGACCTGGGAGACCAGGCCCATGTCCTTGATTGCCGTCAGATGGCCGTCGTCATCGACGGCGATGCCGGCGCTCTCCTGTCCCCGGTGCTGCAGGGCGAAGAGAGCGAAAAAAGCCAACCTGCTGACCTCGCGCCCGGGGGCGACAGTGCCGAATACCCCGCAAGCCTCTTCGGGCTTGTCCGAACAATTCAATTTAACCAACATCCCCTATAAGCGTTTCTAAAGCGGTACCCCATGCCTGTGCAGCCTGCGCAACCGGAATATTTATGTGTTCGACACCAGCAGCCTGGACTACCAGCCGGTCTCCCTCGACACGGCCGATCACATGAGCCGGCAGGTCCTGCGCCAGCTGCGCGAAATGTTCCAGGTTCTTTTCCTCGACCGTCACAACGATCAGGCCGGGCGCCTCACCGAAGAGCAGCAGGTCCGGACGCTGGTCGGCCTGCAGGCCGGAGCGCTGGTCACCCGCACCCTGGCTGGCCTGGCTCGAAGCCAGTTCGATGACGGCTCCATGTCCGCCGTCGATGGCCGACTCTGCCAGGCAGCAGGCTAACCCGCCGTCGCTGACATCGTGGGCGCTTTTAACCAGTCCTTCAAGGATAGCTTCTCTCACGAGCAATTGCAGCTTCTTTTCCATCTCCAGGTCCACATCGGGGATGCGTCCGGCTACCTCGCCATGGATGCGCAGCTGATATTCGGAGCCGTCAGCGGCGGGGCGAGCGTTACCAAGAAGCAGGACCACGTCGCCTTCATCCTTGAAACCGGGGGTCTGGACCAGCCTGACGTCTTCCACCAGGCCCATCATGCCGACTACCGGGTTGGGATAGACCGCCTGTCCGAAACTCTCGTTATAAAAACTCACGTTGCCGCCGGTGACCGGGGTCTCAAAGGCCAGGCAGGCCTCAGCCATGCCCTCGACAGCTTCCCTGAACTGATGGTAGATCTCGCCCTTCTCGGGATTGCCGAAGTTGAGGCAGTTGGTGACAGCCAGCGGCTTTGCTCCCGTGCAGGAAAGGTTGCGCGCCGCCTCAGCGACCACGGCGCGGGCGCCACGGCGGGGGTCCAGGTAGCAGCGACGACCGTTTCCGTCAGTGGTCAGCGCCACGCCGCTCTGGCGCCCCTTGATGCGCAGAACCGCGGACTCGGCGCCAGGCCAGATAGCGTTGTTGGTCTGGACCATGTGGTCGTACTGCTCGTAGACCCAGCGTTTGTCACAGATGTTCGGTGAACGCAAAAGGGTGGTCAAAGTCTCGTTGAGGTCGGTGGGGTGCCGGTAGTGGTCTTCGGGCAGCGGGTCGTCGACCTCGTGGGCCGGGCGCACAGCCTCTACTATATAAGTCGGCGCGTCATCAACCAGCGCGTCCACCGGCATATCGGCGACCAGCTCGTCCCCGAGGAAGACCCGCATCCGCTTCGTGTCGGTGATCTTGCCGATGATGACGGCGTCAAGGTCCCATTTTTCACAGACCGCCAGGGCTTCGGTTTCCAGTTCGGGAGTCACCACGGCCAGCATGCGTTCCTGCGACTCGGATATCATGATCTCGAAAGGCTCCATGTCCTGTTCGCGCAGCGGCACTTTGGAGATGTCCATGTCGATGCCGACGCCGCCCTTGCTGGCCATCTCGCTGGAAGAACTTGAAAGTCCTGCCGCCCCCAGATCCTGCAGCGCCACCAGCAGCCCCTTGTCGCGCATCTCCAGGCAGGCTTCCAGCAGCTTCTTCTCGGTGAATGGATCGCCAACCTGCACCGTCGGGCGCTTCTCCTGGGCGGTCTCGTCGAACTCCGCCGAAGCCAGGATACTGGCGCCGCCGATGCCGTCACGGCCCGTGGTGGAGCCGAAGAGCAGCACCAGGTTGCCAGGCCCCTCGGCCTTGGCCCTCAAAATCTTGTCCTGCTCCACCAGGCCCACGCACATGACGTTGATCAGGCAGTTGCCCTCGTAGGCGTCCTCAAAGTGGATCTCGCCGGCGACGGTCGGGATGCCCATGCAGTTGCCGTAGGCGGCGATGCCCTCGACTACGCCCTCCAGCAGATATTTCTGGCGGGATTTCTCCAGCGGTCCGAAGTGCAGCGGATCCAGGTTGGCGATGGGCCGTGCGCCCATGGCGAAGATGTCGCGGACGATGCCGCCGATGCCGGTGGCGGCTCCCTGGAAAGGCTCGATCGCGGAAGGATGGTTGTGGCTCTCGATCTTCATGGCTATGGCGAGATTGTCACCGATGTCGATGATGCCGGCGTTCTCGCCGGGACCCTGGAGGATGCGCTCGCCCTCGGTGGGAAGATTCTTCAGAAGCGGCCGCGAGTGCTTATAGCCACAATGCTCGCTCCACATAAGCGAGAAGACGGCGAGCTCGGTGTAGTTGGGCTCGCGCCCCATGGCATCACAGATGCCCTGGTATTCCTTTTCCTTCAGACCCAGGAGTTCGTACGCGGGTTTCTGGTTGGTTGCGCTCATCTTGCCGCCGCCTTCGCGCCGACGGCATTGATTATCGACTCAAAGACGCCGCGCCCGTCTGTGCCGCCGACGATCTCTTCGCAGACGCGCTCGGGATGGGGCATGAGGCCGAAGACGTTGTGCTCCCTGTTGCAGACCCCGGCGATGTTGCCGAGAGAACCGTTGGGATTCGAAGCTTCGGTGGTCTCACCCTCGTCGTCACAATAGCGGACGACAACCTGTCCGTTCGCCTCGATCTCGGCCAGCCCGGCCTGATCGATAAAATAGTTGCCCTCGTGATGGGCGATGGGCACTTTTATGACCTGACCACGTTCATAACCTGTGGTAAAAGGTATCCCGTTGTTCTCAACCCGCAGGTTCACCAGCTTGCAGACGAACTTTAGGCCTTCGTTCTGATGCATGGCTCCCGGCAGCATCCCCGCCTCCAGCAAAATCTGGAAACCGTTGCAGATACCGATGACCAGCCCGCCATCGTCGGCGAAGCGCTGGACCGCGTTCATGATCGGGGAAAAGCGGGCGATGGCGCCGCAGCGCAGGTAATCACCGTAGGAGAATCCGCCGGGGAGGATGACACAATCCAGCCCGCCAAGGTCGGTGTCCTTATGCCATAGATAGCGGGCATCGGCGCCGGCGAAGGAACGGACGGCGTCATGTGAATCGGCGTCGCAGTTGGAGCCGGGAAATACGACGACCCCGAAGCGGACGGGTGTGACTTCGGTCTGTGAAGAGATGGCCACTACTCGGTTACTAGCTCGAATTCAAAATCCTCGATGATGGGGTTCGCCAGCAGCTTGTGGCACATCTGGTCGACAGCCTCGCCGGCGGCGTCGCCATCGGGAAGTTCCAGCTCGATATATTTGCCGACCCGCACGTTGGATACGCCCTCGAAACCCAGAGCCGGCAGCGAACGCTCGATGGTCAACCCCTGCGGATCGAGTATCCCTGCCTTCGGAGTAATATAGACTTTAGCCTTCATCTTCACCTCGCTGTGGGAGTCAGGGTTATATTTTGAATCCTGACTCGTTATTCATTACCTGACTCCGGCTACTGGTTCACCCGGTTGAGCATCTCTTCGTAAGCTTCTTCCACTCCGCCAAGGTCACGGCGGAATCGGTCTTTGTCCAGTTTCTCGCGAGAATCGGCGTCCCAGAAGCGGCACGTGTCGGGGCTGATCTCGTCGCCGAGCACGATGTGTCCCTCGCTGTCCTTGCCGAACTCCAGTTTGAAATCGACCAGCAGCACCTTGCGCTCCGCAAAGAACTGCACCAGCGTCTCATTGATCTTCAATGTAAGCTGCTCGATCTCATCGCGCTCGGCCCTGGTCAGCAGCTCCAGCTCCTCGATGTGGGCGTCGGTGATGAGCGGGTCGCCCAGGGAATCATCCTTGAGGAAGAACTCCAGCATCGGCTTCTTCATCTTGTGGCCTTCATCGAATCCAAGACGCTTGCAGATACTGCCGGCCGCGTAATTCCTGACAACGACCTCTACCTGGAACATCTCGAGCCGCTTGCAGAGCAGCGTGTCGTCGGCTGTCTGCTCCACGAGCTGGGTGATGATGCCCTGCTCCTCCAGCACCCTGAACAGCCGCGTGGTGATAGCCGCGTTGCGAACGCCCTTGTGCTCGATCTGCCCCTTCTTCTTGCCGTCGAAAGCGGTAGCGTCGTTCTTGAACTTCTGTGAGATCAGCTCCGGATCATCGGTGGAGTAGATGATCTTGGCCTTGCCCTCGTAAAGCTTCTCAGGTGCCAATGCTACACCTCCAGGTTTTCCAGGCGCGCGAATACGGCGCCGATGTTTTCCAGGTAGCGGGCGGGGTCGAAGCAGCTTTCCAGCTCGGCTTCGTTGATTGATGCCCTAACGGTTTCGTCTTGAGATATCAGGTCTTTGAAGCTGGTCTTTTCCTGCCACGCCTTCATGGCGCTGGTCTGGACGACCCTGTAGGCCTCCTCGCGGGAAAGCCCGTTGTCTATCAATTTTAGCAGAACCGATTGGGAGAAGACCAACCCGTAACTGGACCAGAGATTCTGTTCCATCCGATCAGGATAGACGATGAGGTTGTCCATGGTATCCGCCCACTTATAGAGCATGTAGTCAAGCAGTATCGTGCTGTCGGGAAGGATGACGCGCTCCGCGGAGGAATGCGAGATATCGCGCTCGTGCCAGAGCGCGTTGTTCTCAAAAGCCACCATGGCGTTGGCGCGGATGATACGCGCCTGGCCGCACATGCGCTCGCTGATGATGGGGTTGCGCTTGTGGGGCATGGCTGAAGAGCCCTTCTGGCCGGGCTTGAAGGCCTCTTCAGCCTCCAGAACCTCGGTGCGCTGAAGGTGCCGGACCTCTACCGCCATCTTCTCGATGGTGGAGGCGATGACCGCCAGCGTCGCCACGAACTCGGCGTGCCGGTCCCGCTGAATCACCTGGGTCGTGGCCGGCGCTGGCACCAGACCAAGCTTGTGGCAGACTTCTTCCTCTATATCCGGCGGTATCATGGCGTAGGTTCCGACCGCGCCGGAAATCTGCCCCACCGCTACCGCCTCACGCGCCCGCTCCAGCCTTTCTATGTCTCGGGCGATCTCGAAGCACCAGACGGCCAGCTTGAGACCGAAGGTAACCGGCTCGGCATGGATGCCATGGCTGCGCCCGATCATTATGGTGTCACGATGTTCAAAAGCGCGCTTCTTGAGCACGCCCAGCATGTGCCGCAGATCCAGCAGGAGGATGTCGCTGGCGGCTCTCAGCTGCATACCGAGGCCTGTGTCCAGCATGTCCGAGGAAGTCATGCCGTAATGGATGTATCTGGAAGCCTCGCCCACATGCTCGCCGACATTGGTCAGGAAGGCGATGACGTCATGGCGGGTCTCTTTCTCGATCTCGAGCACCCGCGCCACCTCGAAGGCAGCTTTCTCCTTGATCTCAGCGAGCGCTTCAGCCGGTATCTGCCCG
>JAUSDE010000003.1 GCA_030650885.1 Thermoleophilia bacterium
CAGAAACCCTATACCCGCTATAAGAGTTCACGCCTGCGTTCAAAAAAACCATTGAAAGTACGTGGTGGCAGGGATGATGGCAGCGCTGCGGAGGAAAGTAATGGCGGGATTGAAGAGCCTCGATCATCGGTCTCATCTCGAGGTGGCCGCAGTTCACATCTACCCGGGAAGAAAAGGCGCGGCGGTTGGGGCAGGCGGATCGGTTACGCGCTGCTTTTTCTGCTACTTGCGCTCCTGGTGCTGGGCGGCATCTCCTACTGGCGACTGGATCGCGCAGTGAAAGCCAGTAACGCCAAGGTGCCTTCGGATGTGCTTTCGACGCTGAACAAGCCGGCTGGCGATATCACCTCTACGCCGGTCAACATCCTCTTCCTGGGCAGCGACAAGCGGCCTGGTGAGAATTCCCGCGCAGACACCATCATGCTGATGCGGGTCAACGGTCAGACCAAGACGATCTCCCAGCTGTCGATCCCTCGGGATACGCTGGTCGATATCCCGGGATACGGTGAGGACAAGATCAACTCGGCCTACGCCTGGGGCGGGCCGGCCCTGACCATCGAGACGGTGGAAGGGCTTACTGGCCTGCCAGTCCATCATTATGTGGAACTGGATTTCTCCGGTTTTCCATCCATCGTTGACAGCCTGGGCGGAGTCGACATCAATGTTCCCACCGAGATCGACTCCCAATATCCCCTTGGTCTGGAATGGACGCAGGTCCACTTTGACGCCGGACCTCAGCACATGACCGGCGAGGAGGCGCTCGTCTATGTGCGGGTGCGATATTCCGATGACGATTTCCAGCGGATGGGCAGGCAGCAGCAGTTCATGGAAGCGCTGCAAAAGCGGGTCAACAACCCCTTCAACCTTGCGAAGATGCCGTTGATGGCGCCTGACATCGTCAGCAACATGACTACTGATATCTCCACCAACGACCTGATCAAGCTGGGCTGGGTCAAGTTCCGTACCCCGGCCGAGCGCAACCGGAAATTCGTCATGGTCGGCTACGGCGAGGATATCGGCGGCATATCTTATGTAGTCCTTGATGAGGACGCCAACCAGGCGCTTATCAGGGACTTTCTTGGAGGATGAGCATCGGCTGGTCGCAGGTATGAGTGGGCAGCGTTCTCGGGCAATGGAGACTGCACGCATTTATATGTGGCATTAAGCGGTTGGTAAAGCTAGAATAGCCCAATATGCGCATAGGTGTAGATATATCGGCGATCCAGACCACGAAGAGCGGCGTGGACTGGTATACGCATCGCGTCATCGAGGAAATGATGGATCTCCTTGAGCCCGATGAGCAGCTGTATCTGTTCAGCAACCGCGAGACCGGGTTCGAGAAGCACGCTGCCAGCAGGCAAAACGTAACCGTCGTCCGAAACGGGTTCAAGTACCAGGAGCCATGGAGGCAGTTCATTCTGCCGCTACTGTTGAAACAGCATCAGATCGACGTCTGCTTCTTTACGAATTTTGTTCTGTCTGTAGCGGCGTCCTGCCCGATGGTGCTGACAATCCACGATCTTTCGGTCTGGCTCTATCCGCGAACCCATTCATTGCGGAATGTCGTCTGGGCCCGGACCCTGGTGCCCATCTCGACCAGGCGCAGCCGTAGTATCATCGCCGATTCCAACAACACCAAGCTAGATATCGTTCGCCTGATCAAGTCGAAGTCTTCGAAGGTGTCGGTCATCCATCTCGGAGCTCCTGATGAATGCAATCCCGAGCCTCAACCCGAAGACGAAGAAGCGATGCATCATTACGGCATCATCAAGCCGTACATCCTGTTTGTGGGAACCCTGGAGCCACGCAAGAACCTCAATACTCTGATCAAGAGTTTTGACAAGGTAGCCAAATCCAGGCCCGACGTGAACCTGGTGCTGGCCGGCCGGCGTGGCTGGATGGCGCAGGCGATCTTCGACGAGCTTGAGCGGCGGGATCTGCTGGGACGGGTACGTATCACCGGTTATGTCCGTGAGGAATACCTGCCGGCGCTCTACCGGCAGGCGTCCGTCTTCGTATATCCCTCCCTTTATGAAGGATTCGGGCTGCCACCGCTTGAAGCCATGGCATCGGGTACTCCTGTGATCGTATCGAGAAGCTCTTCGCTTCCGGAGGTGGTCGGGGATGCCGGTCTTTATGTGAATCCGCTCGACACCGACGAGCTGGCGGCGGCCATGGACAGCATTTTCGCCGATCCGCAGCTGGCCGTTGAACTCCGGAAGAAGGGACTGGACCGCGCGGCCCAGTTCAGCTGGAAAAAGGTCGCCGGCGAGACTCTTGAAGTTCTCCGAGATGCCGCTCGCGTCTGAGCAGAGCTCCGGCCTTCGAGCCCGCCTGGTGTTGGCAGGCGCCTGTCTGTTTCTTGTATTCACCGCCTTCGAGATAAAGACGCCCGTAGTCTCGCTCGGTTCCGTAGGGTTCACGAGCTCGGAAGTCGCCGCGGGGATCTTCATCGTCCTGTCCCTGATCTATGGCGCCGGCGAACGGGCCTGGTATTTTTCCCGGAGGGCGCTCGACCTGCCGGTGCTGCTATTCGTGCTGGTTAATTTCCTCTCGACTGCGCTGGCGGCCGAGGACAAACCCACCGCTTTCAAATTCTCCTTGCGGATGATGTATGCCGGTCTCGTCTACCTTGCTGTTTCGCGGCTTCCGGGAAAATCCAGGGCGCACCTTTTCATGGCTGGAACCGTGGCGGCCACCCTGATAGTTGTCACCATGATCGGACTCGCCGAGAACTACATCACTTTCATCTACTGGCCGGACGTGCTTGAGCCGTTCCATGAAGGCATCATCACCTTCGGCACTTTCTATAATGTCCGCGTGGCTTCGACCCTGCCGTTTCCGACCCTGCTGTCCATGTACCTCGAGCTTGCTCTGCCTATAGCGCTCGTCTTCGGCCTGTGGCTTAGAGATCGCCCCGGCAGCCGCAGGCGCTGGCTGGAGATGGGCATGGTTGTGCTCATGGGAGCGGTCATGGTGGTGCAGACCTACACCTTCACCCGCAGCGCCCTTGTGGCTATTCCTGCATCCATGATAGGTGGGGCAGCGCTGGCGGCGGTGTACGGTTATGGCCGTCGTGTCTGGATCCTGCTGTTGACCGGGGTGGGACTGCTGGCGGCGGTGGTGATCCTGTCCCTCCTGTTCAGCAACAAGGTGGCGTCAAGGCTGGATGTGGCGGAGCAGGAAAACCATTACGGCGCGGAATACACGGCGATCAGCATTCCCACGGACCTGGCTCTTGACCAGGTTGCCACGGCCAGGATGCATATAAAGAACACGGGCACCATCAACTGGGCTCCCGAAGGCGGTGACGAGGTAGGGCTGAGCTATCGCTGGCTTACCTATCCTGATAAAGAGATTCGGCAGGACATCGAGTTCCTAGTGACGCCGATGCCGCATGTGATCCATCCCGGCGAAGAGGCCGACTTCGATGTGGATTTCAGGGCGCCTGATCGTGACGGAAAATACGTGCTGGTGTTCGACCTCGCCAAAGCCCACGTCGGCTGGTTCTCAAGTGCGGGTGTCGCGCCGCTGACCTTACCGCTTGAGTTCACAGGTGGAAGCAGCAAGCCTTTCGTGGTGAGCGAGCCCCGCGACAACTTCGAAGCCAGGGAGCCCGATTTCATCACATCGACCAGGTCACAGCTCTGGCGTGCGGGCATCCTCGCATGGAAAGCGAACCCGATTTTAGGCCTCGGCCCAGACCAGTTCCGCAAGCACTACTTCGATTACATGCCGGAGCTGCAGCACGACGAGAAAGTGAGAACCCACAATATACTGCTGGAAGCCGCGGCGACGACAGGTATCGTCGGGCTGGCAGTCATGGTGTTCCTGCTGGTGCAGACAGTCTGGTTACAGTTCCAGCTGGTAAGAAAGCGCGACTGGAATACCAGCTTCCGCCTGGTCTCGCTGGCGCTGGCGATGGCAACGATCGCATACCTGTTCCACGGCGTGCTGGATTACTTCCTGGGCCAGACCGGAATCGTATTCCTTTTCTTCTCATATCTGGGGATGACCGCCTGGCTGAAGAAAAGTACTGACGAACGGTCTGTGGAATCAGCTGAATAAGAGCCTGGTTTTGAGCATGAGTCCGGCTAGCCTTAATCGCGCTTCGTTGTGCCCGTCGAGACGCGAGGGCGGGATAGGTATTTTCCGCTGGAACGATTGTTGAAGACCTAAAGTGGAAGCGGGAAATACCTATCCCGCCATCCGACAAAAGGTGCTTTGATTCAATCAGGGAAAACCGTATAGTTAATTAGTCTCAATGTCCCGCCGCTCCTCGCAGCACTTCCAGCGTCTTCTCCGCCGTCTTCTTCCACGTGAACAGCCCCGCCCGCTTCTTGCCCCTTTCAATAAGAAGGTTCCGCGTCCCCGAATCCTGGGCCAGCAGTTCCATGGCTGCCGCGAGCTGCTCAGTGCTTTCAGGATCGATCAGGGCGGCGGCGGCTCCGGTGACCTCGGGCAGTGACGACCGGTTGGAGCTGATGACCGGCGTTGAAGCGGCCATCGCCTCCAGCACCGGCAAGCCGAATCCCTCGTAAAGGGAGGGGAAGACCAGCGCTGTCGACAGACGGTAGACGGCGGGGAGATCCTGCTCGGCGATGTAGCCGGGAGTCACGACGGATCCGGCCGGCAGCCGGTTAAGCGCCGACGCGATCGCCGGGTCGGAAAAGATGCGGTTGCCTGCTCCCACCAGCACCAGCTTGAGCTCTTCTTTCACCTCGGCAGGCAGCATGGCGTAGGCTTTGACCAGATTCCCAAGATTTTTCCGCGGCTCAAGGCTGGCAACCGACAGGAAAAACTTCGGTGGCAGCCCAAGGCGCAAGCGCGCCGCTTCGAGGTCGGCCTTCTTGATCCGTTTGCGGAATTCCGGCGAGACACCGAGGTGTATGGCCGTGATTTTTTCCGGATCCACTCCCAGATGCGTGATCAGGTCGGCTTTGGAATTCTCTGAATCGGTGATGACGGCGGTTGCCTGATCGATTATCCGCGGGATGATCGCGCGGTAGTAAGTGCCGAAAGTCCGTGAAAAATATTCGGGGAAAAGCAGGAAAGAAAGGTCGTGGATGGTAACTACGCTTGAACACGGCGCATTGAGCGGCGCTACGTTCGCTGGGCTGAACAGTACATCGACCGCAGCTTTTTTTGCCATGCGCCGGAGGACGGTCTGTTCCCATATCAGCCCGCGGACAGGTCCGCCCGCCGGAACCGGGCTCGAATCTATCGGGAGCCCATCCGTGGAACCGCGGCCTTCACGTCCGGAGAATACCGTGAAGGTCGCTTCAGCCGGGGTAAGCAGGCAGAGGGCGCGGGTGACCTCCCGGGCATAGTGCTGCACGCCGGTGAGCTGCCGGAAGATGGCGCGACCGTTTATTCCGATGTGAAGCATCAGCGAATTTTAGCACTGCCGGCCCGCCGCCGACAAAGAAGCGGCCGGAGCCGGACCAACTTTCTGTAAAAGGCCGGGGAAAGTGGCTAGAATAAAGACCAGGTACTCAAGTTGACAAAAGCGGCAAAATTATTCACTTCTCATCGTTTTTCACACTTCTCGCTCGTCCTTGCGGACCTGCTGGGAGTCGTTGCCGGGTTCCGTCTGGCGTTTTTTGTTTATATCCAGCTGGGAATCCTCTACATAGGTGAGGCGGCTCCACCTTCCAACAATTTCTACATAGCCCTGGTTCTGGTGATCCTGCCGTTCTACTGGCTGCTGTTCAAGCTCCATGGCCTTTACCGGTTCCGGCTGAATCTGAGCCTGCTCGAGGTGCTGCCGCAGATAGTCAGCGCCGTCACCGAGGGCTCGATGGTACTACTGGCCGCGACCATGGTGATCTTTCCGGTGGTCCATTATTCGAGAAACATCATCGTACTCTCCTGGATCAGCACCATCGTCTGCGTCTCGATAGCGCGCCTGCTCATCTACATGTTGCAGAGATATGGCAGGAGCCACGGGTGGTATGTCAAAAACACACTTGTACTCGGAGCCGGCAAGGTCGGTATTTCATGTGCTGAGAAGCTGGTACGTAATCCCGACCTCGGCCTGAGATTCGTCGGTTTTCTCGACGAGGAACCCTCAGAGGACGCAGTCTCCAATTACCAGGTATTCGACGATTACGGGAAACTGGAGGAGGTCATCCTGCAGCATCGTATCCAGCACATGGTAGTAGGCTTCTCTCGCGACCGGCACGACAAGATCGTCGGTTTGATGGAGCGTTGCCGGCCTTACAATGTGGAATTCACCATGGTGCCGCGGCTATACGAGATCTTCAGCGACAGCGTCGGGGTCGAGCACATCCGCGGTTTGCCTGTGCTGGGACTCAAGCGCAGCAGCATCACAGGGCTTCAGGGTTTCGTCAAGCGAACCATGGATATCGTAATATCGCTTTTTGTACTCATCTTCCTGTCGCCGTTGCTGTTATACGTAGCCATTTCCATCAAGCTGGATTCGCCGGGACCGGTGCTATATCGGCAGACGCGCCTGGGCAAGAACGACAGGCCGTTTTCCATTCTTAAGTTCCGGTCGATGCGGCGGGACGCCGAGAAAGGCGAGGCGGGCTGGTCTACTGCCGGCGATGTGCGCCGAACAAGGATCGGCAGATTCATCCGGCCTCTGGGCATCGATGAGCTGCCACAACTGATAAATGTCATAAAAGGTGAGATGAGCCTGGTTGGCCCAAGGCCTGAACGCCCGGAGCATGTCGAGCATTTCGAGCTGGAGATCCCGGCTTACTCAAGCCGGCATCGGGTGCGGCCGGGGCTTACCGGATGGGCGCAGATCAACGGGCTCAGAGGTGACACGGATATTCTGGAACGGGTCGAGCACGACGTCTACTACATTGAGAACTGGAATCCGTGGCTGGACATCAAGATCCTGCTGAAGACTGTCACCAGTTTTGTCGACCGGGACGCCTGAGCGAGTGCACCCGGGTCCAGGTGCCTTTACCCGGTTCGGAGAGCGGTAGAATCAGTCGACCGGCCTGAAGGGCGGCTGGCCGCTGAGTTCGCGGTATTTGCCGATCCAGGTCTGGATGCGCTGCTCGTATTTGTCGAGGATGGGTGAGCGGTTGTCGCGCTTGTGAAGTTTTATGCGGTTGCGGCGCATCCTCATGGAGGTCTCAGTCGCCGAACTGATCAGGTGTTTTTCCTGGATGCGGTGGACGCAGTACTCGAAAAAGTCGCCGACCGGTCCGGTGAGCATGCGCTCGATCTGGCGCTGGCGGCGCCTCCACTGAGGGCTGACCGGCAAGCGGTAACGCTGGCGGTCCTTGCTGGGACTCCACGAAGGGAAGATGTTGAATATCCAGCGGTTGGCGTCAATGAATCTGCCGTAGGCATCGTTTTTCAGTATCGGTAGCGCGCCGAGTATCTCGCGGGCGTAGAAGAGGTTCTGGTTGCGGAAGACCAGGTCGCTTTCGGAAATGAACACATTGAAGCAGATATCCGGATTGTGGCTGAACCGCCGCCACAGACGCAGGAAGAAGTAAGCGGTCCAGGTGCGGCCGCGCGAGCTTATGATCAGCAGGTCGACATCGTCACCCGCGGGTGAGTTGAGAGCCGCCAGGGCGCCGGTTACAGCAGCGCCTCTGATAAAAGGGATTCCCTGGAGAGGTATCAGGCGGCGCAGGGCGATTTCCAGCTGCTGGCGCGATTCCGTCTCACGGTCCATCCGCAACTGGCAGTTGCCTCCGCCCCCGTCGAGAAAGTAATAATTGCCATCGCGTTTTACAGTGCCGGACAGCGCTTCATCGGAGTTCAGCCTCTCCTCGGCCTCGTCGATAGTAACTGGCATATCGGGGGAAAAACGGACAATCTCCTCGACCGTAAGTGGGAAATTGAAGATATCGGCGTAACAGAGAGCTTTTATCATCGCTTCGTCCTGGAGTTTGCGGGACTCCGGACTGCTCGCTCGAAGCGGTTTCTTTTCCGGCTCTGGGAGTGGCTGGATGGAAGGATTCATGACTGATAGTTCACAAAAAAAGTATAATGCTTCGCATGGGGAAGCACAAATATTAACGCTGCCGTAAAGGAGGGGGTTTTGCGGGTTGCCATCGCACATGAGTGGCTGACGACGCTGGGCGGATCCGAGCGGGTGGTAGAAACGCTGCTGGAGGAATATCCCGGCGCTCCGGTCTACACGACATTCCTTTCAGACCGTAACCTTCCTGAATCAGTTGCCGGCTGGGACGTGCGCACCTCTTTCGTGCAGAATCTTCCTTTCCTGCACAGGATCTCGCAGAAGTACATCCCGCTGTTCCCCCTTGCGTTTGAATCTTTCGATCTCACTGGCTATGACGTGGTCATCACCTCGAGTTCCGCCTGTTCCAAGGGAGTATTGACCGGGCCGGAGACGCTGAATATCTGTTATTGCTACACCCCCCTGCGTTATGCCTGGCAGCCCCATCTGGACAGCCGACTGGGAAACGCCAATCCCATGGTTAAAGCCTGTAACGATTTGGTGGTGCATTACCTGCGCCTCTGGGACCGACTTGCCAGCGACAGGGTCGATCATTTCATCGCCATCTCGGAACACGTGGCGGCGAGGATCGCGAAGTTCTATCGACGGGAGGCCACAGTGATATATCCGCCGGTTGATGTGGAGCGCTTCCCTGTAGTCAAATGCCCGCGGGATTATTTCCTGGTCGTGTCGCGGCTGGTGCCGTACAAGCGGGTCGAGCTGGCAGTCAAGGCGTTCACGCGCCTGGGACTGCCGTTGAAGGTCGTCGGAGACGGGCCGGAGAGGGAGCGGCTTGAAGCGATGGCCGGACCGACTATCGAGTTCCTCGGCTTCGTCCCCGAGAAGGATCTGCCCGGATTGATTTCAGGATGCCTCGCCCTGGTATTCCCCGGGGAAGAGGACTTCGGCATCGTACCCGTGGAAGCTATGGCAGCCGGACGCCCGGTGATAGGGCTGGCACGGGGCGGCCTGAAGGAAAGCGCTATCGATGGCAAGACTGCGGTCATGTTCCCCGAGGCGACGGTCGAATCGCTGATCGATGCCGTAGCCCGTTTCCGCCCGGGAGATTTCAATCCGGCGAAACTGAGCAGGCATGCCGCGCGCTTCTCCAAGGAGCGGTTCAGGAAGGAATTTTCCCAGTTCGTGGACGCCCGGGTGAAAGAGGCCGGCATCGGCCCCGCGGGGCGGTCCCGCTAAAGGCCTTCGTTCGGTCTGACCTCTGCCGGCTCGGCCGCAGCCTCTTTTCTCTTCACGATATCCCGGATCTCGGACAGCGGAATAATGCCAGTTGCCATGATCGCAGAAATGTAGGCTACGCTGGCGATCGCGATTACGGCAAAGACGTTGATCCGGTCGCGCAGCACCCAGACGAGTGCTCCCATCAATACCGTAAGCGCTGCAACCTTCACTGCGTTCATCAAAGTCTGCGCAAGTGAGATATTCCGTTTAAGCAGCCAGAACATCTGTGTCAGCCCCATCATCTCGGTGATCAGGGTAGTCACGGCGGCGCCGGCGAAACCGTATCTCGGAATGATGTACAGGTTCAGGCCCACATTGAGGATCATGTTGACGAGCCCGACCAGGGCTACCGCTTTCTGGCGTTCGACCAGTGTCAACAGGTTTCCCTGCAGGAAGGTGATGAACCAGACCGGGAGGGTCCAGCCGAGTATGGCGAATGCCGTGGCAGCCGGCAGGTAGGTATCACCGAGGAGCGCCGTCAGCAGCTGCGTGGAAAGCAGCCAGATACCGACGGCCATCGGCAGGGACATCGCCAGTAGCCACCGCGCCGCACGCTGGAAGGGCGCGTCGAGGTTGTCGTCCGGAGACTTGTACAATCCTGCGAGCCTGGGGAACATCGCGCCTACCAGGCCGGCCGGCAGGAACAGCAGTGCGGAGACGAGATTATAAGCGGCGCCGTACTGGCCCACCTCTTCGTCGCTGCGGAAGAACGAGATCATGACGCTGTCGATGCGGAAGTACACCAGGAAGAAGGCGACGATCAGCCCGAACGGAAGGGCCGACCTGATATAACCTTTCCATTTTCCGGTATCGAGCCTGAGCACCCATGGGCCGTACTTGCGCCAGGCGATCCAGACTGCGAGGGCGCCGCCGAAGAACTGGACGAAAGTGTTGCTGAAGGCGACCAGCACGAAGTCGTTGCCGGTCGCGGCGATAACCACTACACCTGCTGCTGCGAAAAGGATCTTTTCCATCAGCCACAGGAAAGCCTGGATATGCAGGTCCTGCCTGGCGGCGAAGGCGATGGTGGAAGCATAGAACCAGGAATAGCCGATCTGGGCCAGCGCGAAGGCGATGACGGCGATCGAGGTGGCCCGGTCTTTTCCCAGCAGCGGCAGGATAGCTACCATGATGATCGCGGAAGTGCTGGAGAGCAGCGTTTTCAGGACCAGGATGCCGGGAAGGCGTTCGCGCAGCAGTTCGGGCCGGCGGGCCATCTCACGGATGCTGTACTCGTGCAGGCCCAGATCCCCGAGGATGGAGAATATCTCAGCCAGGGAGAAGGCGAACATATACTTGCCGAAGTCACCGGGACCGAGGCGCCGGGCCAGGTACAGGAAAAAAAGGAAACCGATGGCCGCGCGGACGAACTGCGAGGAGCTGAGCAGTATCGCGTTAAGGGGGACCCGACTTTTTGTGGTCAATTCTTTCCCTGATTCAGACGGCATTTATGCTATAGTATCCAGCATCCCCGGCTAATGAAAGCAGCCACGCCGGGTACAATCCATTTCATGACCGCCTGGGAAGAAAAATTCGTACGTTTTGTCGCCGAGCGCTGGGTATTCCAGGGCAGCGACCCCCACGATTACACCCCCCGCGTGCTGCTGCTCTCTTTTGGTGAGGATTTCATCAGCCCACTGCTTCAGCGGCACGAACATTTCGGCGCGCTGTACGCCGGGGACCTGGGCGGCCGCCGCATCGGCTACATCAAGGTGCCGCCGGGCACAGTCATCCTCGAGGGCATAATGCGGAGCCTGGCGTTCACCCGGGTCGACACAGTCATAGGATTGGGAACCTGCGGCGCCCTGCAGCCTGAGATCGATTGCGGCGATATCATCATCGCCGACTCTGCCAAAGCCGGCGACGCTCTGGCCAGCCATTACGGGTTCGAGTATGGTCAGCAGATTCCGGCGGATGCGGCACTGACCGATTCGCTCTCAGGGTTTTTCCAGCGGCGCGAACTGCCGGTTCACACCGGTCCCATCGTGACCACCGGAGCCGCGTTCCGCGAGACCGACGAGCAGATCCAGGGCTGGAATAAGGACGGGTACCTCGGTGTAGAGTTGGAGGCGTCGGCAATGTTCGCCCTGGCGGGCTTCATGAATATCAGGTCCGCGATCGCGCTCATGGTGACCGACAGCCCGATCCGGCAGGAATTATCCGAAGCGCTGCGGGGGCCGAAACGCAAAGCTTTCATCGACGCTCTGGTAGATTATGTAGGCTCCCCCGAACTGGCTTGAGTTTCAGCCGCCGGATGACGATGGGATGATGCTTTGAACCACGTACACAAAACCGTGACAGTTGCCGTCATCGCCCGGAACGAAGAGGCGACGGTCGGCGGCGTGATTGAATCAGTAAAGCCATATGCCGACGAAGTGATCCTGGTCGATGGGAATTCCACCGACAAGACCCGTGACATCGCAGAGTCGATGGATGTTGTGAGCCACCGTGACGCAGGCAAGGGCAAGGGTGACGGCATCCGCAAGGCTATCGAGGCTGCCGCCGGCGACGTC
>JAUSDE010000173.1 GCA_030650885.1 Thermoleophilia bacterium
CATTTTTTGTTTTTTATTGGTGCGGTGGGTATCCTTGTATTTTTACCCCTGTATTTTTTAAAACATACAGCCGATGCGGCTCAGGATGCGGTAAAGAATAAGATAATCGACCTTCTTAAGATTATCTGTATTATTGGCGTATTTACGCTTGTTATTAATGCAAACTGGATCGCTGCAAATCTTACGGGACAATCACGGGACGGAGGAATGGTGAGTGCCGGTATTACGAGAGATGATCTTGTTGCCTTTCAAACCTCCGGCAAGACATCCATGGATGTGCTCCGCAATGTCGTGATGATGTCCGGGTTTTGGGGAAAGGATCAGTTTCGATACCTCGACCTCACAAGCGTGAAAGATAATTGGGGGCGGAGCTTTTTGTTTCTATTGCCACTGATCTTGTGGGGGATCATGGCTGCATGGAGGGCGAAAGGGCAGAGACGAGTGCTTTCCATTTCACTGATCGTTCTTTTTTTGATCGCCGTCATTCTTGCCGCGGGTATCCGTATTCCGATTGGTAAAGAAATTTCCAACTTTCTTTTCGATCATCTTCCGCTCTATAAAGGCTTGCGTGAGCCGCAAAAGTGGGTGAGTGTGATTGTCTTGGTATATCTCATCTTTCTTTCTCTTGGCATGAAAGAGCTTTTTTTGCGGAAAATCGTCATTCGCCATGACGTACTTATGAAAATCATTGCCGGAGCGATCATTATCAGCAATGCGCCATTCATGCTTTTTGGTTTTGCGGGACAGATGAAACCAAAATCATATCCAAAGGATTGGAGTGAGGTGAATACATTCATTGTGGAGGATTCGCAATGCGATGGGAAAATTCTATTTTTGCCGTGGCATTTATATATGAAATTTTCGTGGACCAATAAAGTCAGCGCCAATCCGGCTCCGGTATTTTTTGAGTGCCCGGTCATTAGCGGGAGTAATATGGAGTGGGGTGGTATCTATGATAATAGTCAAAATGTCGTCGGAAGGGCAGTCGAGGGGTGGCTCGGTTCGAAGGGAAAGACCGATTTGCTTCAAAATGATGCGTATGGTATCAAATATGTCATTCTTGCCAAGGAGGCCGATTGGAAAAAATACGAGGGGATCGAACAAAATCCAGAGCTCGAGCGAGTAAAAGAGACGCCAGGCTTTCTTGTGTATCGCGTTAAAAAAGCAATAATACCTTCGCAATAGATACTATGGAGCTCAAAAACAAACAGAAAATTGCCACTATTTTTCGTCAGGTCGCTAATGATATTGCGGATCTTTTTCCGTATCTTTTTGCTTTTTATATCATTGCGCTGGTATTCGCCGTTATTTTTCCGTCGTGGCGTTATTTTTTTTCATGGTCGGCGCTTCATGCGAGTATCGCTCTCTTTGCGCTCATAAGTCTTTTCGGCACCCGTGGCAGTCAGTTGCAGCAAGAATTGCGCGGTACGCTTCATCAAAAGGGGATGAAGACACATGAATTTTCACTCAAACATTGGCGAGTGGGGATTCAATCATCTCTCGGTATATGGAAGATGGTATGCGAACTCTCTCGTACTTTTTGCCACATGGCGTATATATCTTGTCGTCACACGTATGCATTTTTTCGAACAGAGGTCATACGCCCGCTTTGGACAGGAGTTATATTTGCAAAAGAGCAGCTCCGTCTCAGTGACTATATCCGTATTGGTGTCATTATTGTGATCTGTGTATATGTACTCTCAAAGGGGGTCGATATTCTGAACTTTACCACCCTCCTTTTGGGGCTTATTTCGATATTATACTGTATTGATGCTCGAATTTCGGCGGGAATTGCTCTTGTATTTCTTGCCATTTGCCCGATACTTCTCGCAGTCAATCAAGACGTTTTGGCGGAAAAAGTCGCGGTATTTGCGTATTATGGCTTGGTTATCACTGTTTTGACGAGCATTTCCGAGCTTATTCGCGATAGAGACATAGTGGAGGGGAAAAAATAAACCTTATATTTATCCACAGTTGTGTCTTGATATTATATAAAAAATACATTATAATCTGATTATCATCATTAAAAATAGCTATGGGACATTTGAAAAAGGAACAGACCATTGCGCGGATTTTCTCGAGTTCGCTGCTTCTCACCGCATTTGGACTCGTATTTGCGCAGCCGATTTATGCAGCTTTTTATCGTATTGCCGTGGATTCTAATGATGTTGGATACGGATATGGATATGGATACACCGACGCGATGGGAGATCTTGGATACGGATATGGATTAACCGCAGATATACCAACGGTAGTTACGGGCTCAGGCACACCTGCCGCAACGTCCGCAACGCTCGCCGGCACACTGAGCAGTAATGGAAACGCACCGGTTACAGCACAAGGATTCGACTATGGTACATCGACAAGCTATGGATCAGCAGCTTCTTCAGCACTTGGTGGTACGCTTTCCGCGAGTCTTACGGGTTTGACCTGTGGAGTGACCTATCACTTCCGTGCAACCGCAACAAGCGGGGCGGGTACTGGAACTGGGAGCGATGCGACATTTGTCACTACGGGTTGTCCAGCAGCCCCAAGTTTGGGTGGCGGTAGCGGCAGTACTACTGGGACAGGAGCTACAACTCCAGTGATTACACCTCCATCGACAGACACGAATACAAATACCAACACGAATGGCTCGAAACCAACAGGACCGTCGACGACAACTGCGCCAATTGTGGCACCTTCAGCTGAGGTAATGAGTGATTCAAAAGCGCTGACAACGATGCTTGGCACAACGGTTAATGTGAGAGCAGAAACAGCCGCACGGGCATCGGTGGCATCGAGTGCAAAGACATTTAGTGTAACGCTGAGTTCTCAGGACACGAAGATCGCAACAAATTTCGTCGCCTACGGCGCGGATCCTGCTACCGTGAAACTTGGCTCCGGCGAACGCGACGCACTCCTCCGCGATCAACTCAATACATTTGGACGACTGAGTATAAAAGCGCTTGTGCAAATCGCCAATGGTCAAATTCCTACAGAACGTAATTTGGGAAAGGAAAAGGCACAACTCCCCATTGTATTGGCAAGCTTCATAAAGGATTGGGGACATCGACCGGATTTCAAAAATGCAAAGGATAATCTTGCATGGAATACGCCGATGTATCGCATCCGCTTCGCACGAGATCTCGTAAAAGAAAGAGCTGGCATTGTCGCCTTCAAAGCGATTGAAAAAGGACGAATTCCAACGACGCCACTTGACTGGTCACGCGTTAGAAGTCTCGGGTATATCAAATAAGAAGATCCGTCACAACTCAAAAAAGGGCACATAACGTGCCCTTTTTTGTAACTCAATTAATTATATTTATAGCGGCAGTGCTCTATGACGCGATGGTGTTACTGGTGGTCCCGATTGGCGACCGTCACGATCTCGATCCCAGTCTCGCGATTGTCCTCCGCGATGATCGCGATCACCGCGCTCCCACCATCGGGATCCTTGCGTCTGCTCCATGCGTTCCCGGTCATGCCGACGCCCTTCCCAATGTCCGCGCCAACGCTGCCAGTCATGGGGATGTCGACGCACAAAAACGTCCCACGGCAAAAGGTACTCATAGGGCTGAACGATTATCGGTGTCGGATACCCGTAATTAAACGGATAATTTGGACCCGAGAGGACGATAATCGTACTCGCAACGATCCCGCCAGAGCGTGCGAGTCCAACAACCTTCACAAGCGTCCCAATGTCGAGCGCATTCGATCCTAAGACCGTGTTATTCCGATCGACTATTTGGGTATTGCGAGTCAGAAATACCTGCGTATCTTGTCCGCCGCTGCGCACCAAAACCATGGTTCCGATATTTTGCGCGACCGAGCCGGTAATTTCGGACGCTACTGTTGGGCGGAATTGATTGTATCCGTACGGGTATCCCTGCGATGGTATCGTATTGGGGGAATAATCGACATACTGCGCATGTGTCGCAAGCGGTGTCAATAAACCCATGCTCGCAAGCGCCATGCCTGCGATCGGAGAAATGATATGTTTGAGCTTCATATGATTGTATGTGAGGAGATCTCATGTGGATATGGGAAATGCCGACCTTTTTTATATTCATTTCCCATCACTACATCACTGAATACGAGCAATGCGAGCGGTCGTTATAGATATAAATAAATAAAAAAGTCGTCAGTTGTAGTACTGACGACTTTTTTTGTGATTATTTTCAGAAGAGTTACGAACGTCCCACTATCGGTTCTGATCGTGGAGTCGTCTGGCCGAGTTCGGTTTCGAGTTCGACACCCGCCTCCTCAAGCGCGAGTCGATTTGATTTTCGGAGAGGAATTTCGGGAAGAAAAAGAGTGACAACAGCGGCACATGCCGTACAGAGTGTTGCGATGAAAAATGAGGTCGTGATGCCGTTTGTGATGATATTTTTCGCATTAAGCGCGAAGTTGGCAAGGGCGGTGGCGACGTCCGATTGCATTTGAGGCGGTACCTTTGCCAAAATATCTTCAAAAGAACCCTTGTGGGACGCGAGAAAGCCCTGAATTGCATTTATATTGAGACTATCCGCTTGTGGCAGCAGTTTTTTTAACATGAGTCCGGAGGGTTGAGTTGCAAGATCCGAAAATCCTCGCGTCATGACGTTATTGACGATCGTTCCGAGAATCGCGGTTCCGATGGTGCTGCCGACGGTACGAAAGAGTTGTGTGGAGGCGGTCACCACACCGAGCTTTGATGTATCGAAGGCACTCTGGACGGCGAGAGTGAATACCGGCATGGTGACGCCGAGTCCGATACCTACGATGATCATATTCATGATCAGCTGCGTGTTTGTGGTGGCGAGCGTCATTCCTGAAAGAAGAAAGAGTCCGAATGTCATGACGACGATCCCGCCGACCGTAAGGTGTTTGTATTTTCCCGTGCGTGACATGATCTGGCCGGCAATGGCCGATGAGATGACCATGCCCGCCATCATGGGGGTGAGGATGAGACCCGAATTCGTTGCGGATATTCCGATGACGGTCTGCGCGAAAAAGGGGATATATACGATCGTGCCAAACATGCCAATGGCGGTTAGAAAGATCGCGATGATCGAGACAAGAAATGTCCGGTTTGCAAAAAGATCGAGGGGTAAAATCGGTTCGGACGCTTTACTCTCAACAAAGAGAAAGGTGCTTAAAAGAACGACCGCCGCACCGAGAAGGCCGATGATTTGCGGCGAATTCCATGGATATTGCGTGCCTCCCCAGAGACATCCGAGAAGGAGGGTGATGAGTCCGGTGGCGAGAAGAAATGCGCCCAGAAGGTCGATTTTTGCCTCATGACGCATCTTCGTTTTTGGAAGTGCCGCCGCAAGTATCCAGAAGGCGAGGAGTCCGAGCGGTATGTTGATGTAGAATATCCATCGCCATCCCACCGAGTCGGTGAGCCAGCCTCCCAAGAGCGGTCCGAGAATACTCGAAAGGCCGAAGATGCCGCCCATCACCCCTTGCCATTTCCCGCGCTCTGCAGGCGGGAAGAGCTCACTGATGACGACAAAAGAATTCATCATGATCGCACCGCCGCCAATGCCTTGAATTCCGCGGAATATGATGAGTTGCAGCATCGACTGCGCAAGACCGGAAAGAATCGAGCCGAGAAGAAAGATGCCGATGCCGAGAAGATAAAATGGACGCCTGCCATAGAGATCGGAGAGTTTTCCGAAGATCGGGATCGTGATCGTGGATGCGAGCATGTACGCCGTGAATACCCAGGAGAGGTGTTCAAGTGCCTTGAAATCTTGTACGATATGAGGCATGGCGGTCGCCACGATCGTCTGATCGAGTGCCGCGAGAAGGAGTGCACAGATGACTCCGAGTATAGTTACGATTAATTTTTTATCTATCGGCTTTGCCATAGTTTTGGGAGTCTAGCGTATTTCTTCAAAAAGAAAAAGGATGGAGGAAGACATATTCTTGACCGCTGCCGCGTGACCCGTTATGGTTTAACATATGGATGTTCACATGCTATCACTCATTATCCCGACATTTTTTGCAGGAGTTCTTACATTTCTTGCGCCGTGCACGCTTCCGCTTGTTCCGGCATATATTGGGTTTATCAGCGGCGTCAGTGTCCAGGATCTTGCCGATCCGAAAAAAAGAACGGGTGCGCGCAGAAAAGTGCTCATCAACGGGATGCTGTATGTCCTCGGATTCAGCGCAGTTTTTATTTTTTTCGGGATTCTTTTTGGACTCGGCGGGGCGGCGCTGATTCACTATCGGCATATCTTACAGAGAGTAGGGGGAGTATTGGTGATCTTTTTCGGTCTTTTTATGCTTAAAGTCTTTCACCTGCCCGGCTTTAATTTTTTGATGAGTGAAAAAAAATTTCACATTGCACAGATATTGACTCCGGGGCGGCCGCTGAACTCGTTTCTTTTCGGCGCGGTATTCGCTTTCGTGCTGGTTGCCTCAGGCGTCGTCTTCTACGGACTGAAAGCCGCGGTCGGCATCCGTTTGACCCCGGAGCAGGAACTCATGGGTTCAGACTTCGCCGAGCATGGGATGTGGGGCTATCCTGAGCACTTCGTCGGCCCCGACGACGGCAGTGATGGCACGACCATCGCCGACCGCCTGCGTGAACCGGTTATGCCATCGGTTGCAAGCAAGCCTACTCCGGCTGGAACGTAGTCAGGCAAACAGACTAAAAGCTGACCGGAGTCTGAGAGAAAAAAGCAGGGG
>JAUSDE010000190.1 GCA_030650885.1 Thermoleophilia bacterium
GACTCCTTCGATTGTTTCACGCGAAACATGTATACCGGCGGCGACACCCTCCAGGATCTTCAGGTTTTCCTCAGCCGCAAGAATCCGCTTCATGTTGTCCTCGTAGAGCTTCTTGTCAGCTTGTGCCCTGAGAGCCCGTACAGCCGGACCTTTGCCCGTATTCAATGTCTTCATCTGGATGAATGAGCGATCGGTATTGCGTCCCTGCTCTCCACCTAGCGCGTCGATCTCCCTCGTCAATTGACCTTTGCCAACACCGCCTATAGCCGGATTGCAGGGCATGAGGCCGATCTTCTCAAGGTTGATAGTCAGCAGAATCGTGGTACAGCCCATGCGTGCCGCGGCCAGTGCAGCTTCACAACCGGCATGGCCTCCTCCCACAACGACGACATCAAAAGAGTATTCGCCGGAACGCTGAATCCCACCCGTCTGTGTTCCAGTAATCAACATCCGCTTTCCGCGTCTGTTCTGATGGTAACCGGCCTGATCTGTTTATGGGCAATCCGATCGATCAGCAATTCAAGTAAAACATGATCCGCGGTCTGCTCACCAGCATGCTGTGCGGTCCGCTCTCCGGTCAGACCCCCGCAGCTTACTGATGCAGCATTACCATCTGAATTAGCAGCCGAAGTGCCTGCCATGGACGAAGCTGCATGAACAGCAGCCGCCCTGCCTGCAACCAGTCCGAGGATAGCCGCTTCAGAATAATTACAGCTCCCTGCGGCGCGGCCGGTAAAGAAAAGCCCTGCTAATCCCACGGTTTCCAGTGTTTCGCAGACCTGCCCGGCCTTGATCACATCATGAAAAACCGTGTAGGACGTCCGGGTGATCCAGGCATTCTCAAGACCATCAATATTTCGTATGGCACTGAGCTGGCCGAGGCGGTTTCCCTCGGTCTCCAATTCGTAAGCGTATATCTCGTCAAGCTGCATGCCGTCAGGATAAAGCCGGCTTTTACCGCCTGCGAGCCGATCGGTGCCTGCAGAACGCATTGCGCCGGTCGTCTGTTTCGATCCAGCCGACCGCGCAATGTCCGCCACCGATTCGACGCTACCGGCTGCGATACGTGGAGAAGTTCTAGCCCAGATCTCCGTGAACTCAACACCCAGGCCCTTAAGGCTTCTTGCAAGGGAATGAGAAGGAATCTCGGCCCATCGGCCGCCAGGAATGCTGCCACCTGCATCCACGACCCGGCCGTTTAGAAATGTCCCCGCGGCAACCACGACCGCGGCGGCGGTGAATTCCTCGGCAAGGCCGGTGGTGATATGCCAGGCGGAACCACAAGGTTCGAGATGGGTAACCAGTGCCTGGCGCAGCGACAATCCATCCGCGTATTCCAGGGCCTCCTTCCAGGCCAGGCCCAGCAAGCGGCGGTCTACCACCAGGCAGCCGGAATCGTCGCCTGTATTGGCAACATTTTGTTTCTCAAGCAGGGCGGGTAATCTTCCGCCCAGGGATTTGATTTCAGCATGCAAGGCGTGCCGCCGATCGCCGCTGTTCTCAGCAAGTACCGGTGTTGCCGGAGGGTAACCGACCATATCGAGGTTGATCGTGAGACATAATACTCGCGCGCCCGCGGCGGCCGCAGCCAGGGATGCCTCGCATCCCGCAGGCCCCGAGCCCACTACAACAACATCAAAATCCGGGGGGCTGATTTCTTCGGAAAAGTCATTCATGGATTGAATATGGCCGAGCCGCTACTTGCCGATGCAAAATTCGCGGAAAATCGTATCGAGAAGATCCTCGACTATCTCTTCACCCGTGATCTCACCCAGAGATGTGAGTGCTCCTCGCAGCTCCTCCGCGACCAGTTCCTCGCCAAGGCCTACTCTCAACCCCTGGCGCGACCTCCCCAGAAAGCCGCGGGCCTGTTCAAGCAAAAGGCGGTGGCGTTCATGGGTGATGATCGGACCTTCAAGAGGCGGCAGCGAACCGCCCAATACCAGCTGTGCAATCTTTTCTTTCAGGATCTGCAACCCCTGGCGGGTCATGGCAGAGATAATCACGGGCTCCGATGGCAACAGGCCGCGGTTGAATCGTGGCAGCTGCCCGCGGAAGCGGTCACATTTGTTGATCACGTAGATGGTCCGGTCGGCAGGCACCGATGTGAGCAGAGCCCTGTCATGATCGTCCTCAGGCTCGCTGCCGTCGAAAAGACAGATGATGAGGTCTGCCTCCTTCATGGCGCGGCGGCTCCGGTCCACACCGATCTGCTCGACTTCATCCTCGGCGGGCCGCAAGCCGGCGGTATCTATCAGCTGCAGGGGGATCCCCTGGATATTGATTATTTCCTCGATCGTATCGCGCGTGGTGCCCGGGATCTCCGTGACGATAGCCCGATCGCGCATAATCAGCGAGTTCAGCAGGCTGGATTTACCTACGTTAGGCTTGCCGATGATCGCGGTTCGTACCCCTTCTTTGAGCACCCGGCCGACGAATGCTGATTCGATCAGCTCCTCCAGCCGTTCTTCGACCTGGCTGAGACGTGCGTCTGCGCCATCGCGGTCGAGTTCCTCGATATCCTCGTCGGAGAAGTCGATATCTGCCTCGATTGCGGCCATCACGCTCAGGATCGACGAACGCAGTGAGCGGATTTCCGCTGAAATAGAGCCATCCAGCTGGGACATTGCCACCCTGAGCCCTGCCTCGGTCTTGGCACCGATGATCTGGGCGACGCTCTCGGCCTGGGCCAGGTCGATCCTGCCATTGAGGAAGGCACGCCTGGTAAACTCGCCGGGTGAAGCCAGCTCGGCCCCCTGTTCCAGAAAGAGAGAAAGAAGCTTCTGCTGGGCGACGGGACCGCCGTGACAGTTGACCTCCACAACATCTTCCCGGGTGTAGGTCCCCGGCGCCCGCATCAACCCGACAAGAACCTCATCGACAAGTTCTCCGGTTGCGGGGTCGTGAATCGCGCCATACCTCAGGCTGTGAGAAGGCGCCTGTGCGAGGGTTTCGCCACCGGGCTGACTGTAGAGGCTGTCGCAGATGGATATTGCCGCCGGCCCGGTCATTCGAACAATACCGATAGCACCCGCTCCCATCGGCGTTGAAATCGCGGCTATTGTGGGGAACTCGTGCATGGGCGCTATTATATCAGCGTCATGTCACAACCGGTCAGCGTGATGCTATTTACGGTGTGTCGCTAGGCTCCCGGCCACGGTCCCGGATAACTGCGTACGGTGCCGCAGGAATTGGATGCCGTGGCATAAACCGTCGAGCGAAACGCTGACACTCCCGGCGGAACATTGTAGAGGATGGTCATGTTCGCACTCGTGCCGGGCTGGATATTGCCCAGAGACGGCAGGGGGGGCAGGCTGGTAGCGCCGCCGGTGTCGACTGTGCCGATGACTGTGACCCCGTATGCCTCCACGGCGGCGTTGTTTGAGATCGAGTAATCGACCGAAAGCCGCCGCACCTGATAATCCGCAAGATTCGACCAATAAGGAATGGGTCTAGAGACGGACAACTCGGGATTTTCGCACCAGGCATTCATGGTAGTCCACGGGAAGCTGTCGCTTCCGGCTATACCGGCGGCATACGGCGTATCAACGAAGCCGTCACCGTTCGCATCGGGACCGGTCGAGTCGTTCCAGTAGTTGCCACCAATTGGCAGCGCCAGACTGAACACGTTGGTTCCGGCTTCATTTCCGTCCGCCTGCACCGCGTTGTCGATGAAATTATTGTTATAGATGATGTTGTTGTTCGCCCCAGCCAGCCAGACGCCCCACTGGTTTCCTGAAATGGTGTTTCCGCGAACCGTATTGCCACCGGACGAAAGTACCAGGCCGATGCCGTCCCAACCGTTATCAGCGACCGTATTGCCGACGATGTCGTTGAGGCCTGAACCCCAGACGCCTATGCCCTCCTCATAATTATTCGAGACAGTGTTGCCAATCAAAGTGTTGTGGCTTGTGAAGGCCAGGAATATGCCATAAGCGTAATTGGTAAGAATCAGGTTTTTTATGGTGATGCCGCTGAAGTCTTCGATGTAGATACCGTAAGCGCCGCCACCGTCCATCGAGTGGCCATTGCCATCCACGGTTATGTTGCTGCTGCCGATAGAGATCGTCGTGTTGGTCTGATCCGCGCTCAGCGTGCAGGTGAGGCTGTACTGGTCCCAGGCGCCGATCTGGGCGCAATGACCGTTGGTGTCGCCGTCGACGATCGTCAACGGCCCCGCTGCCGAAGCTTCAGAACCGGAAACAGACAGGTTCACTGCCAGGACCAGAATCAGGAGAATGCCAAACGCGATGGAAAACCTCAGAATGTTGCCATGCCGAAATGCATGCGACTGCATGTTGCGCCCCCTGCATAAAGTTTACATAAACCCCGGATGATAAATGTACTTTTTGTGCCATTGAATGTCAACAAATTACGAAATCGCTGCTAGAATGACCGGATAGCACCATGTTCCGGACGGTCGGTTAGATGCCGGCTGTAACGGGAAATGCCAGTTAAACAGAATGCAGCCGCCCGGCGGTTCAATCAGCAAAGGACGACAATGACTTCAGATAAAGAAAAAAGGGCAACAACCGCTACCGGCGGATTTCGTTTTTCACCACGCCCGAATGGCGCCGCACGCATCGCCTGGCAAACGTGGGGCGATGAGGCGTTTCTAAAATCAAGGCAGGAAAAGAAGCCGCTCCTGCTCGCAATATCTGCAGTCTGGTGCCACTGGTGCCATGTGATGGACGAAACCAGCTATTCGGATGAAGAGGTCATCTCCCTGATCAACGAGAACTTCATCCCCATGCGGGTGGATAGCGACCAGAGGCCCGATATCAATCATCGTTACAACCAGGGTGGCTGGCCGACTACCGCATTTCTCACCGATGACGGCGAGGTCATCACCGGCACTACATACATCCCCCCCGATCAGATGAAGCGTCTGCTGACAGACGTCCGCGATCTTTACGCCAACAATCTGGATGAGATCCGAACCGCCATCAAAAACATCCGTGAACAGAGAGAGGCCGCAGTGGTCAGCCCACCGGAAGGCCCGCCACCGGGGCCATCGGTCGCGGCACACCTCCTTGAGGTCACCGGTGATGTATACGACCGTGACTACGGCGGCTTTGGAAGCACCACAAAGTTTCCCTATGTAAACGTGCTCTCACTGATCCTGGCCATTCTCTCAGAGGGAACCATCGCCGAGCTGGAAATGATGCTCACCACGACGCTGGACGCCATGAGCGCTGGTGGCATGTACGATCACGTTGGTGGTGGCTTCTTCCGTTATTCCACCGATCGGGAATGGACTACGCCCCATTACGAAAAGATGCTGGAGGACAACGCCGGGCTGTTCGCAGTCTATGCCGAGGCCGCCCATGTCACTGGCAGCAAGGAATATGAATCTGTGGCGCGCGATATCTATCGATACATGTCATCGGTGCTGCTTGACCCGGAAACCGGTGCTTTTCGGGGAAGTCAGGATGCGGACGAGGAATATTACCGGCTCGACGCTGGCGCCAGGAAAGAAGCCGGGCAGCCGTATGTCGACACGACGGTCATCTCCGGCTGGAACGCCCTCATGGCATCATCGCTTTTCCGAGGGTTTCAATTGACAGGCGACCAGGAATTCCGCGACCGGGCGATCGGCGCCCTGCAGTTCACATGGGACCGGATGTGGGAACCCGCAACAGGGCTCAGTCATTATTATGCAGACGGTTCATCCCTGCTGCCAGGCATGCTTTCAGACACTGGGCGCATGTTGACGGCATGTCTCGACGCCTACGAGAGTGGAGCCGGCGAAGCATGGCTCGACCGGGCTCTGAAGATCGCCCAATGGCTGCTCGCCAACCTCGCAGACGAAGAGCTCGGCGGTTTTTATGACTGCGCCTCTCCGCCCGGCCAGGAAGGACTGCCGGCAGAGCGCTCCGTGCCCCAGACAGAGAACTCGATCGCAGCCGCAGCGCTGATCCGTCTGGCTCAGAACAGCGGCCAGCCACGTTTCCTAGAGGCGGCTCAGCGCGCGCTTAACCGTTTCTCAGGCAGCTACAAGGACAGCGGCCTGTTTGCTGCGGAATATGCACTGGCGGTAGAACGGCTTCTGGACCCGCCGGTCAGGGTTACCATCACCGGCCCGCCGGATGAAGCAGCGACTCTCGATATGATCCGCGCCGCCCATCAGGCGCGCATCCCGTTTCGCTCGGTGGAAGTCCTCGACCCCGATGTCCATAACGAGGAACTCGAGGCCGCCGGATACGGTTATGCGGGCAAGCCCGTCGCCTATATCTGCATCGGAGCCAGCTGCCAGCCTCCGGTGACCGACCCGAAGGAGCTACCCGGCAGACTGGAAGCCGGCCGTATGCGGTAACCGACCCTGATTACCTGCCCGTCAGACTGGAAGCCGGCCGTACGCCTTAGTTCAGGCGGTGCTTTTCGAAGCCTGCCGGGCCGGGCTGACTGCTCTATCTGGCCGCAGGAAGAGCCACATCATGATCATAAGGTAGGACCAGTATCCGGCTATCTGTGCAATAGAAGGACTGGCGTCGTATCCGAACACTGATTTCAGGGCAGCGCCGAGGCCGCCCGAGTCAGCCAGAAAGCCGCTGCTGTCCCAGGTCGGCTCAAAGAATGATGGCCACCAGCCCAGTTCTGCCAGCTCACCCAGGGAATGGCCCAGAAAGCCCGCTGAGAATACGATCAGCATCACTCCAGTGACCTTGAACAGCGTCGAAAGATTGATCTTCAGGCTGCCTTTGTAAAAGATGACGCCTGTACCGATGGCTAGAGAAAGTCCGGCGAGTCCACCCAATACCATCCCGGGACTTCCTTCGGAGCCCGCTCCTGCCAGCAGGAACAAGACCGTCTCAAGCCCTTCTCTCCCGACTGCGGCAAACGCCAGTGCCCCGAGCGCAAAGGGCGAAGCGGTTTTCGCGGCCTCACTGGATCTGTGTAAGAGGCGCGCCTGTGATTCGCGACCGTTTTTTCTCATCCAGAGAATCATATAAGTCAAAAGGAAGACTGCGCTGAGTACGACCAGGACCTCAAACACCTCACCAGCCTCTTCGGCGGCCTCTCCAGCCAGAGCAAACAGGACGATACCACCTGTCAGGCTGACGGCGATTGCTGCCCCCGCGCCTGCCCAGACGGATCTGGCAAGGTTTTTTGCGCCAATCCGGTCCAGTAACGAGATTATCACCGCGATGATAAGGGCGGCCTCGAGGCCTTCCCGGAAAGTGACGAGCATCGCTGAAAACATTGCATCCTCCATTAGTCGATAGATTAAACAATTAACAAAAGTAAGACAAGTCTAAGTATTCTTAATAGATTTGTCAAATAGCTCCGATATGATTGAACAGAGAAGTTACGTTCGGCAGGGTTTTCGCTGTAAAATGGGAGCTTGAGCGAGCATGGATCTGGAGCCAGGATGCCCGGCACGGAGCAGAATTCAATAAATGGGGAAAGAAACGAGCCGCCAGCGGCGAGACCTGATGGTGGTTTCGCCGGCGAAATACAGGACAGTATCGAAATGCTTTTTGAACGCTTTGTCGCTACTGACGGAATGGCGGTGGATTATAAGGCCCTGCACAACTCAGCGGAATTCAGAGAC
Organism: Thermoleophilia bacterium; assembly: GCA_030650885.1. Taxonomy (GTDB): domain Bacteria; phylum Actinomycetota; class Thermoleophilia; order BMS3ABIN01; family BMS3ABIN01; genus JACRMB01. The sequence goes on from JAUSDE010000190.1 coordinate 7,556, forward strand.
TACGAGCTCGAGGTCCGGAAGCTCGCTGATTTTGACCCCACTGAGCTGGAGCTTCGGGAGGAGAGGCTCGCTTTATGGATCAATCTCTACAACATGACAGTTCTGCAGAAAGTCGGGACGCTTGATGCCGCTGCCTCGGTGAAAGACGTGAAGGGGTTTTTTAGCCGGAATGCCTGCAGTCTCGGAGGCATGGATTATTCTCTTGACGACATCGAACACGGAATTTTAAGAGATAACGCCCGTGAACCAGGCCGCCCCTGGCGGAAGTGGAGAAGCTGGGATGCCCGCCGGCACTCAGCTGTTTACCCGCTGGAACCACGAGTCTGCTTCGCGCTGACCCGGGCCTCGAGTTCAGGACCGGCCCTCCGCTTCTACGACGTCGCCGGGATCGAGGGGCAGCTTTATCAGGCGGCGAAAGGGTTTATCCTCAATGGAGGCGTGACGATTGAGATCGAGCGCAACACGATTTCAATGTCGCAGATATTTCGCGATTATTCAGCGGACTTTGGCGGAGGGCAGGGCGTGCTGAAGTTCATTGCCAATCACATGGAGCCCGAGGACGCGGCCCTGATACGCTCTCGCGCCGGCGCCATGAAGGTCAAATATCATACCCTGGCCAGGGAGCTGAACTCCGCGTCTTAAACGCCTTTATTCAGCAGCGCCTGTTCCAGGTCTATATGGTCGGATTCGATCGAGGCAAGCGCAGTAAATACCTTTCTTACCCGGACTTCCGTCGCATCAACCGCTGACTGCGCATAGAAAGCCGTGGCCGCGACTTCGCGTTCGTGGGCTGCCTCAATATTTTCACGATCGTCATCGGTGGCGACTTCCTTACCCGCTTCGGGCAGTGGTGGCTCCACTTTCAGGATCTTTTTGATCGTCGAGGCATGCTCTGCTTCAATCTTGGCAAGATTTTTGAAGATACCCTGCAACTCCACGTTTTTTGTGCGAGCCATGGCGTCACGGTAAAAGGGAGCATTGTTGACTTCGAGCTGAAGCGCTTCCTCCAGGTTCTTACGCGAGATCTCACTGAGCTCACCGAGGCTCTCGTTTTCATCTATCCAGTCCGCCGCCTCCACCAGGTACTCGTCTGAGGCGCCGCAGAACGGGCAGTTGCTCGGTTTTTCCCTTCCCATATAGGGATCTCCACATATCAGGCAGCGATAGAATTTCATACTGGCTCCTTCGAGAAGGTTTCATCGATTGGATCTATAGCGGTGATTCTATCGCAGAATCAAAACGGAATTATATGCAGGTGTTGCTCTTAGAGTGCGGCGAGGAACAACAGGCGTGCGATTTGGATACTGAACAGGGTGATGGCCTAAATAAGCAGGAAATAAATAGTACGCCATGTCAAACAGTGCTATCCAATTCCTAAAGTCTCAAGCTGGACTCGAGGCTTATCGTGACAGAATATCAAATGTGTGCAATTTGCGGAATAAACTTTCCGTCAGCCCCTTTACCAGCGATAGCAGGCTGGCTATGATAGCTAACAACAGGCAGGAAAAAGTGGCTCAACCACGAAATGTTGTGTATGCGCCCTTTTTCAACAACAATACCTAGTGATTTCAGGTTTTTCTTTGAAGTGTCCTTTTTGCGGTTCCACCGAGATAAAAGTGGTGGACTCCCGTGACACGGAGTCGCGGGATGCTATACGCCGTCGGCGGGAGTGTATCGAATGCCGGCAGAGGTTTACGACATATGAGCGAGTGGAGGAAACGCCGCTCACTGTGATAAAGCGAGCGGGAGAGCGGGAAGTATTCTCCCGCTCGAAGCTTCTTAAAGGGCTGTTACGGGCTTGTGAGAAGCGGCCAATCGAGACGGCAACGCTCGAGCGGCTGATCGAAGAGGTCGAGGCAGAGCTGCGGAACGAGTTCAAGACCGAGGTTCCATCGGTTGAGATCGGAGAGAGGACTCTGGCCAAGCTGAAGGATCTGGACAAGGTAGCATATATCCGCTTCGCCTCGGTTTATCGAAAGTTTGAGGATGTAGATGAATTTCAGCGGGAGTTGGCCGGTCTATGATGTCCGGCGAACAGAAGCACCGGGGTTTGTGGGTACCCAGTACAGGGTTGTGTGCCTTGTTCGAGAGCCGGCGCAGGTCCGTCCGGTGCGCAGCCTAAAATCTGGTAACACGCAGAATCTGCAAGAAAGGGGAGAACCAGTATGCTAGCCAAACAACCGAATGATATCGCCGACACAGGTTCCCGTATAACCGCACATCCTTTGCAGCCCCAGCTCTCCCCGAATGCCATGAAGGTGCTCGAGAAGCGATACCTGAAGAAAGATGAAGAAGGAAATCCAATCGAGACCCCCGTCGAGATGTTCCGCCGGGTAGCCCGGACAATCGCCGGCGCCGACCGTCTGCATGATCCAGAGGCTGACGTTGACGCCGTGGAGGAAGAATTTTATCGCATGATGGCCAGGCTGGAGTTCCTTCCCAATTCTCCGACTCTGATGAACGCCGGCCGTGAACTCGGTCAACTTTCCGCCTGCTTCGTTTTACCTGTCGGAGATTCGATGGAAAGTATCTTTGACGCGATCAAGAACACGGCACTGATCCACAAGAGCGGCGGCGGCACCGGTTTTT
>JAUSDE010000194.1 GCA_030650885.1 Thermoleophilia bacterium
AAACCAGTATCGTAGTACTCATCATCGGCGTAGTGGTAATGGGCGCGGTTGCCCTGATTGTCAGGCACAGGCATCATACTGACGAAGGTTTCCAGGGCTAGATGCGTCAGAAGTGCAGCTTTGGGTAGCCGCCGGAATCCGGAACGAAAGGAAATAATCAGATGAAAAACGCGGTGATCGTGGTTGTGATAATAGCGGTGGTGTTCGCGTTGGCGGCAGGTGTTGGCCTGGCGTTCAGGGACGAAGCAAAGAAGGAAGCTCCGGTTTCCACAACTCCTTCAACCGAGCAGTTACAGGCACTTTATGAGGAAGATGTGCAGGCGCTTAAGGACTCGGTCTCCAGGTTTCAGGACTCAGGTACATACGTGAGCTCTGACAGCATCAAACGTGCATTTGCGGATGTTGAGAGCAACTATGACGCAGCGGTTTCCTCGGGCAGTAAGGTCAAAGATGCTAAGATATCCGAGGTCAAGGATGCTTATGGAAATCTAAAGGATTCAATCAACAGCATCTCCGGCGATCAGAGCCTGCAGAAGAAAGCATCCGACGTGAAAACGGCCCTGAATACCTTTGTCGAGGAGCTGAAGCAGATTTGAATTTATGGTGATCCGAGCCTAAACCGGCACTGGTTCCTTGACTCTCATATTTCCTTTCGCTATACTCCCGTCTTGCGCCCCAAAGAAGGGCGTTAAGTCTGTAAAGAACTGGGTATAAAAACCGAGCGCAGACTTCTCCGCACGCCACGGCTGCGGGGAAAATGAAGTCTGCTGCTCGTTCGTGTGTGTAAAGGCAGAGATTCCGGTGTCGCATGGCGCCGCCGGATGAAACGAGTAAAGGAAAGCATGCCGACAGTCAACCAGCTGGTCAGGAAAGGCCGCAAGTCGTCCGCCGAGAAATCCTCGACGCCGGCTCTGAAGGGCGCGCCGCAACGCCGTGGCGTCTGCACTCGCGTGTATACGACTACCCCGAAAAAGCCGAACTCGGCCCTTCGGAAGGTCTGCCGCGTGCGCCTCACTACCCAGATCGAAGTCACCGCTTACATTCCCGGCATCGGCCATAACCTACAGGAGCACTCCGTGGTCCTGGTAAAGGGTGGCCGTGTTAAGGATCTGCCGGGTGTCCGTTACAAGGTTGTCAGGGCCGCCCTGGATACCGCGGGTGTCAGCGACCGCCGCCAGGCCCGTTCCAAGTACGGGGTCAAGGCCCCCTAAGGAGTTAATATGCCCCGCCGCGCAGCCGCCCAGAAGAGGGAGACAACTCCCGACCCCATCTATAACAGCAAGCTGGTAGCCCAGTTTGTGAATAAGGTCATGCAGGGCGGAAAGAAGTCTACTGCGGAAAAGATCACTTACCGCGCCCTCGAGATCATGGGTGAGAAGAGGGGCGAAGATCCGGTCGCGGTGCTGAAGCAGGCAGTCGAAGCGATCACGCCGTCGCTGGAGGTCAAGTCCCGCCGGGTCGGCGGCGCAACCTACCAGGTACCGATTGAAGTACCCACGCGGCGGGCGCGCACGTTGGCGATCCGCTGGATCGTCGCTTACGCGCACGAACGCCGTGAGAAGACGATGGCCGAGCGCCTCGCGAACGAGTGCCTCGACGCCCTGGGCAACCAGGGGTCAGCGTGGAAGAAGAAAGACGATATTTACCGGATGGCTCAGGCTAACAAAGCTTTCGCCCATTACCGCTGGTAAGTGGCGAGCCCCGAAAGCCGGGGGAAGCAGCATATTGGATGTCAGTAAAAAATCCGGTAAACCTCGAGATGGAACCGGGCAGACAGTTTGGGATATTTGAATGAGCACACAGGCAGCAGTAAACACCAACAGTAAGAAGAGCGCAGACATGACACGCAAGTTTTCCCTTGAGAAAACCAGAAATATCGGGATCATGGCCCATATCGACGCGGGTAAGACCACGACGACCGAGCGGATCCTGTTCTATACCGGCAGGACGCACAAGATCGGCGAGGTTCACGACGGCGCCGCGGTCATGGACTGGATGGAGCAGGAGCAGGAGCGGGGCATCACTATCACCTCCGCGGCTACGACCTGCGAATGGAAAGATTATAAGATAAATGTTATAGACACTCCCGGGCACGTGGACTTCACTGTCGAGGTAGAGCGCTCTTTGCGTGTCCTCGATAGCGCCATCGCCCTTTTCTGTTCCGTAGGCGGCGTCGAGCCCCAGTCTGAGACCGTCTGGCGGCAGGCTGACAAGTATCATGTTCCCCGCATAGCCTATGTGAACAAGATGGACCGCATGGGCGCTGACTTTTTCCAGGTACTGGACATGATGATCAAGCGTCTGGGCGCCAACCCCGTCGCCATCCAGCTTCCCATCGGCCGCGAGGACGCCTTCGAGGGTGTCATCGACCTGGTAGAGATGAAAGAGATGGTATGGGACGAGGACAAGGGCGAGACCTGGGAAGTGCGTGAGATTCGCGAAGACATGGCTGATTTCGCGCTGGAATGGCGCAACCTGATGATTGAGAAACTGGCCGACCATGATGATTCGCTCATGGAGGCTTATATCGAGGGCAAAGCGATAGACAATGTCCAGATCAAGCAGGCCCTTCGCACGGCTACAAACGCAATCGCCATAACCCCCGTCCTTTGCGGCACCGCCTTCAAGAACAAGGGCGTACAGCCTCTTCTGGACGCGGTTATCGACTATCTTCCGTCGCCGCTGGACGTGCCCCCGATCAAGGGCATCAGCTCTGACAAGGGCGAGGAGATCCGCCATGCCAGCGATGAAGAGCCTTTCGCGGCGCTGGCATTCAAGGTGATGACCGATCCTTTTGTCGGCAAGCTTACTTATTTCCGCGTTTATTCCGGCGTGCTGAAATCAGGCAGCCATGTATATAACGCCACCAAGGACAAGAAAGAGCGCGTCGGTCGCATCCTCCAGATGCACGCCAACTCGCGAGAGGAGCGTGACGCCATTTACGCGGGCGATCTCGCCGCCGCCGTCGGCCTTAAGTTCACGACCACAGGCGACACTCTCTGCGATCAGAGCGACCCGATCGTGCTCGAGTCCATGGATTTCCCGGCGCCTGTAATTGCAGTCGCCATTGAGCCAAAGACCAAGGCTGATCAGGAGAAGCTTGGCGCTTCGCTGCACAAGCTGGCCGAGGAGGACCCGACTTTCCAGGTCCGCGGCGACGAAGAAACTGGTCAGACCGTCATCCACGGCATGGGCGAGCTGCACCTGGAGATAATCGTCGACCGCCTGCTGCGTGAGTTCAAGGTCGACGCAAACGTCGGCAAGCCGCAGGTGGCCTATCGCGAGACTATCCGTAAGCCTGTAGAGAAGGTCATCGGCAAGTTCGTCCGCCAGTCCGGCGGCCGCGGCCAGTACGGCCATGTGGTCATCAACCTGGAGCCTTCCGGCCCGGGCGAGGGCTATGAGTTTGAGGACAAGATCAGCGGCGGCGTCATTCCCAAGGAATATATCCCTTCGGTAAACGAAGGCATCAAGGAAGCAATGGAAAACGGCGTGCTGGCCGGTTACCCGATGGTTGGCGTAAAAGTGACGCTCGTAGACGGTTCCTACCACGACGTCGATTCATCGGAGATGGCATTCCGGATCGCAGGTTCCATGGCGTTCAAAGCAGCCGTCGCCAGGGCTAAGCCGGTCCTGCTGGAGCCGGTCATGGAAGTGGAGGTCGTGGTTCCCGAGGAATACATGGGCGACATAATCGGCGACCTGAACTCCCGCCGCGGCAAGATCGAGGGCATGGAGCCCCGTGGCAAGGCGCAGGTCATCCACGCGCGCATACCGCTGGCGGAGATGTTCGGTTATGCGACCGACGTCCGTTCGCTGAGCCAGGGCCGCGCAGTCTACAGCATGCAGTTTGACCGTTATGAAGAGGTACCGAGCTCAATCGCCACAGGCATAGTGGAGCAGATCAACGGCAAGTAGCATCGCAGCTTGCCTGCCGTGGTGGTTTGATATATAGTAACTCGCTCTTTAGGAAGAACTTAAAGTAACAAAAGCAATTCGATGGGTTTAGGCAGGACTTGATTGCAGGTTTTGCTCAGCGTATTGGAGAGGAGAGGAGCAAGGATGGCTAAAGCAAAGTTTGAAAGAAACAAGCCGCATGTGAATGTAGGAACGATTGGCCATATCGATCACGGCAAGACGACCCTGACCGCGGCGATCACAGCATGTCTGGCAGGTCACGGAGAAAACGTCGAGGTCAGAAGCTTTGACTCCATCGACAACGCTCCCGAGGAGCGCGAGCGCGGTATCACCATCTCGACCGCCCACGTGGAATACGAGACTGCAAATCGCCACTACGCGCACGTCGATTGTCCGGGACACGCTGATTACATCAAGAACATGATCACCGGCGCGGCGCAGATGGACGGCGCCATCCTGGTGGTAAGCGCGGCTGACGGCCCGATGCCGCAGACCCGCGAGCACATCCTTCTGGCTCGCCAGGTAGGCGTTCCCTATATCATCGTCTTCCTGAACAAGGTAGACATGGTGGATGACCCCGAACTGCTCGAGCTGGTAGAGATGGAAGTGCGCGAGCTGCTCTCCGAGTATGAATTCCCCGGGGACGACATCCCCATAGTAGCGGGTTCGGCGCTGAAAGCGCTGGAATGCGCCTGCGGTACGGCTGAGTGCGCGGCTTGTAACCCCATCCTGCAGTTGATGGAAGCGGTAGATTCGTATCTGCCAGAGCCGGAGCGCGACATCGATAAGCCATTCCTGATGCCGGTAGAAGATGTCTTCACCATCACTGGCCGCGGCACTGTCGCCACCGGCCGTGTTGAGCGTGGCATCGTCAAGGTCGGCGAGGAGATCGAGATCGTCGGCATGCAGGAGAAGACAGAGAAGACCGTCTGCACTGGTGTGGAGATGTTCCGCAAGCTGCTGGACGAAGGACGCGCCGGCGACAATATCGGCGCCCTGCTCCGCGGCACCAAGCGCGAAGACATCCAGCGCGGCATGGTCCTGGCAAAGCCGGGTTCCATCACTCCGCACACACACTTCAAGGCGCAGGTATATGTGCTCTCCAAGGAAGAAGGCGGCCGTCACACACCGTTCTTCACCAACTACCGGCCGCAGTTCTACTTCCGTACGACTGACGTGACCGGCAGCATCACTCTGGAAGAGGGCGTTGAGATGGTCATGCCGGGTGACAACACCATCATGGAAGTCAAGCTGATCACGCCGATCGCCATGGAGGAAGGGCTCCGCTTCGCTATCCGCGAGGGCGGCCACACTGTCGGCGCCGGTGCAGTGACGGAGATCATCGAATAGACAACCAACGAGCCCGGGGTTTCGGCACCGGGCTTTAATACGGTCTCGCGGCCGGGTGGAAAACCGCCCAACAGAACAACCGCGGATCGGAAACGAGAAATAATATGGCTCAACAGAAAATACGCATAAGGCTCAAGGCATACGATCACGAGCTCATCGATCGCAGCGCTCGGCTCATCGTCGAGCAGGCACAACGCACCGGCGCAACTGTCGTCGGTCCGGTACCCCTGCCCACTGAGAAGAACGTGTACTGCGTGATCAAGAGTCCGTTCAAGGATAAGGACTCGCGTGAGCATTTTGAGATGCGCACTCACAAGCGCCTGATCGACATCCATCAACCGACACCGAAAACGGTAGACTCGCTGATGCGCCTTGATGTACCCGCCGGCGTCGACATCGAGATCAAGCTCTGATATGGCCGCCATACTGGGAAAGAAACTGGGCATGACCCAGATATTCACAGACGACGGCAACCGCGTAGTGGTCACGGTCATCGAAGCCGGGCCTTGTGCTGTAACTCAGGTAAAGACCAACGCCAGAGATGGCTACCAGGCTGTGCAGATGGGCTTCGGCGACATGAAGAAGAACAAGGTCAATAGCCCCCAGGCCGGCCATTTCAAGAAAGCGGGCGTGGATGCCAAGCGCCATCTGGCAGAGATCCGGGTCGAGGCCGAGACGGCTGAGGGCGCTTCCGAGGAGGAAGCGATCCTGAAGTTGGTAATGCCGGCCGTTGCTGAAATAGAAGTTGAGGAGCCTGAAGCTGAAGAAACCGAGGTAGAAACAGTATCTGAGGAAGCCGCTGAGAGTGAAACAGCAGAGGCGAAAGCGGAAGACGCAGGAGCTGAGGCGGCGAAAGAAACTACCGTAGCTGGGGGCGAGGAAGCAGTTGAGGCTGAAGCTCCCAAGGCTGACGAGAAGAAATCCGCAAAAAAGGGCAAGAAAAGGGCCAAGGCCCAGGCGAAGAAGCCGGAGATCACTGTAGCCGTATTCGAAGCTGGCCAGAAGGTCAAGGTAACCGGTATATCAAAGGGCAAGGGATTCGCAGGCGTCATCAAGCGGCATAATTTTGCCGGCGGCCCTGGTTCGCACGGAGCGCATTTCCATCGGGCTCCGGGTTCAATAGGCGCCAGCGCTTATCCGTCACGGGTTTTCAAGGGCATCAAGCTACCCGGACAGATGGGCAACAAGCAGTCGACCCAGCTAGGCCTGACAGTGTTCGACATCGACACTGAGAAGAACCTGCTGTTCGTCAAGGGCGCAATTCCAGGTTCGAAAAACGGCATAGTTTTTATCCAGACACAGTAAAGAACAGGCAATACGACAAAATTTATGGCTGATAAAGAAGAAAAAACCGAAGACACAAAGCCGGAAGCTGAGGCGGCGGACGAGACCATGGCGGAAGCCAAAGCCGAGTCCAAGCCGAAGGCTGACGCAAAGCCGAAGGTAGACGCGAAGCCGAAGGTAGACGCGAAGACCAAGCCAGAGCCAAAAGCCAAAGCTGAGTCCAAGCCGGCGACCAGGAAAAAGGCCAAGTCTAAGAAAAAGACGGCAGCCAAGGCAGATGTTAAAGTCCCGGCGGTCAAGGCAATGGGCGAGAAAGACGCAAAGCTCAGCCCGGAAGTATTCGCGGTAGAGCCGAAGATCGGCGTACTTCACGAGGCTGCGCGTGCCGAGTTGGCAGCACGCCGTCGGGGAACCTCATCTACAAAGAAGCGCGGAGAGGTCCGCGGTGGCGGTGCCAAGCCATGGCGCCAGAAAGGCACGGGCCGTGCCCGCGCCGGATCCAGCCGCATGCCTCACTGGACAGGCGGCGGTATCGCCTTCGGCCCGACGCCGCGTGATTTTAGTTTCAAAGTAAACCGCAAGGTCCGGCTGAAAGCGCTTAAGATGGCTTTGTCGGCGCGGGCCAGCGAAGGCAGCATCAGAGTGGTCGAATCTCTTCCGTTCGATGAGCCCAAGACAGCGGCTGCAGCAGCAGTCCTGGAAGGCCTCGATGTTTCGTATCCCTTGCTGGTACTGGTCGGGGACGATGAAGCAAATGCTGCCATGTCGTTCCGCAACCTGCCCCGCGTGGCAGTCTGTAACGCCGGCGAGCTGGGAGTGGCCGATGTCCTGGCAGCACGCACCGTCCTTCTGACCAAGCCGGTGCTGGATAAACTTAACGGGATGGTAGACCGCAAATGAGAGATCCACACACAATTATTCTTGGGCCGGTCATCTCTGAGAAGAGCTACCAGCTGATCGAGCATAACAAGTACACCTTCAAGGTGGACCCGCGGGCCAAGAAGCCGGCAATCGCGCAGGCGATAGAAGAGATATTCAGCGTGAACGTCGTTGGCGTGAACGTTATCAAGACCAGGTCGAAGCCCAAGCGGCGCGGCATGGTCAGGGGAAGGACCACTTCCGGCAAGAAGGCAATAGTTGAGCTTTCGGAAGGTCAGAAAATCGAATTCTTTGAAACGATGTAGGGGAATATGGCCCAGGTAAAGACATACAAACCGACATCGCCGGGACGCAGGTTCATGACCGGCTCCACCTTCGAGGAGATCACTCGCTCGAAACCGGAGAAGAAGCTCACAAAGGGCATCTCCAAAAATGCCGGGCGCAACTGTTATGGCCGCATCACAAAGCGGCGCACCGGTGGCGGGCACAAGCGGCGTTTCCGCCAGATAGATTTCAAGAGGCTCAAGGATGGAATTCCGGCGAAGGTCGCATCGATCGAGTACGACCCCAACCGGTCGGCCCGGATCGCCCTGCTCCATTATGTGGATGGGGAGAAGCGTTATATCCCGGCGCCATTGGGTCTGCAGGTCGGTACGATGCTGGTCTCCGGTCCCGAAGCTGACATCAAGCCGGGCAATTCGTTGCCGCTGGCCAGCATCCCGGTCGGTACTATGGTCCATTGCATCGAGCTCAAGCCCGGACGTGGCGCCCAGATGGTTCGCGGCGCCGGCACGTCGGCACAGCTTATGGCGAAGGAAGGCAAGATGGCCAATGTCAGGCTTCCTTCCGGTGAGATGCGTCTGGTGGAAGCTACATGCCGCGCCACCATCGGTGAAGTAGGTAACACTACACACGAGAATTTATCAGGCGGCAAGGCAGGTCGCAGCCGCTGGAAGGGCAAGAGGCCGAGCGTGCGCGGGACGGCGATGAACCCTGTCGACCATCCGCACGGCGGTGGCGAGGGCAAGGCTACGGCCGGCCGTCACCCGGTGACCCCGTGGGGCGTGCCGACGCTGGGCTACCGCACCCGCAAGAAGGGCAAGCAGAGTGACCGCTACATCGTCCGTTCCCGCAGGAAAGGCCGCTAGGAGGAATAAATGAGCAGATCTATCAAAAAAGGACCTTTCGTCAGCGAGAAACTGCTCGCGCGCATCGAGAAGATGAACGATTCGGGCAAGAAGCAGATGATCAAGACCTGGTCTCGGGCATCCACCGTCTTTCCGGAGATGGTGAGCCACACGATCGCAGTCTATGATGGGCGGAAGCACGTGCCTATTTTCATCACTGAAAGCATGGTCGGGCACAAGCTGGGCGAGTTCGCCCCGACGCGGACATTCCGCGGCCACGGCCACCACACTGACCGCAGCACGTCGCTGAAATAGGGAATAAATGGCTGATACAGCAACAAAGAAAAAGAAAGCAGATACGGAAGACGTCGAGCTGGAAGAGGCAGGGACCGCTCGCGCCACGGCCAAGTATGTACGCGTTTCAGCCCGAAAGATGCGGCTGGTAGCTGACCTGGTACGCGGCAAGGGTGTCGCCGATGCCCGTACGATCCTGGCATTTTCGACCAAGAACGCGGCCAAGGTCGTGACCAAGGTACTCGGTTCAGCGGTAGCAAATGCTGAGAACAACCATGACATGAGCGCTGACGAACTTTATATAAGCACGATCCTGGTAAATGAAGGACCGACACTGAAGCGCATCCGGCCTCGGGCCATGGGCCGCGCCTTTCGGGTACGCAAGCGCACCTGCCACGTGACGGTCGAATTATCATCTAGAAAGGAGGGATAGTATGGGTCAGAAAGTTCATCCTGGAGGAATGCGCCTGGGAATCATCCATGACTGGAAATCCCACTGGTACAGCGAGAAAGATTTTGCCAATTTTTTAATCGAGGATCTGAAGATCCGGAAACACATCCGCACGAAGCTGCGTCATGCGGCACTGTCGGATATACATATCAAGAAGGACACGCAGAAGATCACAATAGACATCCATACCGCCAGGCCGGGTATTGTCATCGGCAAGAGCGGCGCTGAAGTCGACGCGTTGCGCCGGGAGATCCACGATATGACCGGCAAGTCCGTGCAGGCCAACATCATCGAGGTCAAGCGCCCCGAGTTGGACGCCAACCTCGTGGCCCAATCTATCGCCGAGCAGCTTGAAGGCCGCGTGGCTTTCAGGCGGGCGATGAAGCGGGCCATCACCTCGGCTGTCCGCTCCGGCGCCGAGGGCATAAAGGTCGCCTGTGCCGGCCGCCTGGGAGGCGCCGAGATGGCGAGGACCGAGGGCTACAGCGAAGGCCGGGTGCCGCTACACACGTTGCGCGCGGATATCGATTATGGTTTCACCGAGGCACGCACGACTTTCGGCCGCATCGGCGTGAAGGTCTGGATCAACAAGGGCGAGATCATGCCCGAGGGCTTCAACATGGACAAACTGAAAGCTGATCGCCGCCTGGGCGAGGTAGATGCCCAGAGGCGCAAGTAGCCGCAAGGCACAGGCGAGGCTGAGAAATGCTATTACCGAAGAGAACAAAACATCGTAAACAGCACAGGGGCCGGATGCGCGGGGCCACCAAGGGCGGATTCCGCGTCGAGCACGGCGAATTCGGTCTCAAGGCCATGGAGCCGGGCTGGATCACAAACAGGCAGATAGAGGCCGCCCGTGTTGCCATGACCCGTTATATCAAGCGCGGCGGCAAGGTGTGGATCAATATCTTCCCGCACAAGCCGGTAACCGAAAAGCCGGCCGAGACACGCATGGGTGGCGGCAAGGGCTCTCCGGAGCAATGGGTGGCAGTGGTGAAGCCTGGCAGAGTAATGTTCGAACTTTCCGGCGTGGCTCAGCCCGTCGCCAAGGAAGCAATGAGGCTGGCGGCCCACAAGCTGCCTATCAAGTGTAAATTCGTGACACGCGAGGGTGATCTCTTTGAAGGCTAACGAGCTGCGCGACCTGTCAGATGACGAGCTGATCGAGCGCATGGGTGAGACGCGCAAGCAGCTTTTCAACCTGCGGTTCCAGCACGCCACAGGCCAGCTGGACAACCCACGGAAACTGAGGCTGGTGCGGCAGGACATCGCTCGCATCATGACGGTCCAGGGTGAGCGCGAACGCGTCGCCGCCACGACCGAGGGCCAGGAGGCTTAAGTGAGCGCTAAAGCAAAGGCAGAGGAAAAAGTTTTGGCCAGTGGCAACCGCAAGGAACGCCGCGGAATCGTCACCAGCGACAAGATGGATAAGACCATCACCGTTCGCATCGACACCGCAAAGGCCCACAGGCTTTACGGCAAGACCGTGCGCCGGTCGCGCAAGCTGGCGGTCCACGACGAGAACAATGAAGCCGGCATCGGCGATACTGTTCGTATCATCGAGACCAGGCCGCTGTCGAAGAACAAGCGCTGGCGCCTGGCTGAGATCCTCGAGAAGGCTGAATAGTGATACAGGTAGAGACAAGACTAAAGATCGCTGACAATACCGGCGCCCGCGAGCTCCTGTGCATCAGGATCAAGGGTGGGTCGCACAGGCGCTATGCCCGGGTGGGCGACACCATCGTCGGGACTGTAAAAGTGGCCAGCCCGGGTGGAGCGGTCAAGAAGGGCGAGGTCGTCACTGCCGTAGTTGTCCGCTGCAAGAAGGAGCTGGGCCGGAAGGACGGCACCTATATAGCTTTCGATGAGAATGCGGCAGTTTTGATCGACGCCGCCAAGAACCCCAGGGGAACCCGAATCTTTGGCCCGGTAGCCAGGGAACTCCGTGACAAGAGCTTTATGAAGATAGTCTCGCTGGCGCCGGAAGTTCTCTAGCGCCCGCAGCTGAGGAGATAGCTGAATTGTCTGACAAGATGAAGATAAAAAAGGGAGACACCGTACTGGTCGTGGCCGGCAAGGCTCGCGGAAAGACGGGCAAAGTTCTCAGGGTCGAGCCCGAGAAGAATCGGGTTGTTGTCGAGCGCCTGAACATGATCAAGCGCCACAAGCGGCCTTCGCCCCAGAACCCCCAGGGGATCATTGAGAAGGAATCGCCGATCCACGTTTCCAACGTGATGTATTACTGCTCGCGTTGCAGCGATGGCGTGCGTCTGGGTGCCAAGCGCACCGACTCCGGCCGCCTGCGTGTCTGCAGAAGCTGCGGCACGGAATTCGAATAAAAGACTGCCCCAGGAGAGATAAGGAAACATGGCAAGACTAAAAGAACAGTTTGAAAAGGAATTCATATCCGAGCTCAAGGAAGAGCTTTCGCTGGGTAACCCCATGGAGGTGCCCAGGGTCTCCAAGATCTCGGTGAACATGGGCGTGGGTGAGGCCAAGACTGACGCCAAGCTGCTGGACGACGCTGTCGAGGAGATGACCGTCATCACCGGCCAGAAACCCAAGATCACCCGGGCTCGCAAGTCCATCGCCAACTTCAAGCTGCGCGAGGGCATGGCCGTCGGCTGCACGGTGACGCTACGCGGGGCCCGTATGTATGAGTTCCTCGACAGGCTGGTTTCCATCGCCCTGCCCCGCATCAGGGATTTCCGGGGCATCAAGC
>JAUSDE010000007.1 GCA_030650885.1 Thermoleophilia bacterium
GGAAATCGATCGCGGCGGGAAGTCCCTGAAAGTCCTGGATGGCGCGACCGGACGTGAATATGACGAGACTTATGACAGGCTGGTCCTGGCACAGGGCGCCGCTGCGGTCCGGCCGGAGATGGCCGGCATCGACCACCCCCGTATTTTTTCCCTGAGAAACATCCCCGACATGGATGCGGTCAAGGCGCTTGTGGACGGCGGCGCCCGGACCGCTGTAGTCGTCGGCGCCGGATATATCGGCCTGGAGACTGTGGAAGCGCTCGTCAAGCGCGGCCTGAAGGTCGACCTGGTGGAGCTTCAGGACCAGATCCTCCCCACCCTTGACCCGGAGATGGCGATCGACCTTCGTTATCACCTGGAGGAAAAAGGCGTGTCAGTGAGACTGGGTGCGGGGGTGAAGTCGTTCCGGGATATGCAGGGCAGGGTCACGGTGGAGCTGGACGGCGGCGACAGCGTCTGCGCGGATCTTGTGATAATGGCCATCGGTGTGACTCCGGAATCGGCCCTGGCTGCTTCCGCGGGGCTTGAGCTGGGAGTGCGCGGCTCGGTGAAAGTCGACCGGCACATGCGCACCTCCGACCCGGATATCTACGCCGCCGGTGACATGGTCGAAGTGACCGACACCGTGACCGGCGAGCAGACGAACATACCGCTGGCGGGTCCGGCCAACCGCCAGGGCCGCATCGCAGCCGATAACATCTGCGGCCGCGACAGCGAATATTCTTCCACGCAGGGAACGGCCATCGTCAAGGTTTTCGACCTGACCGCGGCCTTGACCGGCGCCTCGGAAAAAGCGCTGCGCCGGGTTGACAGGCGATTCGAGAAGATCTACCTGTATCCGTTCGGACATGCGATCTACTACCCCGGCACCGGCCATATGCATACCAAAGTGCTCTTCGACCCCGTCGACGGGCGCATTCTCGGCGCCCAGATAGTCGGTTACGACGGTGTCGACAAACGCATCGACGTGCTGGCGGTGGCCGTGCGCATGGGCATGACCGTCCACGACCTCGAAGAACAGGAACTGGCGTACGCTCCTCCCTATGGCTCGGCCAAGGATGCCATCAACATGGCCGGCTTTGTCGGCGCGAACGTGCTCAAGGGAGACGTGCGTTTCTGGTTCGCGGAAGACCACCCTGGCCTGACCACGAACGGCACCGTGCTCGATGTAAGAACGCCAGGGGAATATGAGAAAGGGCATGTGCATGGCGCGGTCCTGATTCCTCTGGATAAACTGCGCGGCCGTAAGGACGAACTGCGGGGGCTGCCGGAACCGATATATATCTACTGCCTGACGGGCATCCGCAGCTACCTGGCTTACCGGATCCTCCACCTGAACGGCTTCGAGGACCTCTACAACCTGGCCGGCGGCTGGAAGAGCTTCGAGCGTTTTCATCGGGAGGAGCTGGAAAAGGGTGGAAGCTAGCGGGGTTCCATTCCCATCGGAATGAAGTCCTCGTCCCTCAGGTCTACAAGCAGGCACTTGCCTTCGGGAGTCACTCTGATCTCAGCGTACCTTGCCTTTGCGTACAAGTCCGACATGCCTTCCTCGAAGAAGAAGGCATCGACTCCCAGGGATGGCTGGCCTTCACGATATGTGTACGCCAGCCGCAACTCATCCGCTGCAATGGGCGTTCCATCGTCGAGCCGCACAAACTGTGCGACGCCATCGTCATCGACGCGGGTTATGAGCGCGCCGTCATCCGGCTGGACCTTTGCTCCGTTGCTGTCAGTTCTCACACGTGGCACTTTTCGCATGAGCTCATAGCTTAACTGGATGTAATCGCCCTGGGCCAGAGAACGCGGGTCAACCGGCCCTATTCGCAGCAAAGCCGTACGCCCAGACTCGATCTGGCTCTCCTTCTGATAGATGAACGCGTTAGTCATGAGCAATATGACGAGGGCTGCGAGCGCGATAACGATCTTCTTCACGACGGCTCACCCTCCGCCCAGGGCCGCCTGGCGAGCAGGAAACGGCAGGCCAGCAGGATCAGCCCGCTGGCGGCAAGGATGCCCGACTTCGTCAGCAGATCCACGTTCAGGTCGTAATAGTAGAAACCCAGGAAGACAGGGAGAAAAACGACTCCCAGGAAAGTTATAAACCGGTCACCAAGAGCGTATCCGAACATCAGCAGAGCGATGCCAGCCAGGATTCCCGGAGTTGTGAGAAATCCCAGGGCGACGACCGCCGCAAGGACGATGGCCGCCGGTTCGCTTATCAGGCTCCAGCCTTCGTCAGCCATCCACCAGAGCAGGAAGAGGATGCCCGCTGCAAGGATGATATTGGACGGCCACAGCGCAGTCATGTTCTCATCGATGTTCATGCCGGGGAACTTCTCGCCACTTACCGCTGTCAGGACCATGACCGTGGCTGGCAATGCTGCAGCCAGCGCGTACGCCAGCGGTTTCATCCAGCTGTAATAGCGGCTGTTCGCCAGCATCAGGCTCGCCCCCACCGCCTCAGCCAGTACTAACAGGTGCAGAAGATGGAACTGCTCCGCTTCAAGCGCCCATGCCGTCGTGAGGCCTATGGCGGCGGCACAGGTGATGAACCTGTGTACCGGGCTGGTGAAGAATGGATATAGGGCCGCGCAGAGAATGATCGCCACGATCGCCAGCTGCCAGAAGTTGTCGGCGGTGCGGCCGAGCAGATGGTGTTGCTCAATGCCGGCCAGCACGGCGAACTGCCCGCCTATGCTCAAAGCGATGGCCAGGTCGTGGACGAACATGTTGTGCAATGTGAATGTCAGGATCAGAGCCCCGGCGATGAATATGAGGCCCAGTAGTTCCGGTTTGGAAAGTGGCGCCACCATCCCGATGAAGATGGCGAACATGGCGGCGGCTATTATGGCGCCGATCGCGGTCAGCATCTTGATATACCAGGGTGTCCTGTTCAGCCTGCAGTCTTCAAGGTAGCCGGCGCATCGTTCTACCTGCTGCGGAGACAGATGATTTTCCGCCCTCAGGCGCTCCAGGACCTGGCCCATCGTCATGATCGGCTCAGGCATTGTCCTCTCCCGCCATAGACATGTTGATGCGGCGCAGCCAGGCGACAGCCGCGCCGAACACGGCTGCGACCAGGAATCCGAATATCAGGAAAACAACGGCATAATCTGCATCAATCGCCTCAAAAAACCTGCCGGCAAAGGAGATCGCGACCATGCAGGCTGACAGAGCTACGACTGTCAGCGAGCCGAGATCCCGAACGGTATGACGCAGATAGCGGTAGCCTCCGACCCAGGAGCCGGCCAGCAGCGCCGCCGCGATAAAGTAGTAGAGAGTTCCGGCCAGACGCTCTTCCAGGATGAGCATCATGGTGGGAATTGTCAGGCTCGTAAATATCGCGATGACGAGCAGCCTTCGCACCCATATCGCCTGAAGCCATTCCAGGCCGATGCTGATGGAACCGTATTCCCTGAGAACCAGCATGAAGCCGTCGATCAGTGCCAGCGCAATCATCAGCCTTGCGAACCCCGGCTCGTCTGGCGTATATGTCTGATTCCAGTAAAGTCCGGCTGCTACATTCACCAGGGCCAGCCAGCCGACCCACAGAATATCGAACTCGGCGATCGCCACCCAGGCAAAAATGAAGGAAGCCCAGAGGATATACAGAGAGGCTGAATCGACGCCGGTGTTATAGGTCTGCCCGAAAACCAGTAGCAGAACTCCGGTCAATACGCTGGCGGCGGTGATGAATAACTTGCCCGGCAGCTCTTCCATGTCACTGAGGAGCGCGGCGATAATGCAGGCAGCCAGACCAGCCTCGATCATGGCAAATCTGGGATAATTCCCCAGCCTGTTCCAGTTGAATGCGAAGAAGAAGACGATACCGGCAAGGATGAGTGCTGACCCTGCCAAAAGTAGCATGCGGCTGGTCCAGCGCCACCACGCCAGCGGCTGGTGGAGATATTCACGGGCTGCGAGCAGTGCTTCGCCGCTCAGGTAACCCGAATCGAAAAGATCGTCGACGGCGGATCGGCTGGCGGACTGGTCAAGATGATCCAGTGGCTTTTGACCATCCTGCTTCCGGCCGTCGCCTGAGTTGAATAATCCGGCGATGATCTTCTGGAATTCTTCATCAACGCCCATGTTCCCGCCTCCCCGGCTCAGCTTGATCTAATTTTGACCGCCTGACCGAAAGCGCCGGCTTATCAGGTCAGGCAAATACCAAAAGCGCAACCACGGTTTCGGTTATTTCCGGATTACCTTTAATGCTGGTGAAGGAAGGCGAGTGTCGCCGAAGTGCCGGAGCTCATGGAGATCGCGAAGGATTGTGCAGAGATCGAAGGCGGCGGCCCGAAAGCCTGTTCAGAGCTTGCGCATAACACAGAACAGGGCCTTCGGTGGCGTTTTCAGGTTGTTGCCGCTGAAAGTCGTGTGCTGGAGCGCAAGTATCTCAAAATCATCACTGAACAGGTCCTCGATCTCGCTCGGGGCGATGCGGTAAGGGCCTTCGGGGCGAGTTTCCAGATGGCTGAAACACTTGATCATGAGATAACCGCCGGGATTGATCAGACGGCTTACCGCCGGTACATAATCGCGGCGCTTGTCCCTGGGAAAGATATGGAAACATCCGCGATCCATCACCAGGTCGAAAGTGCGGTCCAGGTGGCTTGCAAGGATATCATCCTGGTGAAAGACGATGTCGAGGCCATCTTCCCTTGCCCTGACACAGGCCTGTTCCACCGCGGAGCCAGCGATATCCATCGCGGTGACACCGAAACCTCGCTCCGCGAGTGCCATGGCCTGAGTGCCGGGGCCGGTGCAGAGGTCGAGAACATCGCCATCAACTATGCCATAACGCTCCAGCGCTGCGGCGAAGTCCGGGTCAAGACCGGGATAGTACCAGGGCAGTGTTTCCACGGCCTGGTCCTCGTATAGCTGTTCCCAGCGGGTTTCTTCTCGCTTCCTGCGTAAATTCATGGTTCCTGGCTATTGGGTTCCTGTACCCCGACCCTTTTACCCTGAATTAATGTTGCCCGGAATACGTGGAATTCAATCACGATCACTTATACCTGGAACAGAATGTCAGATCGTCGGCGGCTTATTGGTGAGCACTAGTCGGCTGCTATCTGCTTTATCACGAATTTGCATGTTAGCTTTTTGGGATGCGGGTATACAAAAAGTACGTTTATTTTTATGTTCTGACTCGAAGGAGTGATTGAAATGTCTACACGGAACCTGGTCGAGGAGCAGGAGACTTTCGAAGCCGGCATCAGCAAGTGGCAGGAGATGGAGGATCTTACCATCGCTACCTGCGACGAGATCCTGGCGGCTACTGATAACAAGCTCGTGACCACGATCGCAGGCATAATCAAGTCTGATTCGACGAAACACAAGATGGTGCTTGACGTTGTGAAGGAAGCCCTCAACGGCACCATCACCCTGACCCCGGATGAGCTCGGCGACCTGTCAGAGCTACTGGAGAAACACCGTGACCTGGAGAAGGAGACCGTAGAGCTGGCGGCGGAACAGCTGGAGCTGAGCCGCAACTTCGTGGTGAACCACCTGGTGTCCTATCTGCTGGAAGACGAGCGCAAGCACTTCATGCTCCTGCACCAGCTGAACGACTTCAAGAAGAAGCTGTATCCTTACGCGTAGGGAACTGCGTTAGATACCGGCCGGCGTGATGCTATAGCTGAACGAATAGCCGTTGTCGGCGGCGATTTTTTCGAAGCCACCACGGATTTCCTTGAAATCAAAACGGTATTCGTACTGCTTGCCGAACAGGGTCGACTGCTCCTCGATGGTGCCCTCGCGGGGGCCGGCGCCGGTCTTGTACGTCTCCTTTTTGAAGCCGAAGCCCGGTGACATGTCGCTGTCGATGCCGCCGCCGCTGGAGATGCCTGAACCTGATTCTTTCAGCATCTCGCTGAAGCGGATGGTCTTTGCCTCGTCGTCGACTCGGAATCTGGCGATGTACTCGAGCTTCTTCTTCGAGAGGAACGCCTTGCGTTCGGCGATGACGGCTTTCATGGTCCAGACGCCTTTCTTTTCCTTGAGCTCGGCGTCGATCACGGCTGCGATTGACTTGATGTCTTCGATGGCGCTCATGTTATCTGACCCTCCTGTTCGATGGATATTACTCCAGCTCCCGGAAATAATAAATTCCGACTGCAATCACCATGAGTGAAAAAGGGATATCGCGGCCGGACCAGATGCCAGCTGACAGCCACACGATCTGATTGATGATGAATAACAGAATGAAAGTCGGAACAGCCCAAAGCCTCATGCGCCAGAGCGCTATCATGCAAGCCAGGCTGAAAATGCCTGAGACAAGCATATAGGCCACCAGCCAGACAAATGGGTTTACCAGCAATAGCGGGGACAGCAGCGAAATGAAGCCGTTCATAAAACCTATTATGCAGACAACGGAGATGAGAACAGGCCGGTCATCCGCAGCCGCGGCACGGGCAAAACTTCTCATAACCAATAAATTCCACATGATATCCCGTCCCTCGGCATTTCTTTCTTTTTTCACGAATTCCTCCCCACCATCCCGCTTTTAAAGCCCTCCTTCCAGGAATCTTGACAGGCGTACGTACGTACGCCTATACTGTGTCACCCCACTCTCACCATGAAAAAAACACCAAGACATCTGGACAAGATCATCGCCTTCTACCGGGCCAACCGGCGCATGCCCAGCCATGCCGAGATCGCCCGGGCGGCGGGCCTGCGCTCCAAGGGCACCACTTACAAGCTGGTGAACCGGCTGGTGGAGCAGGGCTTCGTGGAGCGCGACGAGACCGGGAAACTGCTGCCGGGGCGGCGCTTCAACGCCGTGCCCCAGCTCGGCACGGTCGAGGCCGGCTGGCCTTCCCCCGCCGAGGAGGAGCTGCTGGACACCATGAGCCTGGAGGAGTTCCTCATCAAGCGTCCGGAGCAGACATACCTGCTCAAGGTGCAGGGCGAGTCGATGATCGACGCCGGCATCATGCCCGGCGACATGGTACTGGTGGAACGCGGCGTCACCGAGAAGGACGGCGATATCATCATCGCCGAGGTCGACGGCGAGTGGACCATGAAGTATTACCGCAAGCGCGGCGGCAAGGTCTGGCTGGAGGCTGCCAACCGCAAGTTCGGGCCGATCACGCCGGAGAACGAGCTGCGCGTCGCCGCCATCGTGCGCGCGGTCATCCGGAAGTACTGAGATGGGCGACAACCCCCTCTCAATCCGCTCGTTCCCCCGGGCGGTCATCCACATCGACGCCGACGCCTTCTTTGCATCGTGCGAGCAATCACGCAACCCGAAGCTGCAAGGTCTTCCTGTGATAACCGGCAAGGAGCGCAACATCGTCGCCTCCATGAGCTACGAGGCCAAGGCCCGCGGCGTCGTGCGCGCCATGCGGCTGTCGGAGGTGCGGAAGCTCTGCCCCGACGCGGTCTTCCTTCCCTCCGACTACGAGACTTACAGCCTGCTGTCGAAGCGGTTCTTCTCAATCGTGCGGCGCTACACCCCCGATGTGGAGGAATACGGCATCGACGAGTGCTTTGCCGACATCACCGGCATGCAGCGGCCGCTGCGCATGGGCTACCGGGCCATCGCCAGAACGATGAAGGAGGAACTGGACGAGGCCTTCGGCTTCACCTTCTCCACGGGGCTCGCGCCCAACAAGACCATCGCCAAGATCGCCTCCAAGTGGCAGAAGCCGTCGGGGCTGACGGTCATCCCCGGGCGCGACATCCACGAGTTCCTCCGCGGTATGCCGGTGGAGAAGGTATGGGGCATCGGGCCGCAGACTACCGCGTATCTCGCCAAGTTCGGCATCACCAAGGCGCTCGACTTCGCCCGGCGCGACGAGGATTGGGTGAAAGCGAACTTCAGTAAGCCTTTTTATGAGACCTGGCAGGAGCTGAACGGACGCATGGTCATGGGGCTCGACACCGAGGAGAAAGAGAGCTATTACACCATCCAGAAGGTGAAGACCTTCACGCCGCCGTCCAGCGACCCGGAGTTCGTCTTCGCCCAGCTATCCAAGAACGTGGAGAACGCCACCATGAAGGCGCGGCGCTACAAGCTGGCGGCGCGGGAGGCGGTCTGCTTCCTCAAGACCCAGGATTTCCACGGCGTCGGCGCCAAGGTCAAGTTCTCGCGGCCGACCGCCTTCCCCCACGAGATCATGGCGGCTCTGGAACCGGTATTCCAGCGGCTGTTCAAACCGACGAAGCAGTATCGCTCGACCGGCGTGGTGCTACTGAAGCTGACCGAGGACATCATCACCCAGCCGGACCTGTTCGGGGTGACGGCACGGATCGAGCGGCTGGCGCGGGTCTACGAGGCGGTGGACGGCGTGCGGGTGAAGTACGGCAAACACACGCTGTTTCTGGGCTCGAGCTTCACTGCCAATAAATTCGCCCAGCACCTGGGCGATCGCGGCGACGTGCCGAAGCGGCGGGAGGAACTGTTCAAGGGCGAGACGGAACGGCAGCGGATCAACATCCCCATGTTCATGGGGGAAGTGAAGTGAGGAGTTAATCCGGTCGTAAAAGGGAATCTTGACAGAAAGCAGTACTGTTCAATGAATCTGTCAATGATACCCGGAGGTCGAGATGAATACCGAGTTGGCAACGGATGCGGCTCCTACCAGCAGGATAACCTTCGGCGGTCTGCGCCGCTTCAACTTCATCATGGGTTGCCTGCACCTGGTTCAGGGAATGTTGATGCTGTGGCTGAGCACCAGCTTCTCTCTGCCGGTCTCGACCCTGTACCTGAAGTTCGACGTCTCATCAGGCAGACTGGTCCAGAACCTGCAGGACCCTTACACC
>JAUSDE010000029.1 GCA_030650885.1 Thermoleophilia bacterium
AAAGAGGCCGCCGAGGCCGCCGACATGATCATGATCCTGACGCCGGACCATTCCCAGGCGAAGACTTACAGGAAGCAGATCAAGGACGGACTCAAGCCCGGTAACGTGCTCATGTTCGCCCACGGTTTCAATATCCACTTCAACCAGATCGTGCCGCCGGCCGACGTCGACGTCGTCATGGTCGCACCCAAGGGCCCCGGCCACCTGGTCCGCAGGCAGTATCAGGAAGGCCGCGGCGTTCCCGCCCTGGTCGCCATCCACCAGGACGCCAGCGGCAAGGCGCAGGACCTGGCGCTTGCTTACGCCAAGGGCATCGGCGCCACACGCGCCGGCGTCATCGAGACCAATTTCGGGGAAGAGACCGAGACTGACCTTTTCGGCGAGCAGGTCGTCCTCTGCGGCGGCGCCAGCGAGCTTGTCCGCGCCGGTTTTGAGACTCTGGTGGAAGCCGGATATCAGCCGGAGATCGCCTATTTCGAATGCCTGCATGAGCTCAAGCTGATCGTCGACCTCATGTACGAGAAGGGCATCACCGGCATGCGCTACAGCATCTCCGACACTGCCGAGTACGGCGACATCACCCGCGGCAAGCGCATCATCACCGATGATACCCGCGCCGAGATGCGCAAGATACTCAAGGAGATCCAGAACGGCGAGTTCGCCAGCGAATGGATCCTCGAGAACAAGGCCGGCCGTCCCAGCTTCAACGCCGTACAGCGGCGTGAGGCCTCGCATCAGATCGAGATCGTCGGCAAGAAGCTTCGCAGCCTGATGAGCTGGATCGAAGACGGCGAGATGGGCGGAGAAGAAGTCTGATGATCAAGAAATTCCTGATGACGCCGGGGCCGACCCAGATACCTTCCGAGGTGCTGCTGGCTTCGGCCCAGCCGATCATCCATCACCGCACGGGCGCCTACTCAGACCTGTTCGCGCGTGTCAACGAGAATCTCAAGTATGTCTACCAGACGCAGAACGAAGTCATCTCCTTCGCCTCGTCTGGCACTGGCGCCATGGAATCAGCCGTGGTCAACCTCTGTTCGCCCGGTGACAAGGTCCTCATCGCCTCCTGCGGCAAGTTCGGCGAGCGCTGGCGTGACCTCTCGCAGGTCTACGGCCTCGACTACGACTACCGGGAGTACGAATGGGGGACGCCGGTGGTTCCAGGCGATATCGCAGCGGCACTCGCCGCCGAGCCGGCCATCAAGGCGGTCTTCGTAACCCACAGTGAGACTTCGACCGGCGTCGTCAACGACATGGAAGCAATAGGCGCCGCTGTCGCCAAATCGGATGCCGTACTGGTCTCCGATTCCATCAGCGGCATGGGTTCGGCGGAGATAAAGACCGACGCCTGGGGCATCGATGTGGTCGTCGCCGGTTCCCAGAAAGCGCTGATGGTCCCCCCGGGGCTGGCCTTCGTCAGCGTCAGCAATAAAGCCTGGGCGCTCGTGGAGAAATCCACCCTTCCCAAATATTATTTCGACTGGACTAAGGCCCGCAAGGCTCTGGCCCAGGACAAGCCGACTACGGCCTTCACACCGGCGGTCTCGCTGGTGGTGGGCCTCGACAAGGCGCTTTCCATGATCCGCGAAGAGGGTCTGGAAACATTGTTCCAGCGGCATATCACACTTGGTCGCGCAACCCGCGCGGCGGTCAAGGGGCTCGGCCTGACGCTGTTCTCGCCGGACGACGACCGCTGCAGCTCGGTGACTTCCGTCAGGGTTCCCGAAGGCATCGACGACGGCAAACTGCGCACCCTGACCCGCGACAAGTACGGCGTGCAGATGGCCGGCGGCCAGGGGCCCATCAAAGGCAAGATCTTCCGCATCGGACATTGCGGTTACTATAACTACACTGACATCATCGTCGCCATCACGGCGCTGGAGCTGGCCCTGAAGGAACTGGGGCACCCGGTTGAACTGGGCTCCGGTGTCTCAAGGGCGCAGGCGGTGTTCGGGGAGGAGATGGTTTGAGCGCGAGCAAGAGCAGGAGCGCAGGCAAAAGCGTCAAGGCGGCCAAAACCGCCAAAAAAGTGAAGACTGCGAAGGCGGCCAAGCCCGCGAAGGCTGTCAAGGCAAAGAAGCCAGCGAAGATCGCGAAAGTCACGAAAAAGGCGACGGCATCGAAAGCCACAAAGAAGTCAGCTTCCGCAAAGACCACCAAGCCCCGCGTCCTGGTCAAGGAGAAGATCGCCCAGAGCGGCATCGACCTGCTTAAGAAGGAATTCAGCGTCGACGTCAGGCTGGACATGGACCAGGCGCAGCTCAAGAAGGAAATCAAGAATTACAACGCCATCATCATCCGCAGCTCCACCCGGATGACCAAAGAGATCATCGAGGCCGCCGACCAGCTCAAGGTCATCGGCCGCGCCGGTATCGGTGTCGACAACGTCGACGTCAAGGCGGCCACAAAGAAGGGCGTCATCGTCGCCAACGCACCACAGAGCAATATCGTGGCGGCGGCGGAGCACACCATCGGACTTCTCCTGGCCCAGAGCCGCAATATCCCGCAAGCCAACGCCTCGCTCAAGGCAGGAAAATGGGAGCGCTCCAGCTTCGGCGGGGTCGAGTTGGCCGACAAGGTGCTCGGTGTCATCGGCTTCGGCCGCATCGGCGTGCTGGTAGCCCAGCGAGCCCGCGGACTGAAGATGAAAGTAGTCGCTTACGATCCCTATGTCAGCGCCGCCCGTTTCGCGGAGCTGGGAGTCGAGGGTGCTGACAAAATAGATGATTTGTACAAGCAGGCTGACTTCATCACCGTCCACCTGCCCAAGAGCCCGGAGACCCTGGGCTTCGTAGATGAGGCAGCCTTCAGGAAGATGAAGAAGGGCGTCCGCATCATCAACTGCGCCCGCGGCGGCATCGTCAAGGAGGAAGCGCTGGTCAAGGCGCTCAAGTCCGGCAAGGTCGCCGGCGCCGCTATCGACGTTTTTGTGAAAGAACCGCCGGTAGGCAATCCGCTGCTCGATTTTGACAGCGTCATCGCCACACCGCACCTCGGAGCCTCCACAATCGAGGCCCAGGACCGCGCCGGCACCATCATCGCCGAGCAGGTAGCAGCCGCGCTAAACAACCAGTTCGTCAGCAACGCCGTCAATATCGCTCCGGTCAGCCCGGAGGAGATGAACGTGGTCAGCCCGTTCCTGCCGCTCTGCGAGCAGCTGGGACGCCTGATTACCGAGATCGCCGACGGTCCGCTTGAGAGCTTCGACATCACCTACCAGGGCGCCCTGGCTGATTACAACACCAAGCTCCTGACGGTCGCCTTCTTTAAGGGCGCGCTCGAGGGAAGGGTGGAGGACACGGTCAACTATGTGAACGCCGAGGGTATCGCTGAAGAACGCGGCATCCAGGTCACCGAGTCCAAGAAACGCCAGGCAGTCGACTTCACCAACGTCATCACGGTCGTCTCAAGCGATAAACGTGGCAAGCTGACGGTCGGTGGAACAACCATCGGGCCGAAGCACCGCCCGCGCTTCGTCAAGATCTACCGCCACGACATCGACATCGAGCCCGGCCAGTACATGGCCTTCTTCCGCTACGATGACGTGCCAGGCATGATCGGCCGCGTCGGCACTCTGCTGGGAAGCCGTGGCATCAATATCGCCAACATGAACGTGGGCCGCAAGAAGCGCGAAGGCAAGGCGGTCATGTCAGTGACCCTGGATAAGCCGATCCCCACGGAAGTGCTCAAGGAGATCAAGGCGGAACCGGGCTTCGACGACATCACCTTCATCACTTTCGCCTGATTCCGTAACAGACAGAGAAAATGAAAGAGGGCGGCCGTAGGCCGCACTCTTATGATTCGCGGATAAACAGAATCTTACGGTAGCACGGTAAACGTCGAGTTCGGCCCTTCCTTGATGGCCCCGTCAGTGGCGCTGACGATCGCCTTGTACGCGTAATTGCCGGCCAGGCCTGGTCCGTTGGTGACGGCGGCCCAGGTCGTTATGCTGTTGACCGTCGGCCCTCTCACCAGTTCGACCACCATTGGCGCGCGGCCGTTGATATCCATCCTGACGCTGTTGATGTCCCCCTTGGTGCGCACCGTCAGGGCAATGGGGCCACTGCGTTCCACTGTCGTCGGGTTGATCGACTGCTCGATTATCTCCACACCAACGCCCGGTTGCGGTTCCACCTGTGTTATGGTCTGAATGTTCGTGACCGTAGCCACAGACTGCGTCTGAGTCGGCGTGGTTGCGGTCGGCGTCGTCTGCGTCGCTGTGGGAGTAGTGGCGGTTGTGGCCTTGTCGTCATCGGACTTCCGTCCCAGGAAGAACGCGCCGGCTATAGCGGCGATAACAGCTACTGCGACTATGCCGATGACCATGTTCCGTTCCCTTTTTGTCAGTGCCACGATTGCCTCCCGGTAGGGTGATTTTGCTGCTACATTTCGCCCGCGGCCCCGCTAATCCTGCTATATACAGTCCACGGTCGGATCGCCGACGCAGAATGTCCAGCCCGAGACTCCGGGCATCTCAGCGGTGACGCCGCCTGTGGAAACCGCGCTCGCGTAATAGCGATACACGCCCTTCGCAGTCGGTACATTCACTGCAGCCGACCACTTATATATACCGCTGCCTGCATGGAGATCAAAAGACAGTGGCACCGTCATGGCCAGGGCGCCGCTGTCCAGCTTGTAGACCGTAATGGTCACGCTGGCTGCTTCTCCGTTGACCCAGGCGGAAAAGGTCGTTGTCCCACCCGGGGCGATCACTTCGGGATCCACCTGGCGGTCTGAGATCGAGAATGGTCCTGAAGACGCATCCGCGGCTGGATCAGGTGATGGTGACGGTGCCTCAGGCGCAGGAGACGGCGGTACCGAAACCGTTGTGTCCATGCCGGTGCTGGTGGTCGCAGTCGGCGTCGTCGCCGTTGAAGACTTCACCGTCGAGGTGCCGGTCGTGCCTTCCTGCGTATCCTCACCACATCCTCCCGAGGCCAGAGCGATCGCGGCCATAGCGATCAGACCTGCGATCAGTATCATTGCTCTGCTTCGCATCGATTTATCGATCATGAAAACTCCTGACTGGATATTTGTTGGGGCCGTAATAAAAGTTGGTGCTCCAATGTGTTTTCAGCCCCACCGGCTGGATTCCTTTTCGTTAAAAC
>JAUSDE010000031.1 GCA_030650885.1 Thermoleophilia bacterium
TCTTCTGGCGGTTCCCGTTATCGTCCTTCTGGTGCTTGATGCAGAGGACGGGTCGAGTACAGCCGCGACGATCATCTTCGCCACAGCTGCATTGACCGATTTCCTCGATGGCTACCTGGCCAGGGCTACGGATACCGTAACCGAGTTCGGACGGGTGTTTGATCCCCTGGTCGACAGGATATTCATCTGTGGTACGGTTGCCGCCCTCACGTTGGCTGGCCGCCTGCCCTGGCAGGGAGTCGCCATTCTGATCGCACGGGATATTTTTATGATTCTTGGGTATAAGATCCTGGGGACAAGGGAGATCAATCTGCGGGTGACTTTCCTCGGAAAGACTTATACTGCGCTCCTGATGGCGGCCATTCTCATGTGCCTGGCGGATATCGGCCCGTGGCTCGTGCTTTTCTGGATGGGTGTCGCCGGTTCCGTCATAACGGGTTTTATGTATACGGTAAAGGGCCTGGCGAAGATGACCGAGGTCAATTCGGCGTCGGGGCCGCCATCCTGATAGGTTCGGAAATCAGATAATTTCAGCATCGCATTCAGCTTCCACTGGGAAAGAAAGGGGTCAGATGAAGGCAGTAGTGATGGCAGGGGGAGAGGGGACCAGGCTGAGGCCGCTTACGAGCAACCAGCCGAAGCCGATGGTGCCCATCGTCAACAAACCCTGCATGGAACACATCATCGAGTTACTCAAGAAGAACGGGATCACGGACATCATCGTCACCCTTGCCTTCCTCCCCCAGAGCATCCGCGGCTATTTCGGCGACGGTTCTTCGCTGGGCGTCTCCATAGAATATTCGGTCGAGGAGAGCCCGCTGGGAACAGCAGGTTCTGTGCGCAACGCGTTCGAACACCTCGACGAGACCTTTATTGTTATCAGTGGTGATGCGCTGACTGACTTCGATCTGAACGAGGTCATAGACTTCCACAAGAAAAAAGACTCGATGATCACTATAGCCTTGAAGAGCGTCGAGAATCCGCTTGAGTTCGGTGTCGTCATCGTCGACGAGGACAACCATATCAAGCAGTTCCTGGAAAAACCCAGCTGGGGGCAGGTATTCAGCGACTACGTGAACACCGGCATCTACGTTCTCGAACCCGAGGTCTTTGACTATATCCCGGCTGACACAAAATACGATTTCAGCCAGGAGCTTTTCCCGAAGATGCTCAAGCGCGGAAAGCCCATGTATGGTTATCCCTGTGAAGGCTACTGGCAGGACATCGGGAACATCAACCAGTTCCTGAGGGCTAACCACGACGCCCTCGACGGCAAGGTCAGCGTCAACATCCCCGGCATCAAACTGCGCGAGAACATCTACATCGGGGAGAAGCTGAACCTGGACAGCCTCGACAACATCCGCGGGCCGGCGCTGATCGGCAACTACGCAAAGATCGACACCGGCGCAAAAATACAGCCCTACACCATCCTGGGCAATAACGTCGTGGTCAAGGACAACGCCGAAACAGATCACTGTGTGGTCGATTCAAACACCTACATAGGCTCGGGCGCCAAGGTCAGCGGCGCTATCATAGGCAAGAACTGCGACATCAAGCCAAGCGCCACGGTCCACGCAAACGCCGCTCTGGGTGATGAGTGCAGCATCGGCGACCACAGCATGATCGCCAGCAACGTCAAGATCTACCCTTTCAAGGTCATAGAGGCGGGAGCCCATGTCTATTCAAGCATCATCTGGGAATGGCGGGCACTGTCGACCCTTTTCGGCCGGGATGGCGTGACCGGACTGGTCAATGTAGATATCACTTCGGAACTGGCTCTCAAGCTGGCCATGGCCTACGGGACGACGCTGGACAAGGGCGCCCAGGTCAGCTGCAGCCGTGACGAGCACCCGGCGTCGCGCATGATCAAGCGCGCCATCGGCGCCGGGCTCAACTCTACCGGCGTCAATGTTCGGGATCTTCGAGTGACTCCGGCTTCCGTCAACCGTTTTGACCTGAAATGCGGCAACGCGGTAGGGGGGATCCACGTGCGAGTATCAGCGTGGCACCCGGAAGTCATGCAGATACTCTTCTTCGAGCCTCCAGGTAGCCCGATCGGCCAGGCTACCGAGCGCGACATCGAAA
>JAUSDE010000038.1 GCA_030650885.1 Thermoleophilia bacterium
AGCCTGGTCGACGGCAAGCCTGAACATGTTCCAGCATGGTCCCTCTATGCTCTTTTTGACCGTCAATCTTTACCTGATCCTGCTGGCGAGAAAAAAGCCGGCGCTCATCCAGTACGCCTCGCTGCCGCTGGCCTTCTCATACGTTATGCGGCCGTCGAATTCCATTTCCATCATTCTGCTGTCTGCGTTTGTCCTCATCTGGTACCGGCGTTATTTCATCCGCTACCTGCTCTGGGCGCTGCCAGTGGCGGTTCCCTTCGTCATCTACAACCTGCTCGTGTACCAGTGGCCGCTCTCGACTTATTACTTCAGCGTTGGCAGGACTGATACATTGCCATCTTTCTTCGAGGGCCTGGCCGGGACGATCATCAGCCCGGGCAGGGGACTGCTGGTCTTTTCACCGATCCTGGCCTTATCCATCGCCGGCCTGTTCATGAAAAGGGAAGAACGCAGCGGAAAAAGACTGGATTATTTCCTGGCGGCCATCGTCGTCCTTAACTGGATCACTTTTGCTTCGATCGATGACTGGTGGGGAGGCCACTCATTCGGGCCGAGATATTTTACCGACATGATGCCATACATGGTCTATCTGATGATCCCTGTTTTGATGTTGATGGCAAAGAGCAGGGGGCTGGACAAACTCGCGCTGGGCTGGTGCGTAATGGTACTGATAGCGATCAGCTTCTTCATCCACTACAAGGGCGCCACGGATATAGACGCGCAATCATGGAACTTTCACCCGGATGTGGATACGAATCCCGGGCGATTGTGGGATTGGCGCGATATTTCGTTTTTCCGCTGATTCGGGCTTAAACCCTACAGCCGCCCAGCCACGATATCATCCACTACGCCAGGATCAGCCAATGTGGAAGTGTCGCCTAATTCTTCCGGCTTGACCTGGCCGGCGGCGATCTTTCTCAATATCCGCCGCATGATCTTGCCGCTGCGGGTCTTGGGCAGGCCGGCCACGAACTGGAGCTTGTCCGGTTTTGCGATCGGCCCGATCTCCTGCTGAACCTGTGCGCGCAGCAGCTTGCGCATTTCCTCGGATGCATCGTAGCCATCGATCAGGTTCACATAGGCGTATATGCCCTCGCCCTTCACTTTATGCGGAAAGCCGACAACCGCCGCCTCGGCAACCGCTTCGTGGGACACCAGCGCCGATTCGATCTCGGCTGTGCCCATGCGATGGCCGCTGATATTGACCACATCATCGATGCGCCCCTGCAGCCAGTAATCGCCCTCGGAATCGACGCTGGCGCCATCGCCGCTGAAGTATTTTCCGGGGAAGCGGTCAAAGTAGACTTCCTTCACCCGCTTGTGCTCGGGATCTCCATAAGTACCGCGGATCATCCCCGGCCATGGCTTGTCGATCACCAGGTAGCCGCCCTCGTCTACACCCACAGGCGTGCCGTCTTTGCGCAATATCTGGGGAACAACGCCCGGGAACGGCCGGCAGGCTGATCCGGGTTTTGTTGTCATGGCGCCCGGCAGCGGCGTTATCAGGATGCCGCCCGTCTCCGTCTGCCACCAGGTATCGACGATAGGAAGCTTCCCGTGGCCGACATGTTCGTGGTACCACATCCAGGCTTCGGGGTTGATCGGTTCCCCTACGGTTCCAAGGAGCCGCAGACTGTTCAGTGGATGTTTCGCCACCCAGTCGTCGCCTTCACCCATCAGCGCACGGATGACCGTCGGTGCCGTATATAAAATATTCACCTGGTGCTTGTCACAGATGTCCCACAAGCGGTCCGGTTCGGGATAAGTCGGCACACCCTCGAACATCAGGCTGGTAGCGCCGTTGCTCAGCGGACCGTAGACGACGTAGCTGTGTCCCGTTATCCAGCCTATGTCGGCTGTACAGAAGTGCAGGTCTTCTTCGTGGTAATCAAAGATCCACTTGAAGGTCAGATGCGTATAGAGCAGATATCCCGCCGTGGTGTGCAGCACGCCCTTGGGCTTGCCGGTTGAGCCGCTGGTGTAAAGGATGAACAGCGGGTCTTCTGAGTCGAGCTCCTCGGGCGGACAGTAGTTCTCGATGTCGGCCGCGGCCATCTCCTCGTGCCACCAGTGGTCACGGCCTTCCTCCATCGAGGTGCTGGCGCCGCCGCCGATGCGGGCGACCACGATAACATTGTCCACAGTCGGGCAATGGCGCAGCGCTTCGTCGGCGTTGGCCTTTAGCGCGACTACACGTCCGCCACGCATGCTGCCATCCGATGTGATCAGCATGCGGGCGCCGCAGTCGCGGATACGGTCGGAGAGCGAGCCGGCGCTGAAACCGCCGAAGACGATGCTGTGGATGGCGCCGATGCGGGCGCAGGCGAGCATGGCGATGGCCAGCTCCGGGATCATCGGCAGGTATATGCTGACGCGGTCGCCGCGGCCGATGCCGTGTTTCTTCAGCACATTGGCGAAGCGGTTGACCTCGTAGGCGAGTTGTTCGTATGTGAAGGTGCGGTAGTCGCCGTTGTCGGCCTCCCAGATCAGCGCCGCCTTGTTGCGCCGCCAGGTAGTCAGGTGCCGGTCGAGGCAGTTGTATGAGACATTGAGCTTGCCGCCGATGAACCAGGCGATCTCGGGCTTGTGGAAATCGTATTCGAGTACCTTGTCCCACTTGCGGTACCAGTCAAGGTGCTCCTCGGCCATCTCGGCCCAGAAACCCTCGGGGTCGTCGACCGAACGCTTATAGATCTCATCGTACTGCTCCATGCTCCTGATATGCGCCTGCTCGCTGAAAGCGGGCGGTGGTGGGAAGTGGCGCTTCTCGTGCATGAGCACGTTGATGGCGATGGGGTCGATGGAGGTTTCTTCGCTGGCTGCCTGCGGATCAGTCTTTTTATTGTCGTCTGGCACGCTGGAACTCCTTGTGAATGGCCCAGGACTGGAGACCACTGTTCGTTATACCCTGTTGACTGCCTCTGAACACGTAGATTCGAAATTCCCAATTAACAGATAAAATCCCTTGATCGAGGAATTCTAACAGGGTGGCGGCAGTCGCGCTATTTCCGGCTGATTTTGGGTTTGACTGGTTTTTATGAACCTGTTCAGGGTACTTAAAGGATTAGTGTGAATAACAAGGAGGAACCAATGAGCCGGTACACCCGAGGACTGATGATTATCGAGATAATGGCAGCCTGCCTGGCTGCCGCACTGACGCTTTTCCCGATCGGCTGCGGCGAACAGCAACCGGTGCAACTCGAAGGCGTCGAAGTCCGCGAATATAAGGGCAAGGACCTCTCCTCTGTCGCCACCGATTTCGTCGAGAATACGATCAAGGGTCCGCAATACATAGACCAGGAAAGCTACAGGCTGGAGGTCGGCGGGCTGGTCGACCAGCCACGGGAATTTACATATGACGAGATCCTGTCTCACCAGAGTTATTCCAAGGTCTCCCAGCTGCTGTGTGTCGAGGGCTGGAGCGTGGACATCCTCTGGGAGGGCATGCTGGTACGCGACCTTTTCCAGGAGGTCGGCGTGAAGCCCGAGGCCAATACGGTCATCCTCTACGCGGTTGACGGCTATTCCACCTCTTTCCCGCTTTCGTGGTTCTACGACAAGGACATCATCATGGCCTGGAAGATGAACGATATAACCATCCCCCCGGAACGCGGCTTCCCCTTCCACCTGGTCGCCGAGGACAAGTGGGGTTACAAATGGATAAAGTGGATCACGAAGATCGAGCTGTCGAACGATCCGGACTTCCGCGGGTATTGGGAGTCGCGCGGTTATAACCAGGACGGCGCGAGGACAGGACCGAAGATCGGACGGTAGAGTGTGTGATAGGCTCAATCCCATGAGTGATCTCATCGTTACATTGAGCCTGGTGTTCTCTCTCGTAAGCCTGATCCTGCTTTTATTGGTATTCCGCAAAATCTCGATCCGGGGCAGCGACGATGCCGGGGCAACCATAAGGCAGGAGCTAAGGCTGGGCCGTGAGGAAGCCTCGAATGCGGCCCGGGAACTGCGCGAGGAAGTAACACGCGCGCAGAAAAACTCAGCCGACACTGTCGTCCGGACCATGGGCGCCATGGGCACCACCCAGCAGGAACAGCTCCAGGGAGTAGCGACCCGGATCGGCCATCTCACCGATTCGAATGCTGAGCAACTGACCAGGCTGCGGGAGACAATGGATGGACAGCTTAAGACCCTTCGGGACACTATCGATGTACAGCTGAAGGCTCTGCAGGAAAGCAATGAGAAGAAACTCGACCAGATGCGCATCACCGTGGACGAAAAACTCCACAACACCCTGGAAAAACGGCTGGGCGAGTCATTCCGGCTGGTCAGCGAACGGCTGGAAGCGGTCCAGAAAGGGCTGGGTGAGATGCAGAACCTGGCCACCGGCGTCGGCGACCTAAAAAGGGTACTCACCAACGTCAAGGCTCGCGGTACATGGGGCGAAGTCCAGCTGGGGGCCATCCTCGAACAGATCCTGACGCCGGACCAGTACGCGGCGAACGTCCAGACCAATGACTGCTCCTCGGAGAGAGTCGAGTTTGCGATCAGGCTCCCCGGAAGTGAAAGCCAGCCTGAAGCGACAGTCTGGCTGCCGATCGACGCGAAATTCCCCCATGAGGATTATGCCAGGCTGGTGGATGCCACTGAGCAGGCGGACGCCGAAGCCGCAAAGACAGCGCATGCCGCACTGTTGAGGGCGGTCGAGAAATCTGCACGGGATATCCAGGAGAAGTATCTCAATCCTCCACGGACCACCGACTTCGCCATCATGTTCCTGCCGACGGAGGGACTGTATGCCGAAGTTCTACGCCACCCCGGCATGGTCGAGAAGATGCAGCAAACATACCGGGTGGTGGTGGCGGGACCGACGACGCTTTCCGCCATCCTGAACAGCCTGAGGATGGGATTCCGCACTATGGCCATCGAGGAGCGCTCAAGCGAAGTCTGGCAGGTGCTGGCCGCCGTGAAGACCGAATTCGGAAATTTTGGCGACGTTCTGGCAAAGGTCAAGAAGCAGCTGCACACGGCTGAGAAGACTATCGGCGACACTGAGGTGCGCACGCGGGCCATGAAGCGCAAGCTGCGCGAGGTCGAGGAACTTCCGGCGGATTCCGCAGCGGAGATATTGAACCTGACGCCGGGTGAGCCAGTGAAAACCGAAGCAGCCGGTGAAGCCGAATCCGGGTTAGCCGAAACCGATGAGGCGGCCTTTGATTCCAGCGATGATGATCTTGAAGCTGAAAGTGATGTGAACCAATAGTATCGACCGCCAAAGTCGCCCTTTTCTGGGACGAGTCCTTCCTTTGGGGGTTGATCGCCTACGAAACCTTCCGCAAGCTCGGTGTTTCATTCGACCTGATCACCTCAGAGGAAATCCGTGCCGAGGTCCTCGATGACTATGACCTGCTCTTCGTGCCCGGCGGCTGGGCCAGTGACAAGATAGCAGCGCTCGGAGATGAGGGCAGGGAGCGGATCCGTGATTATGTGAAAGCTGGCGGCAGTTATCTTGGCATCTGCGGCGGCGCCGGCCTGGCGCTGAGCCATGAAAGTGGGCTAGGTCTGGCTCCGGTGAGCAGGATGCCGACGAGATCACGGGTGCCGAGTTTCAGCGGCAGCATCGAACTGGAGCCTGTTGAGCCGGAACACCCCATGTGGAAAGGCTTTCCGGCAGGAGGAGTATTCCACGCCTGGTGGCCTGGACAGTTCTCACTCGATGAAGCGGCGGAGGTAAGGGTCCTTGCCCGCTACGGCTCGCCCAGGCCTGATTCGTTCGTCACCGACCTGCCTGTCATCGACGAGATGGACTGGGAACGATGGGAAGAGCGCTATTCGATCAATCTGAACCCCGAGCGGATCGTGGGTGAGCCCGCGGTTATCGAAACCAGCTTTGGAAGCGGCACAGTCCTTTTGTCGTACCTTCATTTTGAGACTCCCGGAGACAGGGATGGCCATGCTGTGCTGCTCAATATCCTTGAATACCTGTCCGGTGGAGATATCATCCGCCCCCGACCTGAGGCTGGAGATTTACCTGTGGAGCGGGATGGCATCTCTATAGATGCGATCAGCCAGTCTGCTGAACTTGATAACGCTGAGGCCGCTTACGATCTGGCCGCTGAAAATGAGAAAGATAAGGCCGCATACGAGCTGGCCGCCGAACTTCTGGAATCAATCGAGAGTCTTGTGACTTTTGGCAAAAATAATTTTCTGTGGTACGAACGCAACGACTGGATCCTTCAGTGGAGGCGGGGAGTGCGTGGAGTGGAGTACTCGACGCTGCACGCCATGTTCGGGAAGTTGTATTCTTGCCTGTCGAGGATCGAGCCCGTAGATAGAGTTATGGTTGCAGAGTTGCGCAGACTGCTCAAGATCACCCGGCATTTCACCCAGGACGCTTTGAAACTGCTGACGCTTGAACGCAACGCGATCAGCAGAGGGCCGCTAAGCCCTCTCAAAACCGGCGATAAGCAGATACGGGAGTTGCGCGATGAGCTTTTTTCCAGTTCAAAACGGTGCGGTGGCCGGTACGAGGAGGTCATCAACCTGCTGGACGGGATCCTTCTGCGCCTGCTCAGGAGAGAGCTAAGAGAGTAAAGCTCCGGCCGGGCGCGAAGCGCCCGGCCGGATATCAGGTCGAGTCATTTACATGTCAACGCGGACCGATCGGTTTCACTCAGGCCTGCCGTTATGCCGTGCTCTTATTCCACTTCGTAGTTCTCCTTGACCGCTTCCAGTCCGGCGCCGCCAGTCCAGGTCCATGTCAGGGCTGGATTGGCGAGATATGCGCCGTCGAAGACGACCCGTATATTGCTTGAGTAACTACGGTGATGGTTATCGTTATGCCAGTCATCATTCTCATGATCGTGGGAGTAATCACCTGTGCAGCTTCCCGATGAATGATTGCGGTCGTGCTCGTCATCATCTTCATGATCATGATAATGGATACCGGTACCCTGGGCATCGAATGTGGTTGCTCCATTTACTACAATCGAACCCCACATGGACAGATTCCCGGTCACGGTAAACGATGTGGTGCCATTCTTGCCACTTAGATATACAAGCGCACCATGCCCCTGTGAGCCGATGAACGCCTCGTTTGAGATAGTGACTGCGCCACGGTCGGCAATCAGCGCGATACCGGTGGTCGGATTCAGCCTGATACCGGGACCGACCAGGTTTATCTTGGTGAAATTGGAGTTGCCACCATTGTTACCCTCAGTCCATATTGTCGGCGTGATCTCGGTCGCGCCGCAACTGCCTTCGATCTGCAGGGTGTAGCCGGACTGAGTGGTTCTCATTTTAACAGCCGTTTTAGTACCGTAAGTGTTCTGGAAGTTCTGAGCTGATATCTTCCAGATCTTGTTATAACTGTCCCTGGTCCAGACACCCACGTAGCTGTTGCAGCTGCTGCCGGAACAACTGGGAAAGTTGATAAGTGCCACGCTACTGCCACTCTGAGTGGTAAGGCTGGCGGTCGGGAAGGCAACAAACCCGCTTCTGAACGGCTGCAGTCCCAGCGGAGAAGTACCAGATTTAGAACCCGTATAAGTTACCGTATCAGGATATCCATCCCTGGCAAGGAAAGTTACCGTACCGGGGCTCTCATAGTAATTATGGTCATGATCGTCGTCGTCATCGTCGTCGCCCCAGTCAGAACCGTTCTGGGAGCTGTCGAAGACCATGTTGCCGTTGACGCCGATGTTACCCGTCATCGATATATTCGCCGACGCATAGCCGCCAGATTCATGATGCTCTTCCCCATGGTGCCCATCCCAGGAAGAACTGCGCGCCTTGAACGTCGCGGTAGTTGTTGCTGTCTGTTTTCCAGGCAACAGCACATAGTTGAAGTAGTTCGGGTCGTAATTGATCGATACCTTGACTGTGCGGCTGGAACCGCTGCTGTCCCGGCCGATTGATGTGATCAGCAGATTGCCGGGGCGGTCGGGATCTCTCTGGGTCCAGACTTCGTAATTTCCCAGCACGTTCTGGGATTCGTCTGTAAACTCCTGAACAGAATCATAGAAGTGAGTTGCCATCGTAGGATAATTGCCGTTCGGATAAATCGATGCGAAATTTGCCATGGTGACCGCAATGACGTCATCCACCCCTGCCTCAGCAACATTCTGAGCCATCGTTATCTTCTGATCATGCCCTACGGTCTTCTCGCTGTTAAGCGACATGGAAACGGTCGTGATGCCAATGATCATCATCACCGACAGGATCGCCATCGCGATGATGAGAGCCGCCCCCCGTTCATCCTTGCCCAGTCTGATAAACGGGCCCATAATTTATCCTCCTTAGTAGTTACGTAGATTTATCTGTGTCGAGGAGACTGTTGATTCTCCCTCGGCATGTCCCTTGCTCTCGGTCACCGAAAATTCGACCTTTATCGAGCGGACATTTCTTGTATTGCTTACAGGTGCAGATATAGCTGACCCCGTAGAACCATAGAACCGGAATATGGGTGCCGACGGTGATGCCCTGTTGACCGCTGTCGTGATATCGCTGTTGGTTCCCACATTGATGAGCTTTGTATCGGATGAGGATGGAGTTACCGGCAGAGATGCCGGCCTGTTGGCGGTGAAGACTCTCATCAGAGTAGGTGACGATTCTCCAGGTGGCGTGACATATTCGTAGGTGACCCAGTTGCCTTCCTGGGTCGGCACAGATATTGCGTCAGCCTGGAAAATCGCATATTGGCCGTTGGCGGCAGACTTCTTTGATTCAGAGACCTGCAGCTCCATGTCATACAAAACCTTTCGTGTATCCAGTTGTGACCTGAAGCCTGCGTTGATGGTGTCCTGAGTTCTCATGGTCATCATCAACATGCTGGTAATGCCGACAATCGCTATCGACATCAGGGTTATCGCCACTAACAACTCAACCAGGCTGATTCCTGATTCGGATGAAAAACGAAATTCTTGCGTGTCTTTCCGCTTGGATGAAAACATGCCTGTCAGGTTCCCGACATGTCTGTCCGGCCAAGCAGCGTGGAAAGCTCGACCGTTCCGCCTGGTTCAGGCCGGTCCCAGGAAACTGTTACCGTCACTCTTTTCATTGCCGCAGCACTGGGCCTGGAGGTATTGATCACTTTTCTTACATCACGGTCTATTGTGTAAACGGTATCCCCGTTCTGGAAGGTTTGGTGGGGTGTGAGTCCTGTGAAGTAGCCATTTTCCTGCCTCACCTGCTGATTGTTGGTGGCAGGAGTGAAATAGGTGGAGACGCCGGAAAGGCCGACGGCATCATAATCAAGGCTCTTGATCTTATCGATCTCACTGGAAGCGAGTTCCCTGGCGTACATCTGCGTGCCCGCATTGACGGTCGTGCGCAATCCGACTGTGAGGAACATCGCGAGCGGTATCATAGCCAGAACCAGAAGGGAAAGGGCTATCAGGGTTTCAATGATGGTGAATCCATCATGTGTGCGGAACTGTATGAATCGTTCTTTCAAAAGTAAGCCTTTTTTTGTTGCTATTCTGCACCAACACCCGGGTTTTCGGGCGGCTTTTGGGCGGTTTCATTATCGGCAGAAGTGAATATTTCTGAATACCACAAATGTGACTATTTTTTGACTTAAATATCCCTGATATTTTTCACAAATTTGCGGGTGTCGTGATTGACTTGTATTGCAGGGTTTTCCATGAATTAAACCAAAGAAACGAATGATCGCTATGAAAATCGCGACCATTCGTTTCTTTGTTCAGTCGTACATCTGGCTGGAAGCTGCTGGGGAAATCAGAAAGGGCCACATTATCTAATTTCCATTAAATAATGTGGCCCTGATTCACTGATTAAGCTATGTACGTGTCCCGCTGGTACTTCCTTATGAAGCTATGTTTCGTACAGTTTGCCTCACTTGTTTACCAGGAAGCGGTTTTGCTCTCCTCAACCAGGCCTACGAAGCCGGCGTAGTCGATCTCGGTTACGCCGTCCATGACCTTGTCGACGCCGCGCAGCATCATGTCCTCCTTGAGGGCATAGACCTTGTAGTCGGCGGTGACACCGGCCATCCTTTCTGAGACAGCGGTGCCAGGCATGGCCGCGTAGATGCCATCCTCGTAAAGAAGGATCGAGGCGCCCTTATTTGCGTACTTGAGGCAATCCTCAAGTGACATCGATTCAAACGGTGATTTATTTATCAGGTGAAGCATGCCGCTCCTTTCTAGAACATGAAGAAGTTCTTCTGTTCCTCCATCATCTTCTCGACCGCGTCGGCCTCGATGATCTCGGGTTCGATGACCAGGTCCTCGAGCTTTAGCCCGCGGGATTCCATGGACGTCCTGTCGATGAAGATCTTTTCGATATCATAGGCTTCCAGAGCCCGGAAGGTCGGTGAGAAGTCCTTGATTCCGGTGCTGGAGTTGTCCATGCCCTTCTTGATGGCGAGCACGCCATCGTCGATGAAAAGCACGCTGACATCCTGGTCGTACGCGCCCATGATCAGCACGTTCTCCAGGCCTTCAAAAGAATAGATCGTGCCGTACGGAGACGTGCGGAAAACGACCATAAGTTTTGCCATTTCATCACTCACTGTTATTCACCTCTTCCTTAGGCTCTGAATTCAACGAGGCGGTCCGCCTCGATCGCAAGTTCTGTAAGCATCCCGAGACCGCCGATCTTGAAGCCATCGGCGATTACGTCATCGTTGATGCCACGCCGCTTGGCTGCGGCCACGCAGACGATAACATCGATGTTGTTGCTGGTCGACAGCTCGGTCCACTGCTTCTGGATGTGGCGATCATCCGCCTGGGGATCCATCAGCTTGGTGGAGTTGAGCACGCCATCCGAGTAGAAGAAAATCCGCAGGATCTCGTGGCCCTTGGCCAGTGCAGCCTTGGCGAACTGGTAGGCGCTGTCCGATGCCTCGTGCTGATAAGGCCCTTCCGTTATCAATAATCCAAATTTCACTTCAGTCACTCCTTCCTCAATAAATAGTAGTTGTATTTCTGCCGTGAAAGTCCCATGGAGGCAATGGTTGGAAACAATACGGAGAATACCTGTGCCGTGCACCGAAAAACGTTTGGCGCACTATTTAGCCGCCCCGCGCGATATCGTATAATCGCCGACTGCCGGTGTCAAACAAGCCACGCCAGCTTTCGCTCAGCAGAGTTGACCGATGGCGCAATAGACAGAGAGTCGGGGTCAGCTGCGGAAACCCATCTCGATGTAATGGCAGGGACAGGTCATCGAGCAGATGGTGCAGCCGCTGCAGCGGGTATAGTCGGTGAACATATTCAGGCCCTGGGGACGTGAGATATCCTTGCTGATCGCTTCCCTGGGGCAATAGATACGGCAACGGTCGCATAACAGGCACAGGCCGCAGCTCAGGCAGCGACGGCTCTCTGCGAGCGCCTGTTCGGCGGTGAGAGGAAGGACAACTTCCCGGAAATCACCCGACCGCTCCTCCGACGGCAGCTCGGCCTGGTCATTACGCTTCAGGTGGAGATAGTAGTCGAGCTTCATCTCTCGAGCATCGATGGGGCGTGGCACATGCGGTTCGCGGTAAGTGAGCCCGTTTAGAAATTCGTGGATCGCCGCTGCCGCCTTTCTTCCATGGCCGATGGCGGTGGTCGCGAAGTCAGGCCCCAGCATATCGCCGCCGGCGAAGACTCCAGGGGTTGATAATGC
Source organism: Thermoleophilia bacterium (assembly GCA_030650885.1). GTDB lineage: Bacteria > Actinomycetota > Thermoleophilia > BMS3ABIN01 > BMS3ABIN01 > JACRMB01. The sequence continues at coordinate 11,590 of JAUSDE010000038.1, forward strand.
CTGGACAGGGTTATGTGGCAGTTCGACTGATCCTGTGGCAAACGGCTGGTTAGCGGCAAGGTCCGGTTTCTGTCCGATGGCTACAATCACGAAGTCAGCTGACAGATGCTCATCACTGCCTACGACCGGGACAGGCCGCCTCCTGCCGCTTGAATCGGGTTCTCCGGGCTCTGTCCTCATCATCGTTATGCGCAGACGGGGGTTGCCGGGATTGGTATTGTCGCCAGAAGCCGAGATGCCGCCTGAAGCACCGGCGTTCGGGTCAGCGCCTTCGTGAATATCATCTGCATTGATATGACGGGGGATGGACTGGGGAACGATCTGGACGCCCTCGGCCTCCGCCGCCGTGATTTCAGCGGGGATAGCGGGCATATCAAAGCGCGTGCGGCGATAAGATAGAGAGACCTCGGCTCCAAGCCAGCGGGCACATCTGGCGGCGTCTACGGCTGCGTTTCCCCCACCTGTCACCAGCACTTTTTTTCCATGGAGATCCGGGCTCGCGCCTTCATTCACCTGCTGCAGGAAATCGAGCGCTGACTGTACTCCCGGCAGATCTTCTCCGTCTATCTCCAGTCGAATGCTTTTGTGCGCGCCGATAGCGATGTAGACGGCATCGTGCTCTGAACGAAGCTGCTCGATTGTTATTTCCGAGCCCAGGTGCATTCCATATCGAACCTCGACACCCAGGCGGAGAATATTCCCGATCTCAGCTTCAAGGATCTCCGGTGGCAGGCGGTAGGCGGGGACGGCTCGCCTCAGCATGCCGCCCGGCTTGTCTGCAGCCTCGAACACTGTGACGGAGTAGCCTCGCCGGGCAAGCTGATATGCACAGGAGAAGCCTGAAGGCCCGGCGCCGATCACGGCGACGCGCCGATTGGCTGATCCGGCGGGCGCCAGGCGGTGCAATATCAGGCCCCGCTCGATGCCTCGGTCGCCGACGAACCGCTCTATGCTATGGATTGCCAGCGGCCAGTCATGCATTCTGCGGTTACAGGCATTCTCGCACGGATGGGGGCATATGCGCCCGATCACTGCCGGGAATGGATTCTTGTCGGCGATGATGCGCCAGGCTTCGTCGAGCGATTCCTCCAGGTCCCGGCCGCGCAGCTGTGATTGCGCGACCCTGGTCAGGTGGCCCCGGATGTCCTCGCTGCTGGGGCAGGCATTCCTGCACGGTGGCATGCGCCGGACGTAGATCGGGCAGACTCCGCTGTCGAGATGAGGAAGCAGGCGCTCCTGGAGAGCTTGCAGAAGGTTTTCGCTCATTCGGCGCCTGCACCCGGCGCTTAGCGCCGCACCTGCGACGAGGTGTTGAAAGTGGTCCGGGCAAAGCGATAGTTATCGATGTGATACTTGGTGAACTCGAAGCCGGTTGCTTCGAAGAAATGCTTCCAGCCTACCCGCTCGATCCACTCGCCGACTCGTTCGTATTCGCGGGCTCCGTCTTTCCAGGCGTCGACGACCCGGCGCACGGCGCCGCTCACTTCAGGCCAGCGGGGCGGATTGTTCGGGAGACCGAAGGTTGCCAGCCTCATGAAAGACGGACCCTTGCGGGTATTGGCGGACTTGCCTCCGACCCAGATGGCGAGCGTGTCGGTTTCGGCGTCACGGATCTCGAGACCGGCGCACTGTCCATGGCAGGCACCGCAGTACATGCACTTCTCCTCCACCACTTCGACGGTGTCGCGGCCGTCGTGACGCGCCGGCCTGATTGCGGCGACCGGGCAGATAGTTACCACCTTGGGAAGTTCGCAGGAGCGGATGCGTTCATGATCGAGCTTTGGCGGATGATGATGCTGCAGGATGACGGCGATATCGGCGTGGGCGCCACAGTTTATCTGGCAGCATGATGCCGAGATCTTCAGCCTCTGGGGCAGGTCGGTGGCCCTGAACTCTTCGATGAGAGTATCCATGATCGCCTTGACCGAGCCGGATGCGTCGGTTCCGGGAAGATTGCAGTGCAGCCAGCCCTGTGTGTGCAGAATGTTGGATATGGAATGGCCAGTACCGCCGACAGGCATCTCCAGGATATCCTCGATTTCGCGGATGAGCGGCTCTACGTCATCTGGATTCGTCAGCAGGAACTCGATGTTGTTGCGCGTGGTGAAGCGCAGATGCCCCTCGCAATATTTGTCAGCGATATCGCAGATGCGCCTGACCTTGTGGACACTGAGCATGCGCGGCGAGCCGGCCCTGACGGTGAAAAGTTCTTCGCCGTTTTCCGCGATGTGCCTGTAGACTCCCCGGCCAAGAATCTGGTGGTCTTTCCAGCGGCCGTAATTGCGCGCCATGGCGGGATGAAGAAGCGGCTTGAAGTCGGGGGCGCCGTTGTTGCGCGGGGCCATGGGGGGTTGATCGGACATATCAGACTCCCCCGCTCGGCTTGCTGTCCGTTTCCGTGCCGGTTGCGCCGGCATCCTGTGTATCAGATGCGCCAGCTGCTTCGAACCCGATCACTTCCTTGTCCAGCACTTGAGGTGTCTCGTGGGGCTCGCCAGCCAGGCGCGGCGGTGCATATTCCTCGAATTTGATGTAGGAGTTTGCGCGAGGCTCGCGCACCATCTGAGGGTCAGGAGCGATGCCGACGCCGTCCAGGAACGAGCCCATGCCGATGCGGTCGATGAACTCGCCAACCCGCTCGTGATCGAGGGCGTTGTCGGTCCAGAAATCCCAGATACGTCGAACCAGCTCCGTCAGTGCCAGCCAGTCCTCTGGCGTCCTCATCTTCATGAACGGCACCAGCATCGAACTCATCATGTCGCCGATCTTGAGAGTCCGTTTGCCGCCTATTAGCAGGGTCACTCCGCGGTCGTCGCCGGGTGCGAGGGCAGAGTGCATGACGTTTATGCAATGCATGCAGTGGACGCAGTTATCGTCGTCGATGGCGAGGCTGGTGCCAATCAGGCGCATGCAGCGGGTCGGACAGCGGTCGAGCACGTTGTCCTCTATATAGTCGGCGCCAGGCTGCCCAATGAAGCGGGCAACTTCCTCCTGGTTGATTTTGATGTCGTCGCGCCAGGTGCCGATGATCGGCATGTCTGAGCGCATCATAGAACCGGCGCAGTCGTTGGCGCAGCCGGAAAGCTTGAACTTGAACTTGTAAGGAAACTCCGGCCGGTGCAGCTCGTTGATGAAGGTGTCAGTCAGGAATTTTGTCAGCCCCAGGGTGTCGTAGCAAGTCAGCTCGCAGCGGGCGGGGCCTATGCAGCAGCTGATCGTACGCATGCCTCCGCCGGATCCCCCGATATCCCATCCCTTCTCCATCAGCGCCTCGCCGGCGGTATGGGTGGTCTCGTTGTCTGAGCCAAGCATGAGCACATCGCCGGTCATGCCGTGGAGCTGGAGGATGCCGGCGCTGTGCTCTTCGCTGATATCGCAGAGTTCGCGCAAAGCCCTGGTGGAATAAACATAGCCTGGTGGCTCGATGACCCTCACCGTGTGGAACTGAGCCACTTGCGGGAACAGGTCGCCGACGTCGGAATAGCGTGCGAGCACGCCGCCTCCGTAGCCCTTCAGGTTCAGCACGGTGCCAGTCCAGTAGTTCCAGCGGTCGTTGTAGGACTTTTCGAGCTGGCCGAGAAGTTGCGCTACCGAAGGCTTCGTCTGCGCCAGTCCCTTGAGGTCGGTGACAAAGCTCGGCCATGGCCCGTCCTCAAGCTGATCGAGAAGA
>JAUSDE010000030.1 GCA_030650885.1 Thermoleophilia bacterium
TGATGGCAGTTGGCGCACAGGTTGCCTTCGCCTCCGTCAAACGTCTTGCCGGGCAGCATGTAGAAGCTTACCGGCGCGACAGTCTCCAGAGCCCAGTCGGCACCCGTATAGGTCTCGTGGGTCTGGTGACAGGCGCGGCAGTTCTGGCGAGTCGGGTCGGGATCGCCAGCCGGGACCGTGTTAGGCTTCTGCCCCGCGGCTATCATTGCGCTGAAACCGCCACCGGAGTGACAGCCGGCGCAGCTTTTATTTGGACCTTCCTCCATGAATGCGGTGCCGGTTCCATGCCCGGACTCTTCCCACTGAGCAACTTTGCCAGTGATCAACGTCGTGTCATTGTGACACTCCGTGCAAGTCAAATATTCCGCAGGCACCTGCGGATCCGCCAGGCCCATAGACATGGTGGGGATGAGGACCGTCAGGACTATCAACAGGGCAGGCACCAGAGTAAACGCCAGGTATTTGATACGTCTCTTGTGCTTTGTACTCATACTTGCTCCCTTGAGTGATTGTTGCGACTATCTTTTGGTGCAACTAATCTTGCGTCTTTAAGCAGTTTCTTGATAGTCTACCCCCTTCTTTTGAGCGGTTGACATTCGGATTAGCCCTGGCAGGAAAATGACATCAATTTCCTCCACGGGGCTCTTTTGAAAGGAAGGTCGGAAGGAACCTGCAATCCGTTGGTCGATCTCCTGTTCCCTTTCCCGAGTTAAAAATGTCACCAGAATGATGGGACATTATTAAGTTATGTTAATAATGAATCCCGGAGGGCATACGGGACAAGTGTCGAATGTCCCTGATATTCAGGGTCATTTGTCCCGCACAACATCCATCTCCCTCCAAAAAAAGAAACCGTCCGCCCAGTTCCCTATAATTAATCTATGTCCAACGAAATAGTCATATCCGGAGCCCGCGAGCATAATCTCAAGAACATCTCGCTCCGGCTCCCGCGCGACAAGATGATCGTCATCACCGGCCTTTCCGGCTCGGGCAAGAGCTCCCTGGCCTTCGACACCATCTACGCCGAGGGCCAGCGCCGCTATGTCGAATCGCTTTCCGCCTACGCCCGCCAGTTTCTGGGCCAGATGCAGAAGCCCGACATCGACAGCATCGAGGGCCTGTCCCCGGCCATATCCATCGATCAGCGCGCCATCAGCAAGAACCCTCGTTCCACTGTGGGCACTGTCACTGAGATCTATGACTACCTGCGGTTGCTATATGCCCGCATCGGCAAGCCACACTGCCCGAATTGCGGCAAGCTGATCTCGGCCCAGTCGCAGCAGCAGATCGTAGACCGCATCCTGGATATGCCATCTGACACGCGATTCATGGTGGTAGCGCCGCTGATCCGCGGCCGCAAGGGCGAATACCGTGACCTGATCGAACAGGTCCGGCGCGACGGCTTCACCCGTATTCAGGTGGATGGTGATATCCGCCTGCTCGACGAAGACATCAAGCTCGACAAGAACACGAAACATAACATTGCCGTTATCGTCGATCGCCTCGTCCTCAAAGGCGATATCCGACACCGGCTAGCCGATTCCGTGGAGACCGCCGGCGCGCTTTCCGGTGGCCTGGTCAATATCGAGACAGCTGAGGGAGAAACTACGACTTACAGCGAGCAGTTCGCATGCCCTGACTGCAACGTAAGCCTGGCCGAGCTGGCTCCCAGAATCTTTTCATTCAACAGCCCCTACGGAGCCTGCGAGCATTGCACCGGCCTCGGCTTCCAGGAAGAGATCGACGTCGATCTATTGATCCCCGACAAGAGCAAGAGCCTGCGACAGGCCAACATTCTCCCCTGGAGCAGCGGATTCCGGCATGTCATCAGGATGATGTCCAGGTCATACGGAATCAGCCTCGACACGCCCTTCCAGGATCTGGAGCCCGAAGACCAGCAGCTCATACTCTACGGCCCGGACGAAGCGGTGCAGAAGAAACGTCGTGGCCGCCGCTCCAGCAGGATCCTCACGGGCATCATCCCCAATCTCCAGCGCCGGTATCTTGAGACCGAATCGACGATGGCGCGCGACAGGATCTCACAGCTGATGGCAATGCATCCCTGCCCCGTCTGCAAGGGCGCGCGGCTCAAGGCGGAAAGCCTTGCTGTCACGGTGGGCGATACGAATATCCACGACCTTGCGAACATGCCCATCAGGAATTCGCAGAAGTTCCTTGCCGCCCTCGAATTATCCGAGACCGAGAAGCTGATCGGAGGCCGCATCATCAAGGAGATCAGGGAGCGGCTGAACTTCCTCGACAACGTGGGCGTAGGATACCTGACTCTCGACCGCAAGGCCGGTACGCTTTCTGGCGGCGAGGGCCAGCGCATCCGTCTGGCCACGCAGATCGGCTCCAGCCTGATGGGAGTCCTGTACATCCTTGACGAGCCCAGCATTGGCCTCCACCAGCGCGACAACCGCAAACTTATCGACACCCTGCACCGCCTGCGCGATCTTGGCAACACTGTCATCGTCGTGGAGCACGACGAGGAGACCATGCGCGAAGCCGACTATATAGTCGATATGGGCCCGGGGGCGGGCGAGCTTGGGGGAGAGGTGATTGCCGAAGGGCCGCCGGAGAAGATCCTGAAATCGAAAAACAGCCTCACTGCCGCCTATCTCAACGGCAAACGCACCATTCCCGTCCCGGAGCGCCGTGTTCACAACAACGGTAGCATCGTCATCCGCGGCGCCAGAGAGCACAACCTCAAATCCATCGATGTGGAAATACCTGTCAGCAGATTCGTCTGCGTCACCGGAGTCTCGGGTTCGGGGAAGTCGACGCTGATCAACGACGTCCTTTATCGCTCGCTCGCCGCCGCCGTTTATCGCGCCAAGGCCGCACCCGGAGCCCACGACAGTATCGAGGGCACCGAACAGCTGGACAAGATCATCAACATCGACCAGTCTCCAATCGGCCGGACACCCCGCTCCAACCCCGCGACCTATACCGGCGTCTTCGACCACATCCGCCAGCTGTTTGCAGTAACTCCTGAAGCGCGGGTCCGTGGCTACAAGCCCGGCAGATTCAGCTTCAACGTGCGCGGCGGCCGCTGTGAAGCCTGCCGCGGCGACGGTACAATCAAGATCGAGATGCACTTCCTGCCCGATATATATGTACCCTGTGAGGTCTGTAAGGGAAAGCGTTACGACCGCGAGACCCTGGAAGTGCGCTTCAAGGGTAAGAACATCTCAGAGGTCCTGGACATGAGTGTCGCAGATGCCCTGGAATTCTTCGAGGCGATACCGCGCATCGCCCGCCGGATGCAGACCCTGGTCGACGTCGGCCTCGGTTACATCCGCCTCGGACAGCCTGCCACCACCCTGTCCGGTGGCGAGGCCCAGAGGGTCAAGCTTTCGTCCGAGCTCAACAAGGTCGCCACGGGCAATACGCTTTATATCCTTGACGAACCGACGACCGGACTGCATTTCGCCGACATCGAGAAGCTGCTGGAGGTCCTGCAGCGGCTGGTCGACGCCGGCAACACCGTAGTCGTCATCGAGCACAACCTTGATGTCATCAAGTGCGCCGACCACATCATCGATCTCGGCCCTGAAGGCGGGGACGAAGGCGGCTATGTCGTCGCTACCGGCACCCCCGAAGAGCTCATAAAAAAACGCAAGTCCCAGACCGGCAAAGCCCTGCGCCCCCTCCTGGACCGCTGAACCGCTCTCAGAACCGCTGAACCGCTCTCGAACCGCGATTCCCTTTCATTGATCCACTGCTGCTTCCATCCATAAATTGAAGGTAATGACAGGTGATGCGGCGAAATAAATATAACTTCTAAGAGACTATATCAACCGATATTTTGCGGGCGCCGGCTGACCCGGCAGCTGTAAAGGAATCAACCACGCACACGACCTTAAAACCTCTTATCCTCCTCGCCTGCCTGACTGCCTTTTTCCTGTTGA
>JAUSDE010000060.1 GCA_030650885.1 Thermoleophilia bacterium
GATCTAGGGGCCGAAGAGGCAGCTCTTCAGGACCTGTTCGAGGCTATCTCCGAATATAATCCCGATTTTGACCGTGACCTGATCACGCGGGCATTCGTATTTTCAAAAGCGCAGCACAAGGGCCGCTTCCGCAAGAGCGGCGAGGATTTCATCTACCACCCCCTGGGAACCGCCCGCATCTGCGCCGATCTCAAACTCGACAGCGTCACCATCGCCGCGGCGCTGCTGCATGATGTTGTCGAGGACACTCCTACGACGGTTACCAACATCCGTGAGATGTTCGGCGAGGAAGTAGCCGACCTTGTAGATGGCCTCACCAAGCTGCAGAAAGTCTCTCTCAAGAGCGAAGAGGAAGAGCAGGCCGACAACCTTCGCAAGATGATCGTCGCCATGGCCAAGGATATCCGTGTGATCCTGATCAAGCTGGCGGACCGCACGCATAACATGCGAACGATCTGCTATATGGACAAGCAGAAGCAGATCCAGAAGGCCAAGGAAACCCTCGAGATCTACGCCCCGCTGGCGCACCGCCTCGGTATCTACAGCATCAAGTGGGAGCTGGAAGACCTGGCATTCGCGGCGCTTCATCCTCGTAAATATTCCGAGTTACAGCAGATGGTCGCGACTCGCCGCGCCGACCGCGAGACTTATGTAGCCCAGGTGGCGGAATACCTCAAGGTCGAACTCGACAAGGTCGGAATCCAGTCTGACATCGAGGGACGCGCCAAGCATTTCTACAGCATCTATACGAAAATGGTCAAACGCGGCAAGGAGTTCAACGAGATCTATGACCTTACCGCGATGAGGGTTCTCGTGGACACCGTGAAGGACTGTTACGGCGCGCTCGGCATCATCCATTCCTTGTGGAAACCGATGCCAGGGCGTTTCAAGGATTACATCGCCATGCCCAAGTTCAACATGTACCGTTCATTGCATACGACCGTGATCGGGCCTCAGGGCAAACCACTGGAAATCCAGATCCGCACCCAGAAGATGCACCAGACGGCAGAGTACGGCATCGCCGCACACTGGCTCTACAAGGAAACCAGCAAATCGAAAAAGTCCAAGGAACAGACGGATGACAAACTCGCCTGGCTCAGGCAGATGATGGAATGGCAGAGCGAGACGGAGGATCCCAAGGAGTTCATGAAGACCCTGCGAATCGACCTGTTCGAGGAAGAGGTCTATGTGTTCACGCCAAAAGGCGAGGTCGTAAGCCTGGCCTCCGGTTCGACGCCGGTTGATTTCGCCTACGCGGTGCATACCGATGTCGGCCACCATTGCGTCGGCGCCAAGGTCAACGGACGCATCGTACCGTTGCAGCACACGCTACACAGTGGAGATTTCCTCGAGATCCTGACCTCGAAGTCGAGTCAGGGCCCTTCGCGCGACTGGCTGAATTTTGTCAAGACGAGCCGGGCGCGAAACAAGATCCGCCAGTGGTTCAAAAAAGAGCGCCGCCAGGATTCAGAGCATATCGGTCGCGAGCTGCTTCAGGAGGCGCTGCGGCGTAAGGGTCTCGCCAGCCAGAAGATTGTCGCATCGCCGGCCTTCTCGGAACTGACCAGATCGATGGGATTCCTCAAGGCAGAGGATCTTTACGTCAGCCTGGGCACAGGCAAGACATCGCCACAACAGGTTCTGACCAAGATCACCCATCAGCTTGATGGCGCCGGCGAAATTCCATCAGTGGTGACCAAATCGACTATTCCCGCCCGCGAACGTTCGGCCACGGCGCCTCCGAAAGAGCTTGGCATCAGCGTTGACGGCGTAAGCGACGTCGGCGTGCGGCTGGCAAAGTGCTGCAAGCCTCTGCCGGGAGACAAGATCGTCGGATATATTTCCCTGGGCAAGGGCGTCAGCATCCATCGCAAGGACTGTCCCAATGCAAAAGCATTGACGCTGCGGTCTGGCGAGCGTTTCATCGAAGTCGCATGGAAGGGTGCATCGGAAAAAGCTTTCCGGGCGGAGTTCCAGATCGAAGCCATGGACCGCAGCCGCCTGCTCGAAGATATCTCACGCACGTTAAGCGAATCCGGCATCAACATAGTATCCGCTCAGTTGAGTACCATGCCAGACCATATGGTCAAAGACCGCTTCGTAGTCGAGATCGGTGACGCAAAACTGCTGGATACTGTGCTCGAAACGATCAAGGGCATCGACACCGTTTTTGACGCCTATCGAATCACTCCCGGCGTCGACGAGTCCTGATGAACCGGGGAAACGTGAGCCGGGCCGGTACTGCGACAGTCCTTCTTCTGGCCGTGCTGTTAATGGCCTCCCTGGGCATCTGGCAAGCCGGATGCGGAACTGATGACAGCAAATCAGCCAAATACGGTCTACCTTCTTACGTGAACGATCCCTCTGCTCCTCCCGAAACTGCCAAGGCATATATGGCGGCAATCGATTACTCAGAAGAGTTCGCCAGGATTCCCTGTTATTGCGGATGTGGGGACAGCGCCAAGCATGAAAGCCTGCAGGACTGCTTCATTTCCTCAATCAGGGGAGACGAGATCAAGTTCAGCAATCACGGCGCCGGTTGAAGCCTCTGCGTAGACGAAGCACTGTATGTGCTTCAGGGAAGAAAGAACGGAACTCCGATCGAGGATATCCGCCGGCAGATCGACCAGAAGTATGGAGCCGGAAAAGCTGGCAAACCAACGCCGACACCGGCTCCCTAGGACTATCTCCATCACGTCGCTTAACTCTTCTTAATTTGAAACCAGCCATGCCAGAGTGGAGAATGGAAGACAGCTGCCGTCTGCATCAGGAGAAGAGCCTGGAAGGGAATTTCATTCTGGAGTAAAAAGAGATGGTAGACCACCTGCGTCGCTATTCAAACACTCTCAAAGACGATATTTTCCTTTTAAATAGCCTCAATCGGCACATTCAGAGGATCTCCGCTTGACCTCCTAAGCCTTCCTTTTCCGCCTAGGTTAGTCCTCATTCATTTTCTCACATAGCTCTGTTCTGTCAAGAATTTTGGACGTTATCGTTAGCTATTCGAACCTTTTAGTCCTCCATCAGCTAGAAAAAGCGGTAAATAAGGCACTTATTGCATTGAGAGATCTATTATTACCCATTCCTCATCGACGATCTCTGGAATTCTATCCTTATGTACTGCAAAACAAAGCAAATAACTTGGCCGCGAGAAGCCAACGTAAATCATTTTCACCGATTGCCTGTGATGCACTCGTGTATCATCGAATTTCTCTTTCGAAAACTGCTTTGAGAGCCTCTTTGATTCATAAGCTTCCCGCCCCTGATAGTAAGTCTCTAGGTATAATGTCGCTGTATGTGTTTCACCTTTTACTGAATGTACTGTACCAATTTCAACCTCAATTTCATTTTCACCTGTAAAAACGTTGCTTCTTCCAATTGCCGCCTCGTCCACAAAAATTTCTTCGCGTGCGTTTGAGTTAATGAATTCTAGTGATTCGTCTTTCAGCGTTTCCAATCCGAATACTTCACTAAAAAATGTAGGCAAGTAACCCTTCATTGCTTCATGCACTGCTTCGACATTTCCGGAATAAGCACCAATTGACCATTCGTATAATTTTAATTTGAATTCCTCATACCGTTCTGGAAATTCTTCTCTTAAATGATTGAGCAGACCTCTCCTCGTACATGCCCTACCATTCTCATCAAACATTTGTTCTAGCCTAAGAACGGTAAGTAGAGCATTAATAATATTGCATCTCAATGGTTGGAGTGAGCCTGTTTCTTTGTCATACATACTTATGTAGCTCATTAGAGTTGGAAAATCTATCCTCTTCCTATGTAATGATCTTTCATACTCATTGTGATAATCCTTGATGCCATATTTATCCGCATCATCGTGTTCGGCTCGCCAACCTATTGCTTTTACTGGATGTAATAATTTTCCAGGTATGGCCCCTGCCTGCTGTAATGCCTCGACTATTTTTGTAAATTCTTCTAAAACATGAGTAATAGTCCCCTCGTCATAAATTATCATGTGGGGTTTTATATCTATTTCAGTACCATCATCGTTGGTCTTGCGACCTTCTATTTCCAAATATTCCAATCCAAAATATTTGACAGTTTCTGCTATCCTCGGTGACAACCTGTGGCTTCCTATTAATGACAAGGTGTTGTCTCTCCCTTGCCATATCATGTCTAGCATGACCACTCCTGGAGAGAATATTGCTTGATTCTTATCGCCGATCCTCTGGAATATGACCTCTTCGTGAAAAAATATCTTTTCCAATAGATCATGTTGGTGCTTATCCATGTCCTGCATTTCATCAACAAAGACGTACTTGAACCTTTTACGCAGTATCTCTATGAGACTAGGATATTCACTTAGATATTTGCTCGCTAGATAGTAAGCGTCATCGAAATGAAGATATCCCCATTCCAATAAATCAGTTTTCATCTTTTTAATACCCAAATAGGATCGTCCCGTTTTATCTGTTAGGGGGAAATCTGCTTCAACTTTGTTAAGAGCCGGGATTAAATTCTCTTCTTGGTCTAATCTAATCTTTTTCAAAATAATCAACGGATCATTTTGTCTGTCAAGCCAGGCTCTCATGCCATAAGTGGAAGATAATGCCTCGTAATATTTGATAACTTTTTCATCATATATTTCGTTATCGATTCGATAGGGTTTCTGGCCATATTTATTTACGTAGTATGGGAGTGCCAGATATTTGTCCACAAAACTTTGAATTGTCCCAATGTAGTTAGGGTAAGAAAACAACCTTGGGCAGTACGCCCCAATTTTATCTCTAATTTCATCTATGGCCGCGTTTGTGTGGGAAATAACTAAAATACCGGAGCCATCATCGAATGGGAGAAACCTCTCAAGGATAAGGAGTTTCGCTAGGAGGGCTGTTGTTTTCCCGCTTCCTGGTACTGCTTGAAGATCAATAGTTTCTATATTCTTTATAAACTCTTTTCGCTCATCGTCAAAAATACCCGTTTGACCAAATAGTATTTGCTCAGCAAATTCTATTTCATCATCTGATATCAGTATTTCATGCGGCTGCATAATTTATAGCATTAAGCAAATAGGATAAGGATTCATCTTCTTCAAGATGTTCAAACTGATTTTCATCGAGGATATTGGCAAAGTGCTGCGCTATGATTGTTTTTGATATTTCTTTTTTAAGGACTAAGTCATAATACAAATAAAGAGCTATTTGCTCTCCGTCCTTATCCTCAATGATTTGTTCCCACGTATCAGTAACATTTTTTCCCATTTCTTCAGCAGCCATTTTTATCGCTTCAAAAAGAT
>JAUSDE010000063.1 GCA_030650885.1 Thermoleophilia bacterium
GCTTCGGCCACGGCGGCAAAATCAGGTTGACACGATATGACAGTCTCTGAGTAGCGCTTGCTCCAGAAGAGTTCCTGCCACTGCCTGACCATCCCTAAAAATCCATTGTTGAGGATGCAGACTACGACCGGAATATCGTAGCAGACAGCCGTAGCCAGCTCCTGGATGTTCATCTGGAAGCTGCCGTCGCCGGCTATGTCGATGACGGTTTTGTCGGGGCAGCCGACCTTGGCGCCGATGGCCGCCGGAAAACCGAAACCCATCGTGCCCAGGCCTCCGGAACTGATCCAGTGCCGCGGCTTGATGTGTTTGTAGAACAGCGCCGACCACATCTGGTGCTGGCCGACATCGGTGCAGAGGATGGCTTCGCTTTTGGTTATGCGATTGACCTCCTCGATCACGTACTGGGGCATGATCGAGCCCTTTTCATCCTTGTAATGGAGCGGGTGTTTTTTCTTCCAGGCGATGACCTGGTCCATCCATGCCGCGGTCTTCTTCGGATCACGCTTCATCTTTTTGAGCTCGGCGAGGATGCCGGCGAGAACGTCCCTGGCGTCACCGACGATGGGGATGTCGATGGCGATGTTCTTGCTGATCTCGGCCGGATCCATGTCGATATGTATTTTTTTGGCGTGGCGGGCGAAAGTCGCCAGTTTGCCGGTGACCCGGTCATCGAAGCGGGCGCCGACCCCGATCAGCAGGTCGGAATGGGTGACTGCGTAGTTGGCGTAACCGGTTCCGTGCATGCCGAGCATGCCCAGTGAAAGGTCGTTGTCTTCGGGGAAACAGCCCAGCCCCATCAGAGTGGTCGTGACCGGGATCTTCATCAGCTTGGCGATGGCCAGCAGCTCTTTCTCGGCCCCTGAGGTGATGATGCCGCCGCCGGCGTAAAATACCGGCTTCTCTGCGGCCGCGATCGCTTTGGCGGCGGTGATGATCTGCTTCCTGTGGCCCTTGAGGGTCGGCTTGTAGCCGGGCAGGTTGATCTTGCCCGCGGGTTTGTAGTCGATCTCCGCCAGCTGCATGTCGGCGGGGATGTCGATCAGGACCGGCCCCGGCCTGCCCGTGGAGGCGATATAGAAAGCTTCCTTGAAGATACGGGGGATGTCCTTCGGATTCTTGATCAGGTAGCTGTGCTTGACGATCGGCTCGGTGATGCCGGTGATGTCGGCTTCCTGGAAGGCGTCGGTTCCGATGAGGTCGCTGCGGGCCTGGCCGGTGATGGCGACCATGGGCGTGGAATCCATATAGGCGTTGGCGATGCCGGTGACCAGGTTGGTGGCGCCGGGGCCGCTGGTGGCTATGCAGACGCCGACCTTACCGGTCGCACGGGCATAACCGTCGGCCATGTGGGCGGCGCCCTGTTCGTGGCGGACCAGGTAATGCTTCAGATCGGAATCGTAGAGGGCGTCGTAGAGCGGGATCACCATGCCTCCGGGCAGGCCGAAGACGACCTCGACCCCGGCCGTCTTCAAAGATTCGATTATCGCTTCCGAGCCCTTCAAAAAACCCCGATTCGGTTACTTGCCCTGTTCCGTCCCGTTTCTGATGCTATTCCACAACGGCGCCTCGCTCAGCGCCGTGCACTAGCTTAACATATCTGGACAGGAATCCTGTCTGGTAGCGCGGTTCCCGCGGCTTCCATGCGGCAGCGCGCTTTGCCAGTTCTTCCTCGTCCACCAGCAGATCAAGAGTTCTACCCGGAATATCGATTTCTATCTCATCGCCGTCGTGGATCAGCGCGATGGGACCGCCGTCAAAAGCCTCCGGTGAGACGTGGCCGATGCTGGCGCCACGGGTAGCTCCGGAGAAGCGGCCGTCTGTGATCAGGGCGACAGCGTGGTCGAGCCCTGCTCCGGCAATGGCAGCCGTTGGAGTCAGCATCTCCGGCATTCCCGGACCGCCCTTCGGTCCCTGATAACGGATGACAACGACACAGCCGGGAGTGATCTTTCCTGCCTCCAGCGCATCTTCGACCTCCTGCTCGCTCTCGAAGACGATCGCGGGGCCGCGCAGCTTGAGCATCTCCGGCAGGACCGCTGATTCCTTGACCACCGAGCCGTTGGGAGCGAGGTTGCCGAAAAGGGCTGCCAGGCCGCCGGTGGGATGATAAGCGTCATCTATGGAACGGATGACAGCGGTATCCGTAACTCGCGCTCCCGCCAGCTGGTCGTCCAGGGTCTTGCCCGAAACAGTAGTGGCCGAACCGTCGAGTTTGCCGGCGTCGAGCAGGGTTTTCATCAGCGCCTGGACTCCGCCCGCCCGGTGCAGGTCTTCCATATGATGGACGCCGGCTGGGCTCAAGGAGCAAAGGTGCGGTGTCCGCGCCGTTATCTCGTTGACCTCGGCCAGGCTGAAGCCGACTCCCGCCTCGTGGGCGATGGCGGCGATGTGCAAAGCTGTATTGGTGGAACAGCCCATTGAGGAATCGACCGCGAGGGCGTTGATGACCGCACGGGAATCGACGATGTCGCGGGGCTTGAGGCCTTCCAGCGCCAGTTCGACAGCGCGCCGGCCGGTCTCGCGGGCGTGCCTGATGCGGGCCGCGTGAACCGCGGGGATGGTGCCGTTCCCCGGCAGGGCCAGCCCCAGCGCCTCGGTCAGGCAGTTCATCGAGTTGGCGGTGAAGAGGCCGGCGCAGGAGCCACAACCAGGGCAGGCGCAGTCCTCCATGCGGATTAATTCCTCTTCACTCATCTTGCCGGTGAGCGTTGCGCCCACGGCCTCGAAAACGTTGTGCAGATCGACCTTGGTGCCATCCAGGTCGCCGGCCAGCATCGGACCGCCGCTGACTACGATAGCGGGGATGTTGACCCTGAGCGCGCCCATCATCATGCCGGGGACGACCTTGTCGCAGCTGGGGACCAGCGCCAGCCCGTCGAAGGCGTGAGCGCGGGCCATGACCTCGATCTCGTCGGCGACGATCTCGCGGCTCGCCAGGGAAAAGCGCATGCCTTCATGGTTCATGGCCAGGCCGTCGCAGACGCCGATGCCTCCGAACTCAAAGGGAACGCCTCCGGCTGCCCAGATGCCCTGCTTGACAGCTTCGGTGACGCTGCGAAGGTGCAGATGGCCGGGAATTACCTCGTTAAAGGAATTGGCTACGCCGATGAAAGGCAGCGCCAGCTCACGGTCGCCCAGGCCGAGGGCCTTCAGGAGCGACCGGTGCGGTGCCCTGGTGATGCCTTTGGTGATGTCGTCACTATGAAGTGCCACTAGACCTTTTCCAAGCGATATAGTTCCAAGTGTCAAGCAACGCGCTTTAACAAAAACCCGCGTGGTGAGCGGGAAAGGATATATTATCACAAGTGCCTTCGGGTGCTGAAAAGCGAGCGCGGAATCGGCTGCGCGTGATAGAATCCGTTGCATTCGATGAAGCTGCAACAGAAGATACCTCTTTATGTCATCACGGTCATGCTGCTCGTTGGCGGCATGGGTGCGCTCGCGTTGCTGTCGAGCCAGAAGCAGTCGAGCACCCGCCTGTTCGAGGAAACCTCATCAACTCTGACAGACACTATCCTCAACAGCCTCGAGCAGGACATGCTAAGGAGTGACCGCGGGCACATCCAGTCGACGCTGGACAGCCTCAGTCACCAGGAGAATATCCGTTCGATCGATATCCTCGGTACCAGCGGTGTGATCTGGGCTTCGTCCGACCGGGCGAAGATCGGCCAGACGGCAGTCCCGGAAGCCCGGGCAGTGATGGACAGCGGCCTCTCCCAGCAGATATCGGGCGACCCGGCCGACGACCACATGACCGATATGGCCGCCATCCCGCTCAAGGACGAGTGCCTCATGTGCCACGGCCTCACGGCGGCGGCGCCGAACCAGAGCGGCAACCTTGGCGCCATCAGCGTGGACATCGGGACCACCAGCCTGCAGGAGAGCCTGGGACGGAGCCAGCAGATACTGCTCATCGTGGGCGGCGCTACGTTTGTCCTGGTGGCCGGCACCCTGGTGCTGCTGCTCAGACTCACGGCCCTGGCGCCGCTGAGCAGGCTCACCGAAGCGTCGACGCGCATCAGCCGCGGTGATTATTCAGCGCGCGTGCCCGAGGGCGATCCCGGGAACGAGATCAGCGCCGTATCGCAGGCTTTCAACGAGATGGCCGGCACCGTCGAGCGGCATACGCTCCAGCTGGAAGACGCCAACAATGAGCTGGCGCAGGCCAGCCGCATGAAATCCGAGTTCCTGGCGAACATGAGCCATGAGCTGCGTACGCCGCTGAACGTGATCATCGGCTTCTCGGAAGTACTGCGGGACACTCCATCCGACCAGATGGATGACACCGACCGCACCGAGTTCTGCGACAACATAGTCAACAGCGGCCATCACCTGCTGGAACTGATCAACGATGTGCTGGATCTGGCCAAGGTCGAGGCGGGCCAGATGCAGCTCCTTCCTGAGGAGTTCTATATAGGCTCCACGCTCAAGGAGATCATCTCCACTCTGCAGCCGCTGGCCGCGAAGCGCCATATCGACCTCGGCATCCGGGTTTCAGAACACCTGACCACGGTTTACGCCGACGTCGCCAAGTTCAAGCAGATACTTTACAACCTGATCGGTAACGCTCTTAAATTCACCCCGGAGGGCGGTTCGGTCAGCATTAACGCGTCCGTGATGGGCAACATGGCCCGCTTCGCCGTGGCCGACACCGGCGTCGGCATCGCCGAATCCGACCAGGTGAGGATCTTCAACGAATTCCAGCAGGTCGACGGGTCCGCTTCACGCCAGTATGAAGGCACAGGGCTGGGGCTGGCGCTGACCAGGAAGTTCGTGGAATTGCAGCACGGCGCAATCTGGGTGGAAAGCAGTGTCGGCGTGGGAAGCACCTTCTATTTCACCCTGCCGCTCCCGGCCGAGAGCAGCCTGCCGGCGGCAACCCGCGTCGAACGCTATACCGAGGCCGACGCCATCGAAACGATATCCGTACACCCTGAACACGATGATGAACTGGACACAGCTCAGGAGACGCCCTCGGTGCTGGTAGTGGAGGATGACAAAAAGACAGCCGAGCTCATCGGCCTCTGGCTGACCAGGGAAGGGTACAAGGTGGATTATGCCGTCGATGGGGTCGATGCGCTGGAAAAAGCAAAACGCATGCACCCGTTCGCCATCTGCCTGGATATCATGCTGCCGCGCAAGGACGGCTGGCAGGTACTCCACCAGCTCAAGGCGGACCCGGAGACGTCCGACCTCGGCGTGATCGTCTGCTCGGCGCTGGATAATCCCGAACTGGGATTTGCCCTCGGCGCTGCCGATTACTGCGTCAAACCGCTCAGCCGCAGGCACTTGCTGGACAAGCTCAGATATCTCAAAGAGGTCTCCCCCGGCCGCCGCTCCCTGCCGCAGGTACTGGTAGCCGACAGCGATCCCGAAGCCGCATCCCGCACGGCCTCGATCCTTGAACGCCAGGGTTTTGGCGTCATCCGGACCGGTGACGGGCAGAGCGCCATGGATCTGGCTCTGGAACAGAACCCCGACATCATCATCATCGATTATAACCTGACCGACATTACCGGCCATGAGGTGGTTTCCTTCCTCCGCGGTCACCCGATAACGGTGGACACGCCCGTCATCGTGACCACTGAACGTGACATCAGCCGCAAGGATGAAGACCTTCTCAGGGAGAGCCAGGTTGAAAAAATCATACGAAAGGGCGAAAGCAGCAAGGACCAGTTGCTC
>JAUSDE010000068.1 GCA_030650885.1 Thermoleophilia bacterium
TACAGGTCCTCCAGTGCCACCTGATCGAACAGTTCGCCATATTCATACCCACCAGCCACCACGACCATGGTTGACAGTGTTTCCTCTATGTGGAATTCGAAGGATTGCTTGGCGCTTTGCGCGTCCAGACGAAGCTTGTCATCTGTCTCACGGGCAAACAGGTTGCGATACTGAAGAAAGCCCAGCGTTGAAGTCACGGCCAGCGGCAGCAATACCGCTATGGTCATCACCGCGATAAAAAGCCTCTGGAGGTAGGTATACCGCTGTTCCCGGGTCAGAGTGCTTTCAGGCTCGTCCATGCTCAACGGACCGAATATCCTGAATATCAATTTCCTGGGAAACGCCGGTTTCACGGCTACTCGCCTCCGGGCAGTATCGTATTCGCTGAAAGGTTGTCTTCCCGCAAAAGATCAAGTGCCCGCACATACGGCCCAATCACGCCATCGATGATCCTGATCTTCTTCCAGGCCAGATAATCGTAATGGACTTCGTCGATGCCGCCACAGATGACGAGCTCAACAGACTCGCTCACAGCGAGGCCACAAAGCTCATCTCCCGACGGCTCGGAAAGCACAAGTTCCCTGGGTTCGTGGGTGAGCTCGCCGTTTTCAACCTGGACGATGATGGCTTCCACCGTCAGATCGAACCTCGGTGCCACATCCACGCCTGAAACGGCGATCATGACTTTCATCAGATCCTGTCCTTTAAGCGCGGATCAAAGTTCATGGTACTTCAGCTTCCTGTATAGAGTGCTTCGCGCCCATCCAAGCATTTTTGCCGCCTCGCTGCGCTTGCCTCGGCTCTTGCGCAGAGCCTCTATGATCATTTCCTTTTCCACGTCATCCCATTTCATATCCTTGTTGCGGCTGCCTTCGGCGGCATTGCGCCCATGCGCATCGCCGCTGGACCGCCAGATCGACGCGTACCTTTCAGCCTCGCTGCCATGCAGCAGGTATTCGGGCAGGTGTTCCGTCTTGATGGTATCTCCATGGCTGAGAGTGATTGCATGCTCAAGGATATTACGAAGTTCACGCACGTTCCCCGGATAAGTGAATTCCTTCAGGATGTCCATTGTGCTGCGGTCGATCCGCGGAGTCAGCTCTCCCGGGGAAAAGCTTGACAGGAAATAGTCGACCAGCAAAGGCACATCCTCTGAGCGTTCCCTCAGCGGCGGGATATCAAGGCGCAGTACGTTGAGTCGGTAATACAGGTCCTCGCGGAACAGGCCTTCCCTGACCATGCCTTTCAGGTCCATGCTGGTCGCGGCGATTATGCGGGCGGTCATCGCCACTTTTCTGGTGCTGCCGATGGCGAAAAACTCTCCATCATCCAGAACGGTCAGAAGCTTGATCTGCAGAGTCACGGGCAGATCACCGACCTCGGTGAAAAAGATCGTGCCGCGGTCTGCCAGGCGGAACATCCCGGGTTTATTGTGGTCAGCGCCGGGGAAAGCTCCGCGGACATGGCCGAAGAGCTCTGATTCAAGCAGTTGCTCTGGCAGGGCGCCGCAGTTTACCTTGATAAACGGATAGCTCGAACGTTTGGACGCCTGATGGATCTTTTCAGCGACGTAACCTTTGCCGGTACCGGTCTCGCCTTCGATAAGGACCGAGGCGTCGGTCGCGGCGAAAACCGAGATCTGTTCGCCGACATCCTGCATCCTCGGATTGAGGCTGACTATCCCGTCAAATGTGTCCGGCCGCGCGAGGCTTTCCTGCAGATAAGGCGCAAGGGTAAGGTCCTCCAGGACCACCATCGCTCCCAGCTGCCTGCCTTTATGGCTCTCGATCCGGGAGATAGTGAAGCGGATCGGCACGATCTTGCGATTCCGGTCCAGGATATTGCCTTCATGGACTACAGTCTGCTTCTCACCGAAAACGGGCTCAAAGTAGCTATTGAATGGATGGAGGCTGCTGCGAAGAATATAATCCGCATGGATGCCCGAGGCTTCGCCGTTGCTGCGCCCGGTGAGCGCTTCAGCCAGATGGTTCATCCTGCTGACATCAAGGTTAGTATCCACCACGACTACGGCATGGGGAATCCCGTCAAGAAGTGTTATCAAATTAGCATTTTGAAACATAATCATCCATTATTATACATATTCCTGTAGTGTTATGTATCATTTCGCGGTTTTTCCTCGTTTTAACGCGGTTTTCTTAAGAAGGCGGCCATGATCGATAAGGAAAACAATTCCATCCGCATCATGGTCTTCAACATCCATCGCTGGACCGGACAGGACCAGCGCCTTGATGTGGCCAGGCTGGCAAGCGTCATCCACGAATCAGGCGCCGATGTTGTCGGCCTGAACGAGGTTTTACATCCGGTGTCAGGCGGCGGGCGGATACGTGAACCGCTGGCCGATCTTGCAGATCGCCTGGACATGGATTTTCACTTCGGTCCCAGCGGCTGGCTCGATTTCGGGCCAGGCTGGCACGGTCCCGTTGGCAACGCCTTGCTCAGCCGGGAGCGCCTCACTAACGTCTCCAACACTCTGTTGCCGAGGTTGCCGGGAACCAAACAGCGCTCATTGCTCGGCGCCAGCCTGGACTCGGGGCCCGCTGCCGGACTCTATGCCTTTGTCACCCACCTCGATCACGCTTTTGAAGGCACGAGGATCACCCAGATCAGGGGAGCGCTCTCATGCATTACCCATGACGGCCCGCATTTCATCTGCGGAGACTTCAATTCTCCCGGATTCCACGGCATCCGGACCAGGCGGCTTTCGTTTCCGGTGCTTCGCTGGATGCACCGTGCCGGGTACGAAGACGCCTTCCGCGCCACCGGCCAGGGCAGCGGACGCACTTACCCCTCAGGCAGGCCGATATTTCGCGTCGACTTCATCTTTTTTCCCACCGAATGGGTCACGGGCCTGAGTTCGGCGATGGTGGTTGACACAACCGCCGCTCGCTGGGCTTCGGACCATCGTCCGCTGACAGCCGACTGGTCGAGGCCGCGAACCGGTCCCGGCACGGTAAACGACGGTTTCTGAATAACGCCATTTAGGTGTTTTTACCGTGTTTACCTATTATCCATACGGGTATTTGATTTGTATGGAAGTAAATATCTGGTAGAGCTTTGAAAGGGGAAGAAGATGGCAAATCACAGCACACACATGCACGAAACAAGCAGCTGGGCGATCGGCTATACGGCCTTCGCCGGATTGATGATGGTCCTTATCGGTTTCTTCCACGCACTCGCGGGAATCGCCGCGATCTGGGAGAACACCTTCTATGCGGTGACCGATAACTACATCTTTCAGTTTGACGTCACGACCTGGGGATGGATACACCTCATCAGCGGTGTCGTAGTGTTGCTGGCAGGTTTCGGAGTATTCAGCGGAGCCATGTGGGCAAGGGTCGTCGGCGTGATCGTAGCTGTGATCAGCGGCATGATCAGCTTCATGTTCCTGCCGTATTATCCGCTGTGGTCGCTCCTGATCATCGCTGTCGATGTAGCCGTGATCTGGGCCCTGACAGCACATGGGCGGGACATCACTGAATGAGCAAGGACCTGATCAGAAGAGCCTGATCCGGATTTCAAGAGGAAAGCAGTGCCGGATCTGTGAATAGAGAAAAGAAAGAGGCGCACTATTGTGCGCCTCTTTTATTCGATACAGTAGGTTCTCTGCTTCTCCTAGAACAGCCCGGTGATCCTTCCTGTCTCAACGTCGATGTCGACATCCACAGCTGCCGGACGAGCCGAAAGCCCCGGCATGGTGCTCATCGCCCCCAGTATCGGATAGAGGAAGCCGGCGCCGATGCTCGGCCGGATATCGCGGATCGGCACGCGGAAGCCGGTAGGCCGGTTCTTCAGCGTCGGATCATGCGAGAGCGAAAGGTGCGTCTTCGCCATGCAGATCGGCAGGTTGTCATAGCCCGCCTCGGTGAAGCTCTTGATCTTCTCTTCCACTCCGGGCATATAGTCGACACCGTCGGCGCCGTAGACCTTGGTGGCGATGGTCTCGATCTTTTCCTTGATGGAAGCAGAGTCGGGATACAGGAACTGGAAGTCGCTGGGACGCTCACAGGCTTCAACGACTGCGTTTGCGGCTTCGATAGCGCCGTCCCCGCCGTCGGAATGTACCGTGATCGGGTTACAGGCCTCGGCGCCGAACTCGAGCGCCTTCTTCTGCACCAGTTCCACCTCGGCGTCCGTGTCTGCTGCGAAACGGTTCACAGTCACTACGACCGGGATGCCGAACAGCTTCATGTTCTCGATCTGCTTGGCCAGATTCTGGCAGCCTTCCTCGAGCATCGCCAGGTTCTCGACCTCGAGCTCCTCGCGAGTGCAGGTGCGTCCGAAGCCGTGCATCTTCAGCGCCCGGATCGTAGCGGTGATATTGACGCAACTGGCGGCGAAACCGCCGTAGCGGCAGGTGATGTCCATGAACTTCTCCGCGCCCAGGTCGGCCCCGAAGCCCGACTCGGTGATCACGTAGTCCGCCAGCTTGAGGGCGATCTTGGTCGACAGTACGGAGTTATTGCCGTGAGCGATGTTGGCGAACGGACCGGCGTGCATGAATACAGGACCGTGCTCCAGCGTCTGGATCAGGTTCGGTTTCAGCGCGTCCTTCATCAGCACCGTCATGGCGCCCGCGGCGCCGATATCCTCAGCGGTAAGCGGCTTGCCGTCGCGATCATAGGCGAAGACGATACGGCCCATGCGCTCGCGCAGGTCCCTGAGGTCTGTCGCCAGAGCCAGGATAGCCATTACTTCAGAAGCAACCGAGATGTCAAAACCGGTCTCCCGCGGCGTACCGTTAAGGTAGCCTCCCAGGCCGACTACGGTCTGCCTGAGCACACGGTCGTTCATGTCGATGACCCGGCGCCAGCTGACAGTCAGCGGATTGATGTTGAGCTTATTGCGGCCTTCCATCAGCTCCGTGTCGATCATGGCGGCCAGCAGGTTGTTGGCGGCGCTGACGGCATGGATATCACCGGTGAAATGCAGGTTCAGGTCTTCCATTGGAATTGCCTGGGCATATCCGCCTCCGGCAGCTCCACCCTTGATTCCAAAGACGGGGCCAAGGGAAGGTTCCCGGATGCAGAGGATCACCTTCTTGCCGATCTTCCTGAGCGCCTGTGCCAGACCGAGTGAAGTTACGGTCTTGCCCTCGCCCCATGGTGTCGGGGTGATGGCGGTGACGTCGATCAGTTTGCCGTCTGGCTCGTCCTTGAGCCGTTCGAGGATCGACTTATAGTCGACCTTCGCCTTGTATTTGCCGTAGAGTTCCAGCTCGTCCTCGTGGATCCCGGCATCCGCCGCGATCTCGGTTATCGGCTTCATCTCAGCAGCCTGTGCTATATCAATGTCTGATGGTACCGTGGTTCCAGCCACTGAACCGCTCCTTTCGCCAAGGGGTTGTGAACAGAAGTACAAACTTGGGAAATGGCATTATATTGCGGATGAAGGGAGCCGTCAATCCGGATCTTGCTTTTGGAAATGAACTGAGCTTCGCGCTCTTACGAGCAGGCGGCGGCGCGGGCTGCTTCAAATACGGCTTCCAGCGGCACTCCATGCTTTTCCGCCGCCGCCCGGCATTCCTCATACTCGGGCGATATGGTGACATCCCGCCCGCGCCAGGACCCGATCTTTACCTGTATCTCTCCATAAGCGGTGTGCATCGTCTCCATGCGGCGCTCAAGGCAATGCCTCTCCACCAGACTTGTGCGGACACCGAAAGTCGACGATTCCCGGAAAATGATGTCCAGCTTGCCGCCAACCTCTCCAGGAGTGCACAAGACAGAGAGCACGACGCCCGGCCTGCCTTTTTTCATGATCACGGGAGACAGCCATGCATCCGCGGCGCCAGCTGTTATGAGCCGATCTATCAGATAGGCCAGCTGCTCGGGAGTGCTGTCGTCGATGTTTGTCTCCAGCAATACCTGCTGCTCGATCTCGCCGCCGCCCATCGGTTCCGTGCGTTCGCCGATAAGGATTCTCAGCAGGTTTGGGCCGCGTGTCTCCCTGGTGCCGGAGCCATATCCGGTACCGGTAAGCCGCATCGGCGGCAGAGCACCGAATGACCTCGCGAAATAAGCTACCAGCGCGGCGCCGGTGGGAGTCGCGAGCTCCTGGCGCTCCCCTCCCTGCAAAACTGGCAGCCCTTTCAATAACAGCGCAGTCGCCGGCGATGGCACCGGCATGATCCCGTGCCGTGTCTGCACCGTCCCTGATCCCAGCGCAACTGGTGAGCAGAAGATCTCGCGTGGCTTCAACTCCTCGAAGAGAACGCAGGTGCTGACGATGTCGATGATGCTGTCGACCATTCCGACCTCGTGGAAATGCACGGTCTGCAGCGACTCGCCGTGAGCCTTGGCCTCAGCCCTGGCGACCCTGCCAAAGATAGCCAGGCAGTGGGAACGGACTTTCTCGGAAAGGCCGCTGGAAGCAATCAGCTCTTCTATATCTGAAAGGCTGCGGGGCTCCTGATCCTCGCCTTCGATCTCCACGGAGAACCAGGTGGCCGCGATACCGGAAACCTGCACCGGTTCGGTCGATATCGTCCAGCCGTCGAAATTGACCTTTTCCAGCTCGTTCTGAAGCATCTGCAATGACCCGGCGCCGGCATCCAGAAGCGCGCCGACGAACATGTCGCCCGCGACTCCCGAAAAACAGTCTATGTAAATAGTAGGTCCGGTCATGGTTTTGACAATGCATTCTACAGGAATACTATCCCCGCTGGTGTATATTTCAGTGCCCATACGACGTGTAAATCGGCAGTCCGGACATATTCAAGGCATTCGAAAGGCACAGTTTGAAAGCGTATCCGCATCCACCGCATCGAACCATAGATTTCGGCAAACTCGTCAGTGATACATGGCGGATAATCTGGCGCCATAAATTTCTCTGGTTCTTCGGGCTTTTCGCAGGTGGAGGCAGTTTTTTCAGCGGCGGCGGCAATTTTAATTTCAGCGCAGGAACAGACGAAAAGCCATCATCGGGAAGCCAGGCCAGTCAGGCTGACGATACCGGCAGGGAGATACTTGACTGGATAAACGCACACCTGACCCTGGTCATCGTCCTGGCAGCCGCAGTCCTGTCTCTCTTTGTGCTCCTGTGGCTCTGGTCGATCGTCTGTCGTGGCGCAGTGATAAGCTCCGTCAGAGACGTGAGGCAGGATAGGCCGATAAGCTTTAAAAGCGCCTTCACCCGGGGCAGAGAGAGTTTTGGGCGGCTGCTTCTGTTCGATCTCTTCCTCCTGCTGCTGATTATCTGCCTTTTAGTAATTATCGCCGCCGCCGTCATGTTTATCCTTTTCCTGCTCCTGGTGGCCGGACAAACGGGCTCCGTCATCCTGACCATATTAGGGCTCTGGCTTCTGGCCTTCCTGGTGTTCGGCCTCGGCTGCCTGGCCTGCTGCACCATATGGCTTGTTCCCTGGATCTTCTTTGGCGTAATCCTGAACTACTCCACAAGGGCAGTGGTCCTGGAAGCGATGCGCCCCATGGCCGCTTTCCGGCGGGGCTGGAAGGTCATGATCGAAAACCTCGGCCAGACGATGCTCATGTTTCTGGTTAATCTGGGCCTCAGCATCGGCGCGGGCGTCGCTATCCTGATCGCCGTCGGCCTGAGCTCGGTTCCGGCGATCATCGCCTGGATACTCGTTTACAGCCAGAACTGGCCCATCAGCCTCATAATCGTCGCATCCGTGCTCATGGTCATCCCGCTGACGATGATGTTGCTGGCCACCGCCGCCTCGAACACTTACTTCAGCGCCTACTGGACCATCGGTTTCGAAAAGCTGTCTGGGAACGAACCTCCGGATGGACCTGAACACTCCCCCGGGCCAAGTAACCACAATACAGCTACATAACTCCTGTTATTAAGTCTGCGCTCACTGCTGCCGATGTACGCTTCTGCTGCGGGCACCTACGAAAGCGGGCTAGATGGGGGACAAACGTCGCCTGACCCTCCCCAGGGGTCTCAGTACCAAGATAATTCTACCTACGTTGCTGGTCATCGCCATGTTCAGTTTCCCGGCATTCATCGCCTGGCACGGCATGCAGGGCATACAGCAGAAGAATGAGAGCATCCGTTCTAATTCACAGGTCCTGGTAGCGGTACAGGAGCTGCAGACCGGACTTCTGGACGAAGCAACGTC
>JAUSDE010000074.1 GCA_030650885.1 Thermoleophilia bacterium
CAAGGGCATGCTGGAGTTTATTGTGGAGCTGGCCGAAAGCCTGGGGGTAAAAGAAAGCGGTTACAGGGTAATCAATAATGTGGGCAGCGGCGGCGGACAGGTGATATTTCATCTGCATTGGCACGTGCTTGCTGGCCGCTCCGCGGGTTTTAATATCGAGGAGGCACTTTGAGCATCACCGAGCAGATGCAGCAGGACGTAATCACAGCCATGAAGGCGCGTGACAAGGAACGGGTGTCGGCGCTGCGCATGATAGTCTGCGAGCTGCAGAAAGCCGTAAAAGAGACAAAGGGCGACTTCGGCGAGGAGCAGGAGCTGAAGGTGCTTATGGCTGAGAAGAAGAAGCGTCAGCAGGCCGCGGACGGTTTTCGCGACGGCGGCCGCGCTGAAAGTGCCGCAAAAGAAGAATCCGAGGCCGCGATCATCGATACTTATCTGCCACAGGCCATGGACGAAGTCGAGCTGGCGGCACTGGTCGACGAGGCGGTCGCGTCAACCGGAGCCGAAGGCATCAGGGAAATGGGCAAGGTGATGTCGGCACTGATGTCGAAGGTGGCGGGGCGCGCCGACGGCAAGATGGTCAGCGACATGGTCAGGAAGCGGCTGGGCGGCTGAAGGCTCCGAACGGCCGGGTAAAATGAAAACGATTCTTGAAATAGATAACGAGATAGTCGCCGAGCTTACCGGTGAACATGACGCTACCCTGAAGGCGCTCGAGCGCCGGCTTGGCTGCGATATCGGGATGCGCGGCAATGTCATCACGCTGGAAGGCGGAGAGCAGGACGTGGAACGCGGCCGCGCCGTTGTCGAGGAGCTGATCGAGCTGATCACCGCCGGGCACGTGGTCGACGGCGAGACAGTCGAGTCGGTCGGTATGGTCATCGCTGAAAACAGCGGCAAGCCATCTGAGGTTTTCGGCGACCTGGTCTGGGAACACCGGGGCCGCCGTATCGTCCCCAAGACGGTCAACCAGAAACTTTACGTGGACGCCATCCGCACCAGCACGATAACTTTCGGAATCGGCCCCGCCGGTACCGGCAAGACCTACCTGGCGCTGGCGCTCGCTGTCAGCGAACTTCTGACCAAACGGGTCAACCGGATAATCCTGACGAGACCGGCGGTGGAAGCGGGGGAGAAGATCGGCTTCCTGCCAGGCACCATGCTGGAAAAGGTTGACCCTTATCTGCGGCCGCTGTTCGATGCACTTTATGACATGGTCGAGCCGGACCAGTTGACCACACTGATGGAGAAAGGTGCTATCGAGGTTGCTCCGCTGGCTTTCATGCGCGGGCGCACGCTCAACGATTCCTTTATCATTCTCGACGAGGCTCAGAACACCAGCCCCGAGCAGATGAAGATGTTCCTTACGCGCCTGGGCTTCGGTTCGCGCATGGTAGTCACCGGGGACATCACCCAGGTCGACCTGCCGGACGTCCGATTTTCCGGACTGGCCACGGTAGTCGACATACTGGGAGAGATCACGGATATATCGTTCATAAATTTTGAGAGCAAGGATGTCGTCCGGCACAAACTGGTGCAGAAGATAGTCTCGGCTTACAAGACATACACTAACCAGGAACGCCCGTAACCGGAAACTGAATCCATGAATACTTCCTCCACCATTGGCCGCTCCATCAGCAGTGTGCGGCGTTACTTCAACAACATCGACCTCAAGGTCTATGGGATAGCCCTGGCGATTTTGAGCTGGCTGGCCATATGGCTGCTGGTGGGCAGCGCCTTCCTGCCGGCAAGCTATGACCTGGTTGCGGGCGATGTGTCTACTGACCTGATCCACGCTCCCCGAACCCTTACATTTGAGAATAGCGCCGAAACGGACAGGCGCCAGGCGCAGGCAGCCGACGCCGTCCCCAAAGTATATGTCTTTGATGCAGCTGTTATGCCAAGGGTTACTCGTAATATCAATGGCTATTTCGATGCCGTCACCCGCGTTATCGCCGAAGATAAGGCGGCGGCCCTGGCGGCGGCTCAGCCCTATGACGCGGCAACGGCGGCCAAACGGATTCGCGAACTACCCGGGCAGCCGGCGATCGGTGAAGGATCTTCGCTGGAGATCGCTTCGATGGCCGATGCCCGGCTGGCGGAGCTGAAAGTCTCAGTGCTGGACAGCACGCAAAAGATCCTGGAAGGAAACGTCACCGAGGCTACTATCACGACCGACCGTGACAGGCTTCTGTCGGTTCTGGGAACCATGGTCACCGTGCCCGCCGAAGCCGCTGCTGCCGGGGAGATCAGCGCAGGCCTTCTGGAGCCCAACAACATTTACAGCGCGGAAAAAACACAGCAGGCACGTGAGCGCGCCGCGGCGGAAGTGCAGCCGGTGATCACCACTGTCAGGAGCGGCGAGACCATTCTTTCACCCGGGCAGGTCGTCACTGAAGACAGCGTTGCGACCCTGCAGGCACTCGGCCTGACCGAACAGGGCCGGAAACTCGGGACCCTGGCCGGGCTGGCCGTGATCGCGGCATTCGAGATTATTTTCCTTGCTATCTATATCAGCCGTTTCGAGAATCGCATACGGGGCTCCCGTTCGCTGCAGTTCATAGCGGCGTCTCTACTGATTCTTTTTGCAATGCTATCCAGGGTTGCGTCGATTTCCCAGTTGTCGCCGCTGATAGTCCCAATGGCTGCGCTTGGGATGCTGGGGACGCTGATGCTTGGAACACGCATGTCAGCTATCCTGGTGATCCTTTCAAGCGTCAACCTGGCAATTGTCGGCGGCTCTGATCCCCAGTACATAATGGTCGGACTTTTCGGCGGGCTGGCGGCGGTATTCCTGGTCACTCATGTTTCGCAGCGGCGGGATCTCATGCGGGCCGGGCTGATCGCCGGGTTTGTCGTTGTGGTGACGGCCGCGGGCGCCAGCCAGATAAGCGAAGCCTCGTTTTCGAGGCTGTGGTCGGCGGTGGTCTGGGGCATGGCCAACGCGGCTCTGTCCATCGTGCTGACCATCGGATTACTGACGATATATGAGATGGTCTTCAACCTGCCGACTCCGCAAAAACTGCTGGAGCTCGCCGATCCCACCAGGCCGCTGCTGAAAGACCTGATGATGAAGGCGCCGGGAACCTATAACCACAGCATAATCATGGGGAATATCGCCGAGGCGGCGGCCGAATCGATCGGCGCCAACCAGTTGCTGGCCCGGGTCGGAGCCTATTATCACGATATCGGTAAGCTCAACCGGCCGGATTATTTCATCGAGAACCAGTTCCACGTGCAGAACCCCCATGACCGGCTGACACCGGGGCTATCGCGCCTGGCGATCACAGCACATGTCAAGGACGGCGTCGCGCTGGCGACAGCTGAGGGGCTGCCGCCGGATATCATCGATATCATCAAGGAACATCACGGAACAACAGTCCTGTCATATTTCTATCACAAGGCCAAAGAATCCGCGCGCGAGGGCCCGGTCGATGAGGAATCCTATCGCTACGCCGGGCACAAGCCGGCTTCGAGGGAGGCGGCCATCATCATGCTGGCGGATTCGGTCGAGGCGGCCGTGCGATCGCTGCCGAACCCGACGCCGCGGCGCATCAAGACCGTCATCCGGGATATCTTTGACCAGAGGCTGCGCGACGGCCAGTTGAGCGAGAGCCGCATGACCTTCGGCGATCTGGACAAGGTGCGCGTTGTGTTTGAGAAATCCCTGCAGGGCTTCGGCGCCATGCGCATTGCTTACCCTGAGGAGAAAAAGAAAGGGCGCTCAGGAGGCGCCGCGCACAAGCCGCCTGCCGGAGGCGCCGCGTCCAAGCCACCCACCGGAATACAGCGCCACGGTGGATTACAGTGAGCGTTCCGGAAGTACAGGTCGAGGACCGTTCCGGTTTCGACATAGACATAAAGCGCGCGGCCGGGATGGCCGCGGCGCTGCTGGTCAGGCTGGGCTACACCGGCGGCGAGCTTGGAGTCACATACGTGACCGAGGATGAGATGGAAGAACTGAACCAGCAGTACATGGGGCGGACCGGCTCCACGGACGTGCTATCCTTCCCGCTGGACGCATCCGCCATGGAGGTGGAAGCGGGCTATCTTGCTGAGATCGAAGCCGAGGAACATGTACTGCTCACCAACATGATGACCGGCTCCAGTTCGGACGAGGTCCCGATGCTGCTCGGTGACGTTGTGATCTGCCCTGAGGTCGCCGGCACCCAGGCCCATAGCCTGGGGAACAGCGCCGAACAGGAACTATGCCTGCTGCTGATCCATGGAGTCCTGCACATCGTCGGGTACGACCATGAGAGCGACGACGGCGAGATGGAGAAGATGCAGGGGCGGCTGTTTGAAGAGATGTGCCGGATTCTTTGAAGTTTTTACTGATCCGGCAATCAAAATGTAAAGGAACCCGATGTACCGCCGCAGCACTTTAAAGAGCTTCACATTCGCATTCGAGGGTATCGTCTATGTGTTGCGCACCCAGCGCAACATGAAGATCCACTTCGCTGTAGCCTTCCTGGTCATGGGCAGCAGCCTGTTTTTTGACCTTTCACGGACCGAGATCATCGGCCTGCTGATGTCGATCACATTCGTGCTGGTGACCGAGATGGTGAATACAGCCATCGAGGCTTCCATCGATACTTTCGGGACGGCTTTCGATCCCATGGCCAAGATCGCCAAGGACGTAGCCGCCGGCGCCGTGCTCATAGCCGCCGTCAACGCTCTGGCGGTCGCCTATCTGATCTTTTTCGACCGCATCACCGAACCTTCGCGCGATCTGATAACCCTGGTTCGCCAGTCGCCGACACACCTTTCCATGATCGCGCTGGTGCTGGTTGTACTCACTGCCATCGTCATCAAGGCGTTCCTGCATCGGGGGTCAGCCTTCCATGGAGGCATGCCCTCTGGCCATGCCGCTGCGGCCTTTGCCGGCTGGACCGCCATCACCTATATATCCGCTTCGCTGGAGTACGGCATACTTATCTCAGCACTGGGATTCATGATGGCTTTCCTCGTGGCACAGAGCCGGGTTGAGTCCGGCGTCCATTCGATCTCGGAAGTGTTTTTCGGGGCGGTACTGGGGATACTCGTGACAACCATCCTTTTCCAGCTTTGGGGCTGATTCTTTGACAGAGCTGACCCCGGAACGCCATTCGTTGCTCGAACAGGCACGCTGGGCTGCGAGGAACGCATACGCTCCATATTCCGGATTACGGGTCGGAGCAGTTATCGTAAGTTCCGGCGGGCGCATGTTCACGGGCGCTAATATCGAGAACGCCTCTTATGGCCTGTCCGTGTGTGCTGAACGTGTCGCCCTGTTCAAGGCGATCAGCGAAGGAGAGCGCGAGTTTTCCGAGATGGCGGTCGTTGCCGAGACGGAATCGGGCGAGCAGGAAGCGTCCCCCTGCGGGGCCTGCCGCCAGGCGCTGCAGGAATTCTCGCCGGAGTTAAAGATCACTTACAGGTATGGCGGCAACTATGTGACGCGGCGGCTTTCGGAGCTGCTGCGGGAACCATTTACGTCTGGAGGAAGCAATGGATAGTCCCATGGCCATCCGCAGGCTCACGCATCTGGAACCGGCCACGCTTGGTGAGCTGGTGGAATATGGGCGGTCAGCCCTGGGTGATTCAGCACTGGATGAATGGATGCTCCCGGTCATCGCCAGTTGTGGTCTGCTGTATGTCGGCAGGGTAGGCGAGGAGACAGTCGGCGCGGCAGAGATACTCGGTATCCTGGATAGCGGTGATATTTACCTGGAAGGTTTTTATATCCGGCCTGAGATGCAGGGCCGGGGACATGGCACCGAGCTGATGCTGGGTGTTATCGATCTTCTGGCCAGGGAAGGATTCAAAAGGATGCTGGTGACCCTGGCTCCTGAGAACGAAGCCGGGACGAAGCTGTACGACAAGACCGGGTTTCGTGAGATAGATTACCTGCCGGACCATTACGGCGCTGGCCGCCATCGACTGCTGCTAGCGGTAGAGCTTCGCGGTCCGGAAAAACCTGAGATTAAGGAATAACGTGATTCTTAAAGTATTTATGATTGAAAATGCATGAGCGCTGACCGCAAGGCTGATGACGCCGAACCGGTGTTCCGTTCCGGATTCGTGGCCGTGGTCGGCCGGCCCAACGTAGGCAAGTCGACCCTGGTCAACGCGCTCGTCGGTGAGAAGGTCGCAATCGTATCACGGGTTCCCCAGACGACCAGACATCGTATCGCTGGCGTCGTCAACGGGCCGGACTTTCAGATGGTGCTGCTCGACCTGCCTGGTTTTCAGAAACCCAGGGACCTGTTGACCGAACGCATGCAGACTGCGGTCAACACGACACTGCGCGAAGTCGACCTGATCCTGATGATGTTTAACGCGGCCGAGGGGATCGGCGGTGGCGACCGCTTCGTGGCCGAAGCTTCATTCGCCACCGGCACGCCGGTAATAATCGTGGTAAATAAGACAGACTTGGTTAAGCCGGATAAACTGCTTCCCATGATCGGCGAGGCCGGCGAGCTGGGAGACTGCGATGAGATCTTCCCCGTGAGTGCCCGCAAAGGCTGGGGACTTGATGAGCTGAAAAACTCGATGACCGCGCTGATGAAGGAAGGGCCGCAATATTATCCGGCTGACGCGGTCTCCGACCAGCCTGAGCGGGTGATCGCCGGCGAACTGATACGCGAGCAGGCGTTGAGGCTCACACGTCAGGAGGTTCCCCATGCGGTCGCAGTCAACGTGATTGAGATGGAGGAACGCGAAGAGGGCGGCATCGTCGATATGGAGGCGATCATCATCGTCGAGCGTGAGTCACAGAAGGGCATACTGATCGGGAAGAAGGGGCAGATGATCAAGGATATCGGCACCCGCTCCCGGGGAGAGATCGAAGCCCTGCTGGGCTCGAAGGTGTTCATGGACCTGACAGTGCGGGTAAAGAAGAACTGGCGGCAGAACGAACGGTTGCTGGGGGACCTGGGTCTGTAGGAAACTGCTGCAGCCCGGTATTTGAGCCGGTCTGGCGGGTTTGCCCCTTGCGCCCTGTGATAAGATAATATCCGCCCTTTGAGCGGGAAAACCTGAAATTTACCGGAGGCCACATATGGCACTGAGAATCGAAGAACTGGCGAAGACAATCGACCACACGCTGCTGAAGCCGGACGTCACCCGCGCCGACATCGAGCAGCTCTGCGAGGAGGCGCGGCATCACCACTTCGCGTCGGTCTGCGTCTTCCCCTGTTATGTGCCGCTGGCGGCGACACTGCTGAAGAGCCACGACGTCAAGGTCAGCACGGTCCTGTCCTTCCCGTTCGGCGGCGACACCACCCGCATCAAGGTGAGGGCGGCGGAGAACGCCGTCGGAATCGGCGCCGACGAGGTCGAGTTCGTCATGAACATCGGCGCCATGCTCTCCGGCAACTTCCGGCTGGTCCGCGACGAGATCGCATCCGTCGTGCGCGCTGTGCGCATGAAGAGCGTGAACGTCGGCAAAGGCCTGGTGCTGGTCAAAGTGATCATGGAAACTAGTTACTTTGAAAAGAAACTGAAGAAGCTGGCGTGCAAGATGATCGAGGACGGCGGCGCTGATTTCGTCAAGACCTCCACCGGATTTGCTCCTGAGGGTGCAACGGTCGCTGACGTCGAGCTGTTGCGCGACGAGCTTTCCGAGAACCTGGGCGTGAAGGCTGCCGGAGGAATCCGCACCGCCGAGGATGCCGAGACCATGATCAACGCCGGCGCTGCCAGGCTGGGAACCAGCCATGCCGTCGAGATCATGAACGAGTTTGCTGAAACCAAGGAATAGTCCGGCGGCTGCCTGAACCCATGACTGAATCCGCGCCTGCGTCCATCCCGGAACTCACTTATGACGCCAACGGCTTGGTCCCGGCGATCGTGCAGGACTGGCTGTCCGGCGAAGTGCTGATGATGGCTTATATGAACGAGGAATCCGTCAGGCTGACCGTTGAGACCGGGCGCACCTGGTTCTGGAGCCGCTCCCGTTCCGAGCTGTGGAACAAGGGGGCGACCAGCGGCCACTTCCAGTTCGTCAAATCCCTGCGCTACGACTGCGACCAGGATTGTCTATTGGTGCTAGCAGAACAGCGCGGCGCGGCTTGCCATACCAACGAACACACCTGCTTTTACCGCTCCATTGACGGCGAGCCGCTGAAACCGGCGGTCTTCGAGGCGCTTTCACGCCTCTACGGCCTGGTCGGCGAGCGCAAACGGCTGATGCCGCCCGGGTCATATACCACAAGTCTTTTCGAGAAGGGCACCGACACCATCCTCAAGAAAGTGGGGGAGGAGTCTTCGGAGCTGATCGTCGCCGCCAAGGGTGGCGAACGCGATGAGATCGTCTACGAGGCAGCCGATCTTTTCTACCACGTGGGGGTGCTGCTCAGCAAAGCTGACGTACCTCTCACCGACGTCCTCGAGGAGCTCCTCAAGCGATGGAAATGAACGCGGCGAAGT
>JAUSDE010000079.1 GCA_030650885.1 Thermoleophilia bacterium
GATTTCCATCTCCGACACAGGACCAGGGCTCAGCGATGAGGTCCGACAGAGGATCTTCGCTCCGTTCTTCACGACTAAAAACGGCAAGGGCACCGGTCTGGGGCTGTCGATTTCCTTCAATATCATCCAGAGGCTTGGAGGTGACATCAAAGCTGATAACAACGAGCAGGGAGGCAGTGTCTTCCAGGTATTCCTGCCTGAGTCTTACGGCAGTAAAGAAACCAGACCATAAAGAATAGAGGTGATATAAATGGGAGAATTGAGCGTGCTGGTGGTTGACGATGAAGAGGATTTCGTGGATACGTTGCTCAAGCGCCTCAGAAGGAAAGGCGTCGAATGTGACGGAGCATATTCAGGTGACGGTGCGAAGAACAAGATGTTGGGCCGGGGGTTCGATGTGGTCCTGCTGGACATGAGACTCGCGGACGAGGACGGGAACGAGGTGTTGAAGGAGCTGCAGGCGATGAGCCCGGAAACGCGGTTTCTGATCCTCTCAGGATATGCTTCAGCCAGTGCGGGACGTGCCGGCATCGGCTGTGGAGCCGTTGATTACCTGCTGAAGCCAGTTGAGTTCGAAACGCTGTACGAGAAGATCGTCGAAGTGTGCTGACTAATAAGGGAATCACCGGTTCTTGCATCACAAGAGGCCTGTAAAAACTACAAAGGAGAGAGTAAGGATGAAGGTCTTCACAGAAGTGGGGAGGATGCTCATGATGAGCAGCCGTGCCCACGCCCAATGGGAGCTGGAGGTCTCGCAGCGGATTCTCCGCAGCCGTAAGCGGCTGATGATCCTGGGCGCGTTACTCGCGTTCGTGATCCTCGGTGGCATCGCTTTCGCGCAAGAGATCAACCAGGCCCTGCCGAACATCATCGGTGGCAAGGAGCCGTACAGCCCGGCTTTTTATTCACCCAAGATATTCCTGATATCGATCTTCGTCGGCCTGGCGGCCGGCCTGATCACCGGATGCATCGGCGCTGGCGGCGGTTTCGTCATCACCCCGGCACTGATGAGCGCGGGAGTCAAGGGTATCCTGGCAGTTGGTACTGACCTGTTCCACATCTTCGCCAAGGCGATCATGGGAAGTGTACTGCACCGAAAGCTGGGGAACATCTCGTTTGTTCTCGCCATAGCGTTCCTGGTCGGATCGATTGCGGGCACGACCGCGGGTGGTATGCTCAACCGTGCGCTTTACGAATATAATCCGACTATCAGCGACGCGTTCATCACTATCGTCTATGTCGTGATGCTTGGATTCCTCGGCATCTATGCCATGACGGACTACATGAAGTCGAAGAAGTCCGCTTCTGAAGCGTCACGGACGCTCGAACCTCACGAAGAAGAAGTCAGGGACAAGGGCGAAGCCATGACCGGCTTTTCCCAGAAGCTGCAGAAGGTCCATATCCCGCCGATGGTCACCTTCGACCAGGGAGTCGTTCCCGGAGGACGCAAGATATCCTCGATCTTCCTCGTGCTGAGCGGCATGCTCGTTGGACTGGCTGCTGCGATCATGGGCGTCGGCGGCGGTTTCCTGACGTTCCCGATCTTCGTATATATTCTGGGCGTATCGTCTGCCACGACTGTCGGTACCGATATCTTCCAGATCGTGTTCACCGCCGGTTACGCCAGCCTGTTCCAGTATGCCATCTATGGCTTCGTGTTCTTCTCGCTGGCCCTCGGCATGCTGCTTGGCTCGCTTCTCGGAGTGCAGGTCGGCTCGATCGTGACCAAGGTAGTCTCCGGCTCGGTTATCCGTGGCTTCTATGCCATAACGATCATCGCCGGTTTCATCAACAGGCTGTTCGCACTGCCTGACAAGATGCGCAAGCTGGGATACATCGACGTATCCAAGGCTACAACAACGTTCATCGACCGGATCGGTATGGTCGTGTTCTTCGGCGTGATCCTTGTCTTCGCCCTCTGGGTGTTCAAGGTATTCTTCAGCAACATCAAGGTGCTGAAGGGTGAGGAACCACCCCACACAGGACCGCATGCAGCAGAAGGCGGTGAGGTCTGATGATCGCCAACAAGAGACTGTTCGGCCTGGGCTTCGGAATGCTGTTGTCCTTCTTCGTAGTCCTGGTACTGCTGTTCATGCCTCTATGGCAGGGCGGTACTGAGAATGGACTGAACATGATCGACGACCTGTTCAACCGGGTCTCAAAGAGCTCCTCGGATTTCATGGAAAAAGAGTCTGAAGAAGCCAAGGCTGAGATGGGAACGAGAGTCAAGTTCACCACCGGACCCGTCCGCGAGGCTGACGAGCCTGACAAGGAAGTCAGAACAGCCCAGGCGCTGCGTATCGCAGAGCTGTTCAAAGGCGTGGAAGGTACAACCGTCAGCGTTGATGGCACCAAGGTCAAGGTCGAAGGCGATATGGGCCTGATCATGGAAGCGGTCATCGCAGATTCGACAGTCGCCTTCGGTGAAAACGAAGGCGTTCTTCAGAAGAAGTACGGTTATCCCTCTCAGGGCTACAAGGCAATACCGAACAGAGAGCTGAGCCAGGAGGGGTTGGCGGATGAAATGGTCATGTACGACTGGTACATGGGAATTGATAACGCCCAGCGTGACCTCACAGTTCTGGAGGAGTTCGACCAGTCCAAGGTCCTGATGGAGCTGAATGAGAGGTCAGTCGAGCCGGCGTACAATTACTACGGCATCGAGGCCTCTTCACCGAAAAACGAATGGTTCGCCCTGGTGCTGGCGAACATCGGCTATATCCTCTACACGGTATGGTACGGCTTTGCCCTGCTGTTCATGTTTGAAGGCTGGGGGCTGAAGCTGGAGCACTGATAGCTGGCACAGTATCAATCTGAATGCTGCGCAGGTGGCCCCCTCGCCGAATCGCGACCGAGCGATTCGCAGGGGGCCACTTGATTGTTATGGCAAAGAATGGTTAAAGGTATGTAATGAGCGGCAAACTCAAAAAAGGCATAAGAAGGGTCACGGCATATTTTGCCGACGCCGGGCCGATGGCTGATCCCGAAGCGCTCGAAGAGTCGTTTCGCTTGCACTACCGGGGTTTCCGGGCACTACTGACCGCTAACAACAGCGCCCTCGATCTGATGGCGGGCATGGAACAGGCGCTGACCCGGGGCCGTCCATTCGGGATGGCGTTCGTGCGCGGCCAGAGCACCGCCCTGACCGTCAATGTTTACAAGATGATCCAGAATCTGCAGCAGATATCTGACGGGAAATACCAGGATCTGAGCACCGCCTTTGAAGAGGTCTCTGAAAAGATCGAGGACATACTATCCAGGCAACCAGAGGTCCCCCCAGGGGAATATGTTTTGCCTCTATCACGGATCAGTAAGGACGACGCGGACGCAGTCGGCGAGAAGATGGCAAACCTGGGAGAAGTCCACAACCATGCCGGCCTGGTGATTCCGGCAGGTTTTGTGATTACCGCTTCGGCTACCCAGCATTTCATGCGCTCCACAGGTCTTCAGGATGAGATCAACAGGCTGCTGAAAACCGTCGACCTCGAGAATCTCGAAGAGCTGTACACGACCAGCGCGCGGATCCAGCGCCTCATCAGCACGGCACCGCTGCCAGCCGATCTGGAAAGCCAGATCATGGAAAGCTATCGTGAGCTCTCATCCGGGAACGGCGGCAAGCCTCTGATCTCGATGCGATCCAGCGCCACCGAGGAAGACGGCTCAGGCGCATCGTTCGCCGGCCAGTACCGTACGCAGCTCAACATTAGCGAAGACTCCATAATCGAGACATTCAAGGAGATCGTCGCCAGCAAATATGGCAGTCAGGCGATAATTTACCGCCACCAGCGCGGTTTCCGCCATCAGGACGTCATCATGTGCGTGGGTTGCATGGTCATGGTGGACGCCGCAGTCAGCGGCGTCATGTTTTCACGTTCTCCCAGCGATCCGGGAAGCATGGTGATCGAGTTCAATGCAGCTCACGGCCTGGGGCGCGGTGTAGTCGACGGTATAGAGGACACCGACTTCTATCAGGTATTCCGTGAGGATCCGGCGGATATCCGCCATAGTGGCCCGGACAAAGTGGCAAGATATCTCACTCCCGAGAAGCAGAGGGAGCTCGCGGGCATCGCCATCAGCCTGGAGGATCACTTCGGCGTTCCGCAGGATATAGAATGGTCGATTGAAGAAGGCGGGAAAATAATCATTCTTCAGAGCCGGCCGCTGGCTCAACTGTCCCGGGAGGATTCGCCGTTGATCTGCGCTGAGGACGGCAGGTGTGACGATCTGCTGATCCATGGCGGGCAGTCGGTCAGCCGGGGTTCCGCATTCGGCGAAGTATTCAGGGTACGCAATAACGTGGAACTGCTCGAGTTTCCCAGGGGCGCGGTAATGGTAGTCGAGCATCCTTTGCCGGAATGGGCTTCGCTGATGAACCGCGCTGCTGCCGTGATCAGTGAGACCGGCCACGCGGCGGCCCATCTGGCGATTGTCGCGCGGGAGTTCGGCGTGCCGGCGATATTCGGGATGGAGCATGCCACGGAAATGCTCGAGAACGGCGTGGCTGTCACCGTTGACGCTGATAGCGCACGTGTATACAAGGGGAGGCGTGAAGACGTGATCGCCAGGTCGGTGCCGCCGCCGAACCTGATGGTCGGTAGCCCGATATACCATATCCTTGAAGAATTAATGACGCTTGTGCTGCCGCTGAACCTGACCGACCCGGCATCCCCGTACTTCAAACCTTCCGAGTGCAAGACGCTGCACGACCTGACCCGTTTCTGCCACGAGAAGGCAGTCGACCAGATGTTCAGCTTCGGTAAGATGTCAGGATTCGACGCCAAGGCCGCAAAACAGCTGGTGGGCGAATCTCCGTTTCAGTGGTGGGTGCTGAACCTGGATGACGGTTTCCGCGAAGGCTTTAACGTGA
>JAUSDE010000082.1 GCA_030650885.1 Thermoleophilia bacterium
TGGGAGTCGAAGCCCCTGCCATCGTCTTCGATGACGCCGTTGATGGAACGCTCCTTGCGCTTGAGCGTGACCCGGCAGTTGGTTGCCCCGGAGTGGCGGGCCACATTGGTCAGCGCTTCCTGGACCACCCGGTAAAGCACAGTTTCCAGCTCGGGCGTCAGCCGCTGACTCATGCCCAGCAACTGCATCTCGACCTTGATGCCCGTGATCTCGGAAAATTCCTTTGAATAGGAACGAAGCGCCGCCGCCAGGCCCAGGTCGTCCAGCACGCTGGGCCGTAGCCTGATCGCCATCGTATGGACCTCATTCAGGGTAGCATGAGCAAGGTCGTTGATGCCGCTCAGACGCTCGCTTATCTCCGGCAAATCATCCGGAACGATCTCCTGGACCATTCTGATGCCAATCACCAGCCCGGTCAAGGACTGGCTGGTCTCGTCATGCAATTCGCGCGCGATGCGCTTTCGCTCTTCCTCCTGCGCCTTGATCACGGAGGCTGCTGCCTTCTTGCGTTGCAGGTCCATGGAGTTGAGCATGGCGTTGAGGCTCTTTGAGAGCTCCTCGATCTGGGGGTCGTCTGTGACTTCCGGCACCCGGATGCCGCGGTGGCCCGCCCGTATCGCCTTCATGGTGTCGGTTACGTCGTCGAGCGGACGAAACGCGATCTTCACCAGCAGATAATTGATCAGCACGCTGAGGGCCATGTCACTGAAAAGGAAGAGCGCGATAAAACCGATATCGCCGTTATCGAAATACTTCTCCTCCATGTAATATCCCGCCATGCTGCCCACGGCTATGAGAGCGGTATTGGCGATGATGACCTTCTGGAAGAGCGGCCGTCGTTTGATCCGGCTCAGCAATGGCAGAGCGCTTGCATAGACCTGTCTGTACCACGGATCCTTCTCGGGCGTTACAACAGTATCCGCAGGCTTGGGAAGAGGTGTTTCCGGAACGTCCATCGTTGTCGGGGCGGCTTCAGACGCTGTCGCCTGTTTGATGGCTTCGTGGCTGCTGCTTTCCATACGTTCCTCGGGCTCGAAGGATTAAACCGCGAAACGCGGGGAGGGTATCATCGCACGACGAATCACAAGAGAATCCGGCCGTGGCGGCGCGGCCCCCTCCAAGAACTTTGCGCCAACCGTACAGCATTCATATGGTATCAGAATATTGGCTTTGAAAGCTACGAAAACCGGGGATTCTGCCTCAGAGCCACCTGCTGTGTTAGTTCAGTCCTGGAGCTGTTGCAACTGCTCGGGAGTGCGGGTCTCGACCATCGTTCCAGTGGCAAGGTCGGCGAAAGTCGTGCCTTCGAGCTGACCGACCATCATGTTCTGGAGGCTCTTGCAGACCGACATGAACGAACAGTATTCCTCACGGTCACACTGCTTGGGACCGCGCAGGCACTGCACCAGCACGATCGGGCCTTCGATGGCCTCGATGACTTCTCTCAAGCTGATGTCTTCGGGGGGTTTCGCCAGCATCACGCCACCCTGATTGCCGCGAAGGGTGCGGATCAGGCCTGCACGCGCCAGCGTGCGTATGATAGATGGCAGATACTTGCCGGGGATGTCTTCGCTGGAGGCGATTTCACGGGTCTGGATGACTTCGCCGTAGGGAAGGCCGGCGAGGTGCAGAATCGCCCGGACGCCGTAGTCGCTCTGTCTGGTCAGATGCACGGACTACCCATGGTTCTATCCTTCCTGAGTAATGGAGAGGCGGAAGAATCCATGGATCCGGACCAATTATTGAAGACGAACAGGTATGGCAACCAGCAGCAGCCCGCCATCAAGCAGCGCCTTCAACTTCCCACTCCCCAATCAAAAAAATAGCGAACCCTACCGTAATGCTTAAGTTTAAGCTGCCGGACTATCCTTGTCAATGAGCGAACCTTGACCGACTTCTTCCCGGACAGCTGATTCAGCCTCCACGCGAATCTCCAGAAAAGCCTCGACGATAGTGGCGTCGAACTGCTCGCCCGAACAGCGGCGAAGCTCCGCGACCGCCTCGTCCGTAGTCAGGCTTTGGCGATATGGCCGGTCGGCAGTCATGGCCTCGTAGGCATCTGCTACGGCCAGGATCCTCGATCCCAGCGGGATCTCCTCGTGCTTCAGCCCGTCCGGATAACCGCTGCCGTTATAGCGTTCATGGTGGTGCCAGATCATCTGCTTGATGTCTTCGGGCAACCGCGCCGGTGCAAGGATCTTGTGGCTCGCTCCCGGGTGCAGCCGCATCGTATCCATCTCCTCGGGAGTCAGTACTCCCTGTTTGGTCAGCACCGCGTCGGGTGTGCCTATCTTGCCGATATCGTGGAGATAGCCGGCATCCCGGATGCTTTCGATGAAATCGTTGTCAAGCCCCATCTTTCTGGCAATCGCCACCGCGAAAGCTGACACCTTGTCGGAATGACCGCGCGTGTGGGCATCCTTTGCGTCCACAGCCTCGGCCAGCGCCCGGATGGTCGAAAGGTATGCCTGGCGAAGGCTCTCATAAAGGCGGACATTCTCGACGACCACTCCCATCTCCTCACCGATGGAATCCAGAAGCCGCCAGCCGCTCTCATCTATCTCATTCTTGTCGGCGCTTACGCCCACGATCAGTCCGACGATGTCGGTCACCGATTTCATGGGGAAGACAACGAGGCGGACCGCGTCCTTACCTACCGAGGACAGCTCCTTCCGGGAGGAAGGATCCTGGATGACGATGCCTTTGCCGCTTTCCAGCACTTTCGCAAATATGCCGTCACCTCCGGGTTCCCTGGAGATCTGCCTGAGGAAATCCGCAGGCATCTCGTGCTGGGCGACCAGACGCAGGCGGCTTGTCTCCTGATCGACGATGAACGCGGCTGCGGCGGAGGTGCCCAGGATCTGCTCCAGTTCCCCAAGGGCGACGACAAGCACCTCGGGGAGGTCGAGGCTGCGCGTGGCCGCGCTCAGCACAGTATGCAAAGCTCCCAGCTCACGCG
Source organism: Thermoleophilia bacterium (assembly GCA_030650885.1). Taxonomy (GTDB): domain Bacteria; phylum Actinomycetota; class Thermoleophilia; order BMS3ABIN01; family BMS3ABIN01; genus JACRMB01. The sequence continues at coordinate 2,960 of JAUSDE010000082.1, forward strand.
TACGCCGCTGCAGGTCCTGCGTCCTCTCATCAACCATCTGCTCGAGGCGCTCGGCATAAGCCCGGTTCTGTTCCTCGGCTGCAAGCAGCCGGTTGTACTGGTCCATTAGAGTTATGCTCGATTGCCTGAGTTCCTCGATCAACCGCTGTTTCTCTTCCATGTCCGGGGTTGCCGCCTGGCGCAGGGGTCCGGCTGCCTGCTCTACCTGCCGGCGGCGCCGTTTTTTATCCAGGCATTGCCTGATTGCGGGCACCGGTTCGTCCTGCTCCAGTGGTTTGATCAGATAATCGTCGGCGCCTCGCTTCAGCGCCTCCACCGCCACCTGCTCCGAACCGAACGCGGTCATCATGATCACGGCTATCTCCGGCCGGCTCTCCTTGACCCTGGACAGCACGGAAAGTCCGTCTATCTCAGGCAGCTGAATATCGAGGAGGATCAGGTCGACAGGCAGGGCCAGCGCCTTCTCCAGCGCTTCCCTGCCGTCATGAGCCACGTCCAGCAGATACCCCTCGGCTTCCAGTTTCTTGGTGATGATCCTGACCGCAGCGGGATCGTCATCGACAATCAGGATACGCTCCGGCAGAACTTTTTTCTCGCCTGGCTCGATGTTCAGCAGCGCGGCGGTGGCCTCGAGCAGCACCTCCTCCTGGAGCGGCTTGCGCAGCGCGAGATCAGCTTTAGCTACATACGTTTCGGCTCCCAGGTCAAATCCCTTGGCCATGTCCTCGTCGGTGACATAAACAGCCGACATCATGATGATCGGGATGGTGTTGGTCTCCGGATTGGCCTTGAGCTGCTCAACCAGCTGAAAGCCGTTCAGTTTGGGCAGCAGCACATCGGTGATGATCAGATCCGGCCGCTGATGTATCGCCTGGTTCAGCCCGTCGACGCCATCATGGGCTACAAGTGCCATATAACCGGACGCCTCCAGCCGCTTTTTGAGCAGGACTATATGATTTACATCATCGTCGACCAGAAGTATCTTCTGGCCACTCCCCTTGGGCAGATCCATTCTCATTCTCCATTTCTCCGGAAGATCCGGAAAGGTATCAACGCGGCGCCATCACGCCCCGCTGTATGTATTTCTCCACCAGTTCCGCCAGACCTGAGATATCGATCGGCTTTGAGATAAAGCCACTGCATCCGGCGGCCAGAGCCTGCCGCCGGTCGCGATCCAGAACACTGGCTGTCAGCGCCACGACCGGCACTCTCTGCATGCGCGAATCGTCCTTGAGACGGCTGGTTGTCTCCAGGCCATTGAACTGGCCCGGCAAACGGATATCCATCAGGATCAGGTCGGGCACCTTTTTCTCCACCGCCTCCAGGGCTTCATCGCCGCTGGCGGCCTCGATGACCTGGAATCCCGACATCAGCAGGACCTTCTTCACCAGACGCCTGACATCATCATTATCATCCACGACCAGGATGCTTCTGTTGTTCCCTGCCATTTGGCTGCTCCCCTACCGTTGGTAATTCCTGTTAGTTCATGTTGCGACTGAAAGATTGTGTGGGATTGTGAATGAGAATACACTTCCCATTTCAGGCTCACTGGTAACCTGGATGTTACCCTTATGCATGTCGACAAACCGTTTGCTGATCGTCAGGCCAAGCCCGACTCCCGCGGTCCCCGCCAGGCCCGGTTCCGATTGGTGGAAACGGTCGAATATCTTGCCAGCTTCGTCTTTGCTTATTCCCCTGCCGGGATCTTTTACGGAAAAGACTGTGACACTTGAAGACTGTTCAACGGAAACTTCGATTCTGCCTGCCTCTGTGAACTTGATGGCGTTGCTCAGCAGATTCTGCAGCACCTGCCTGACCTTGCCCGCGTCCATGACGACCGGCTCGAGCTCTGCCGGCGGCGAATATTCGAGTTCGAGGCCTTTTTCCCTGGCGATGGGCCGCATGCCCATCAATACCTCGTCCACCACGTCTCCAGGCATGGCTGGCTGCAGTACAAGATTGATGCGGCCGGCCTCGATCCTGGCGAGATTCAGCAGGTCGTCGATCAGATGCAGTAGCTGGAGGCCGTTGGAATGTACGATCTCAAGGTCTTTTTTCTGTTCCTCGTTGGTCTCGCCGTCGAGCCCGTCCAGAATCAGCTTGCTGAAACCGATGATGGAGTTCAGCGGCGTCCTCAGTTCGTGGCTCATGTTGGCGAGGAACTCCGACTTCATGCGATCGACTTCCCGGAGTTTGAGATTCGCCTCCTCGAGGTCGCGGGATTTGCGCTCGCTCTCCTGGTACATCCTCGAAAGGGCTTCCGTGCGGTCCTTCACCCGCAGCTCCAGCTTCTGCGTCGAGCGTGACAGCTCACCGTAAAGGCGCGCGTTCTCCACGGCGACTGCAGCCTGCCTGGAGATGATAGTAAGCACGTTTATATCGTCTTCAGTGAATCTGCGGCCGCTTCCTTTGTCCATCACACCGATGGCGCCGACGCAACGGTCGGCTATCATCAGCGGCACCGAAGCCACAGCGGTAACACCGACATTGGCAAAATCCTGGTGTCTCAGATCTGAAGCCTGGTAGTCGTTGTCGATGCGCGGCTCGCATTCACTGATGACTTTCCCGGCTACACCATCCCCGGCCTTCGAAGTAACCTGGCACAGGCCGACAGGAAGATTATGCGCGTAGGGGAAGCTGATGACACCGCTATCTTCATCAATCAGGGCGATCATCGCCGAGTCGGCGTTCGCGATCTCCGCTGCCCGGCGCGCCACTTCCTGAAGCACCCTGCCAAGGTCGAGACCTGATGTTATGCTGATCGCGACCTTGTTGAGCTCCTGCTGGATCCTCAGCCCGTTGGAGGTTTCCGCATACAGGTTGGCATTCTGGATCGCGACAGCAGCCTGGTTTGCGATAGCAGTGGTCGTCTCAACCGCCTCTTCGGAGATAGTCCGATTCGGCGTAGTCATGAACAGCCCTAAGGCACCGATCTGCTTTTTACCTACGATCATGGGAACGAGCATGAGGCTGTGAACGCCGAATTTTTCAAAGACCCTGGCGAAAGCCTCAACATGATCGGGATGCTCGTGATAATCCCTCAGGACCAGCGCTTCACCAGACTTCATGAGTGACCCGAAGACACCCTCGTCGGCGCCGAATTCCATCGACTCGAGCTCCTCGGGATAATTGAAACTGCTTCTGATCGAGACCCGCCTGCTCTTCTCGTCGATAACACTGACGGCACCGGCGTCCGCACCGGAAAGCTCTACAGCGTTCTTGACGACATGGCCCAGGATCTCATCCATATCCAGGCCGGAGGATATCTCCCCCGCCACCTGAATGAGCTTCTCAAGCCGCCGGCTTTTCTCGGTAAGTTCACTTTCTGCCTTGAGCTGATCGGTGATAAACCTCACCACCTCGACTCCAGCAACGATCTCACCATTGTCATCAAAAACCGGCGTCGCGATTATCTCAGAAGCGATTTTTTTCCCATTTTTGTCATAGCCATGATGAATCGTCCGAAAAGGCTTGCCGGTCTTGTAGACCATTTCCACCGCACAGCCCGGGCAAATCCGGGGCCTTCTCTGATATACCTGGTAGCAGTAACGTCCTTCCAGATCTTCGCCGAATGCGCGTTTGTGCGCCGCGTTCGCGTAGATGATCCTCATGTTGCGATCCTGGACGCTGACGCCGTCATCGATGTTCGTCAGGATCATCTCGAAGAGATTCTTTTTCCAGACCGGATCTTCCGCCCTCCCGGGCGCAAAATCATCGCTGCCTTTATGCCTGTTGCTCGAAGCCAAAGAGTAGTCCGATCCTGATGTGATTGCATGAGGTCTTTCGCGCACGCATATCTTACCCCGCCCCCGGGGAAACTGTGAATTTATTCCCGGATTATCTGTATTTAACTCATAAAACCTTAGCGGACCGGCTCGCGGCGCGGCGGCTCACCGTAAATATGGCGGCTTCGGTAGAACCCCAGTCCGATAGAGGGCACACATGGCGGCTTGCCGCAATTTCAGCGGCCTTGCTGCCCGGCTGAAAAATAATCCAGTATTCCGGCGGAAAGAGACGTGGCGACCTTGCGCTGATAGGCGGGGGTCACAAGGCGCAGATCCTCGGCTTCGTTGCTCATGAAACCAACCTCGGCCAGTACGGCCGGAACATCAGACCAGTTGAATCCGAGCATGTCGCTGCGCTCGACCGTGCCCAGATCAGGAACGCCAAGCCCCGAGACCAGCGCCGCCTGGATGGAATCGGCCGCCCGGCGACTCTCGATGGCGATGTCGTCTGTCCATCCGGGAATCGACGCAGGATAAAGGGTGCTGGCGCCGTTGGCTGCTGAATTCGTGGAGCCGTCACAGTGGATGCGCACGAACAGTGAAGCCCCGGACTTGCTGGCGATGAGAGGGCGGTCACGGGCCAGGCCGTCAAAGGTCTGTCCCTCCCTCACCATGATCACCCTGGCCCCCTCGGATTCGAGCTGCTTCCTGAGTTCCAGGCCGATGGCAAGGGTCACGATATGCTCGGGAATACCGGATGCGACACCGCTGGTGCCGCCGGGTTCGGTGGTCTTGGTCTCAGTGGACCCCGGCCCGATCGGTTCAGTGCCTGAGTTGGTGTTGGAAGCGTGACCTGGATCGATGCAGATAATACGTCCTGCGAGACGGCCTGTAGCGGATGCCGTCGCGCTGGCTCGCGCCTTTGCGATCAGTACCGCACTAGGCACTGAACGGACGGCGGAAACCTGGCTGATACCGTAAGCCGGTGAATCCGGCACATAGACTGTCGCGCTGATGTCGCCAGACGGCGCTTCAGCCCCGGCAGGTCTAAGTCTTCCCCAATCTCGGGCGCTCCCAGATCCGCCGCTGGCATTACCGGCGCTCTCGTCGCCGACACCTGCCCATACCAGTGCGACCGCTACCACAACCGCGATCAACAGGACCGCCAGCGCCCCGATGGAAAGATACCGCTGCCGCCTGTCGATGCCCGAGCCGTTCATGGCTATTTGGGCGGCTCCATCCACCGACGGCCCCATTCGGCCATGCCCTCGATCACTGCGTTGAGGGACTGACCTTTTTGTGTGAGTTCGTATTCCACCCATGGAGGGATGGAAGAGATTAGGTGCCTCTCGACGATTCCCTCGGCTTCGAGGGTGCGCAGGCGGGCGCTCAGCGTGCGGGCATTCAGGCCGTCAAGCTCCTGAGAGATCTCGTTGAAACGCTTCTTGCCTTCGATGAGAGCACGCACTATCTCCAGCGTCCACTTCTGGCCCAGAAGCCTCATGGTCGCTATCGCCGGGCAGAATATTTCTTTTGAATCTTCAGCCATCTCGCGCACGTTTCCTTATTCAATAAATCTCAATCAGTGGCCTGCATCACTTACGTTCTTACAGACATTGCCTCACAGCAGCAATCACCGTTGTTAATAGTATATCACCTGACTGTATAGCGCTTTATTATGTAATACGTTATATATATTATAGCGCTTGCATTATGTTAGTGGTGGGACTATGATATTCATAATGACAGATGGCCTTGAAGGTCATGATCGAATGCAGGAGGTATTGAGATGGCAGCCGTAGGAGAGGTATATAAGTGTGAATTATGCGGGAACGTCGTCCGCTGTATTGAGGAAGGCGGCAATCCCGAGATTCATTGTTGCGGGCAGGCAATGACCAAGGTAGAAAAGTAAGGG
>JAUSDE010000091.1 GCA_030650885.1 Thermoleophilia bacterium
CAGGGATCTATCAGATGCTGAGCTTAGCGGCGACGATCTTAACAATCTTAACAGCAGATTGGAAGGGGCGGGATTTCAGACTATTCGCGTGCTCGCCAAGGCCGTGGATGTAAGAGATCAGTATCCGGAGCATGATATGAACAATCTCTCCAGTGTCGCTACCTCCGTGGCCAGGCAACTGAGCTTTACCCCGGAACAGATCGAGGCTCTGATACTCGCAACCAAGCTGCATGACATCGGGAAAATCGGCATTCCGAAGAAGATATTGCAGAAAACGGACCACCTTCTCCCCGAGGAGCTCGATATATTACGACAGCATCCCCAGATGGGAGAACAGATACTGCAGGAGGCCAACACGGTCAAGGATCTGATCACGGCAGTTTTGTATCACCACGAGCGATGGGATGGCAAGGGCTATCCGGAAGGCCTTCGTGGGGAGGAGATACCACTTATGGCTCGTATCGTAGGTATTCTGGACTCATACCGGGCGATGCGCAGCGAGCGGCCGTATAGCCAGGCGTTATCTGTCAATGAAGCCATTTCTGAACTCCGCAAGGCTGCTGGGACCCAGTTCGATCCCAAGCTGGTTGACCTGTTTGTTAAACAACTGACGGAAGAAGAGGGCAAGCAATTACGGCAGACGGGCTAGATGCCTAAGAACCGTGCTTTCCATAAATAGTCAAGGCCGCCTGATGGCGGCCTTTTCTTTGGGGAAGCTTTCCGGATTAAATGCGCAGTGGTGCCCCTTCGTGGACGAGAATGGAACTCAATTCCGCTTTGTTGACACGCTGATGGCCGCCCGGGAACCCGGGGCTACCGAAACTTCCTCTCTGGACCCGTCAGGTTAGGCGGATCGCGCCAAATTTCTTGCGTGATAGGCCATGGCGAGCATCCAGCTGAAGCAAACCGAGACGAAGATCCTCTGCCCAATTCCTCCCATGATCATCATAAGAAAGAATGTTGTTAAAGAGGCCACGGCCCACGCAATTGTCGGCCGACGCAGTGCGCTCCATGCCGCGTCGCTACGGAACTTCCTGGCAAACACGAACATCGCGGAGATAAGGAGGACAAAGCCAATAGCAGAGATCATTTCGTGTGCCTGTCCGCGAGTCGTAATGGGTTCAGGGCCATCTGTCTCAATAAACGCAACCAACAAAACGGAGACTCCCCATAATCCGATAAAAATGGGTGCGATGCGACCAGGATTATTCACTGCGCGACTCAGTGTCAGAGCCAGGGCAATCGTGCCTACGCCAGCCGCGAGGAAGTCTATTGTTTGAATCCAACCAAAACTGCCGAGAGCATATTCGCTTATGAAATGTTCCGCTGGGTTCAGGTCTCGCTTTAACAGATGGAGTAATAGAACACCAACCATGAATGTGCCCACTCCAACCAGGGAGATAGTAGCAGTTAGATATGTGCGCTTATCTGTTCTGCTCGCCCGATGGTCGGTAAGAACCCCAGCCACCCGTTTGATTTTCTTCATTCTGGGGCATCCCAGTCAAGGCTAAGTCCGATGATTGCGAATACTCTGCTCATGATTCATCTCCCGGGATTTTGGATGGCGGTCTGACAGCGCTAATACCTATATTTATATAAACCCCAACCCCGCAAATTCTGTCAGTATAAAATCCCAGGCCAGCTAACGAAATACGAATATCGGCAGGCTGAATAGAATTAATGCAAGTATCTTAGACTGATATGCTTAATCCTCCGTCTCTGCGAGCAATTTGTCAAATTATGGTGCCCCGAGAAGGATTCGAACCTTCGACCTACCGCTTAGGAGGCGGTCGCTCTAATCCTCTGAGCTATCGGGGCGCTGAAGAAACTATGAAAGTGTAGCAAATCGGGTGACCGGGTACCCGATAACAGCCGCCGCGGGGCTGGACTTTCTCAGCCTTCAAGAGCGCAGAGCAGTATCTCCTCAACCAGATCGTTGAAACCGATACCAACTGCCTGTGCAGCCATTGGCAGGAGGCTGGTCTCAGTGAAACCGGGTATCGTGTTTATCTCCAGGACCTGAAGTCCGCCGGATTCGTCCATCATGATGTCGACTCGGCCGAAGCCGGAACATCCCAGTGTCTTAAAAACGCGCAGCGAGAGTTCCGTCACTTCGGCGGCGGCAGCTTCCGGGATCTCGGCGGGCACCAGGTAGTCAGCCTTGCCCATGGTGTAGCGCGACTCGAAATCAAAGAAGTCGGTCTTGGGCCGCACCTCGACGATCGGAAGAGCCCGCGGTTCCTTCCCGAGGATGCTCACGGCAAGCTCCGTGCCCTTGACGTATTTTTCCAGCAGGACCTTATTATCAAAACTGAAGGCCGATATCAGTGCCGCCGGCAGCTCGCTCTCCGTATGGGCGAAGCGGATGCCCAGAGCTGAGCCCTGCGCAGCCGGCTTGACCACGATCGGATAACCGAGTTCTTTGCCGATTATGGGCATGGTGTCAACTGCTCCCAGCTCCTGGAAGGCATCGCGGTTAAACGCATAAAAAGGCGGAGTGGGAATGCCGTCAGCCACGAATATGTGTTTGGAAAGCACCTTGTCCATGCAACGGATCGACGGCAATACATCCGAACCGGTATACGGGATGTCGAGGATGTCCAGCAACTCCTGGATTGTGCCGTCTTCACCGCTGCGGCCATGCATGGCGATGAAGGCCGCGTCGGGCTTCAGGTCCTTGAGCTGTTTTACCAGGCTCTCGTCGACGTCTATTCCCTCCGTCGCATAGCCCTTCTCCCTGAGGGCTTTTTCCACACGGGCCCCGGACTTGAGCGAGATGTTTCGCTCCAGCGAACGTCCGCCCTTGAGGACTGCTATTGTCTGTTTGCTCATGTCAATCCCCCATCAGGTTGATTATTGGCTTTTCGGCCGGCGCCCCGGCTGCTCTATCACGAGTGCGCCACGGCACGGCCCCGGCGACTACTCTGAACCTCGAAGTGCGCGATATAGATCCATCTGCTCTCTGATGACCTTGGCGATCCTCTCGATGCCCTCGGTTATGACATCCTCAGGGACGGCACTGAAAGAAAGCCGCATATGGTTGGCCCCGCTGCCGTCGACCCAGCCGCCGGAACCGGGAACGAAAGCGACTTTCTGCTCTTCGATCGCCAGGGCCAGAAGGTCGGCGGTATCCAGGTAGTCCGGCAGGGTGACCCAGATATAAAAGCCACCCTGCGGATGCGTCCAGCTCGCCTCTTCCGGGAAGAATTCTTCCAGGGCAGCCAGCATGGCGTCACGCCGCGTTCGGTAGACTTTGATTACCTCTTCCACATAATCCTGCCAGCGGAATTCCCTGAAATACTGGTTGACGATCTTCTGCGCCAGAGTGGAGGGACAGAGGTCGGCCGCCTGTTTGCCCAGATTGAACTTGGCCAGTAGAGGCGAAGGGGCAACCATCCATCCCAGGCGGATGCCCGGCGACAGGATCTTGGAAAAAGTGCTCAGATAGATGACGTTGAGGTCCTGGTCCAGCGAGTAAAGCGTCGGCAGATGCTGGCCTTCGAAGCGCAGCTGGGCGTAGGGGTTGTCCTCGACGATTATAAGTTCGTGCTTTTTTGCCAGCTCGACGATCTCCACCCGACGCTCCAGGCTGAGGCAGACTCCGGCAGGATTGTGGAAATCCGGGATCAGGTAGATGAATTTGGGCTTCCTGCCTGCCTTCGCGAGTTTCTCGACCTCCTGAGTGAGAAGGTCGGTGCGGATGCCGTCGTTGTCGAGAGGCACCTGGATGACGTCCGCCTCGAAGCTGCAGAAAGAGGGTATGGCTCCGGGATAAGTCGGAGCCTCGGCGATGATGACATCTCCGGGATCCACAAGCACCCGGGTCACCAGGTCGATGCCCTGCTGGCCGCCGGTGGTGACGATGATGTTATCGGGATCGGCTACCGTGTTCTCCTGGGCCATCACCTCGACGATGTTATTCCTGGTCTCCTCGAAGCCTTCGGTCGGGCCGTACTGAAGGGCGGCAGCGGTGCCATTCACTGACACTGCTTTTGTGATCTCGGCAAGCGTCTTTGCCGGGAAGCTCTCGGTATTGGGAAGGCCTCCCGCCAGGGAGATGATGTCGGGACGGGCGATAATGGCCATTAGGTCGCGCATGACCGAAGAACGCATGCCTTCGGTGCGTTTCGCATAAAAATCTTCGTATTTGTCAAAATCGATCCTGGTCATGACATTTGATTCTAGTCGCGCCTGTTTCTAGAAGCAACACGCCGGGAATGGTAGAATTCCCGCACTTGCATTGATACTAATGGTTTGTTCGACAGAGGAGGACTGATGGAGGCAGCATGGGCGATCGGAGCCGGCGCCGGCCTTGCGGGCCTGGCGGGCTTTCGTGCGTTTATACCTTTGGCTGTATTTATGTTCATGGCTCGCATGGGCTGGGTCTGGGGTTTTCAGGTGGATGACAACCCAATGGATTTCATCATCTCTGACATGGCGGCGGTCGTGCTGCTGGTCCTGGTGGTGCTCGAAGTGCTGATGACCCGCGTCAAGGCGATGGTCCCGGTTGAGAAAGTCCTGCGGCTGCCGCTATCCGTCGCGGCCGGCGCCCTCATAGCTTCGGCGGCCATGGCCGGGGAATTCCCTGGAGCAGCGCATTTTGCCGGAATAGCCATCGGCGCAGGCATGGCGCTGCTCGGTTCCTATGTACTACGGGGCCTGGTCATGATCGGCGAAGGCCGTGATCCTGGGCCGGCGCTCGATATCAGCATCCTGATTCTTTCGGTCCTGATGATGCTGGTTCCTCCAGCAGGTTATGTTCTGGCGTTGCTGCTCCTTTATCTGGCAGTCCGTGTCCGCCGGCTGAGAAAGATGAAATACAAGGGGCTGCGGGTACTGGCGTGATCAAGCGAGCACACGTCTATATCTCCGGCCGCGTACAGGGCGTCTTCTTCCGGGCCTGGGTTGCTGAGAACGCGCATCAACTGGGTCTGGCAGGATGGGTGCGAAACAGGA
>JAUSDE010000104.1 GCA_030650885.1 Thermoleophilia bacterium
ATCTTGTAGAGCGTGGCGCTGCTGGCGCCCACCGCCTCCAGTACGCCGTACTCACGGTACTTCTCCAGGGTAGCCGAGTAGACGACCAGGCCGACGATAGCTACGCCGATGATGAAAGCTATGACCACGACCACGGCCAGCACCGGCAGGATTCCCTCGCGGATGACGGCGGCGTTGTTCGAGGAGAACTGCTCTTGCGTGAAGACGGTCTGCTGCGGATGCGCGGACTGTATCTCATCCTTGACCCGGTCCCGCTCGGCGGGATCATCCACATTCACCAGGATGAAGTTGATGCGGTTCGGCCCCAGCGCTTTCTTTGCCTGCTCGATATCGACGAAAGCATACTGGGCGACCATGATGCTGGTGTCCTCCGAGACGCCGACGATCTCGTATTCCTGGCCGTCGGCCACGATGGTATCGCCCAGCTCCAGTCCGTTGGTCTTCATCGTCACCTTGTCGGCTACGATGCCGCCCGGGCCAGGCTCGCTGCTACCCTCGCTCATCTTCCAGGGCCCGCCGGCGCCGCCCGGCTGGTAGCCCACCAGTATCAGGCTGTTCTTCTTCTCGCCGATATCAACAAGCGTCGTCCGTGATGTCAGCGGCCACACCTCGCTGACCCCCTCGATCTTCGACAGCTCGCCGACCAGCGGTTCAGGCACTACGGAAAAGGAGTGCAGCATGTCGGGAGAGCCGGACTGGGCCACCCAGAGGTCGGCATCCACGTTATCCACGTATGCAGACATCTGGCGCAGCGAGCCTGTGTATACGGCGAGCAGCACGATGATGAGAAGGATGGCGACGGCGACACCGCCCACGCTGATGGCCAGCCTGGTCGGGTCGGAGAAGAGATTGCGCCTGGCGACGGAGACTCTCAATATAGGCGGATATTCTGTAGGGATGGGCCTTATTCCTGCCCGGCAGCGCCAGGTTTCAGCCATGATCCGGCAAAAAATAAGCCCGGCGCACGATGACGCCAGGCTTATTCCGTGAAATCAGTGTGTGTGATCTAGAGGCGCTTGCCGGCCACACGCCGCATCGCATAACCCGAACCGATAAGCGCGGTGCCGATTCCTGCCAGCAGCCATACCTCAGCGCCGGTCTGGGTGCCAGAACTCGACGAGCCAGACGTGCTGTAACTACCAGAGCTGGAATAGCTGCCGGAAGAGCCCGTAGCTGCCGCGGCACCTGAGCTACCGGTCGAGCCTGTGCTGCCCGTGGAACCAGTGCTTTCCGTGGAACCGCCTGTTGCCGGCGCCGTCGGCGCTGCAGGGCCGCCGCCGCTCTGTGCCCAGGCCGATTGTGCTCCTACCAGCAACATCGCCGCCAGCAGAACAGCCACCACCAGAATCAATGATTTCCTCTGAAAATATTTCATATGCCCACCTCCTTCCCAGTCTTATGAAAATACCAGCGAATCCAATTCTTGTCAATATAGTCAGGTTTTAGGTGTTTCTGTCACGGCAACGCGATCTGGCCGGCGGGGCCGCTTGCGGGTTGCTCGGGCCGCACTACTTCCAGCACAAAGAACAGCTCCGAGAAATCGCGCGTAAAAGCGAATGGCACCATTACATTCCGGTGGCCGTAAATGCCGCTCTCATCCTTGTAATTCAGGGTGACAAGCGGCAGCCTGCCATAGATCTGAATCGTATCCGCCACAATCGAGCGCTCCATCAGCTGTGGCGAGAGATCCCAGGCATGTGCGAGGTTCGCCCAGATTATGATATCTCCCGGTTTTGGCGAATCGTCGTCAGGCCCGAGAATGCGGAAGCCCGCCTTCTCCATATAATAACGGAAGCCCAGATCACCATCGAACCATATGGTCCTGCCGGGTGCGGAATAGCGTTCGCCCATATCGCGGGCGATAGTCCGGTAGCTTTCAGCGCGGTCATAGTCGGCGATGGCGACCGGCACGCTCAGCGCCAGCGTAGCCAGAACAGCGATTGCTCCGATAATCCCAAACGCCGTGCCGTTGCTACGCGAAAGCTGCTTCAACCCACGCGCCGCCAGCAAAACGACCGGTGGGGCGAGTGGCAACAGATAGCGCGGCGAAGCATAAGGCAGGATCACCAGGCAGTAAGAAAGCACACCGCCAGACCAGAGCGCCAGGAAGACATCATCGGATTTCATGCGCGGCGCCATCGTCCCCCAACACAATCGCCAGAAGATAAGGGCGCTCACAGGCGCGAAAAGGATAGTAAGTATCAGCTGATTAGGCGTCAGATCGTCGCTCAGGTAAAAAGGGAGTGCGATCGCGGTGGCAACGGCTGTCGCCGCCATCGCCATAAACAGATCGGGCTTCTTCCTGATAAAAGCGAACCAGGCTACCCAGGGAACTACAATGACGCCACCGAGGATGACAAGGATGCCACGCCCCTTGCGCAACATGTCCGACGGCATCACACGCAGGCCGGTGCGATAGGAGAACATCGGCCATTCGCCATACTGCCATCGCGTCGCAAGCGCGCTCAATACGAAGGCGGCGGCAGGAACCGCCAGCGGCACTATCTCAGCCAGGCTCCTTCTCCGCTTCAGCAGCATATATGCCATCAGCAGCGGGATCACCGAGAGCACCTGGTAGGAGATGAATGTACCGATCAGCAGAAAGATCGTCGCGGCCGCGAGCAGTAACATGCTTCGCCGGTCGCTTCCATATATATAAGCCGTCACAGACGCCAGCCACATGGACATCCCCGGCGGATCAGTCATCAACGAATGGAATGTGACCAGCACAACCGGCGCAGCCATAAGCAAAAGCGCCGACAGCAGGGGTGGCGCATCGAACCGTCTGGCAAGAAAATACATGGAGATACCGGCGATAAGCGGAAATACAAGAAAGGTCGCGTGCATCGGCGCTTCGTCTTCGGATGGATCCGCCCGTAATATCAGGCTCAGAAGCAGTGAATGCCCGCGAGGATGAGTATCGCGGAAACTTTCGAAATACTGCCCGAAATAAATATACCCGGGGATGTCCTGCTGGAAAGGATGCTCCACCTGCACACGGGCAAATTCCAGATGCGTGGGGTCGTCCATGTGGACCGGCATGTTGATAAACGGCATCATCGTTGCCAGGACAAAGATCACGATGATGCCCAGATCGCGGACCAGATGGCGTGTTGACCCAGGGGTGCTCACAGTTCCATCATTTTAGCAGCACCGAACCGGATCGGCGCAGCCCGGCCCGCATAAGAATGCCCGCCTTTTTACATCATCTGCATCGTACCGAGGCCCCCTGAAGGACGCCTGCGCCGATCGGTCAGGCCCATCGCCGCATCACCGAGGCGCCTGTCGACGATGGCTTCCTTCTCGAGCTGTCCATGCTCCTGCCATTCTGCCATCAGATCTTCGGCGGTGCCCCAGGCGTCTGGTCTGCTTCTGTCCAGGATAACCAGCGTCTCGTTTTCAGTACAGACCTCGGCGAACCGGGCGCCGCAGTAGGCACACGCAGCCATGACATCAGGGCAACTTGTATGGTTCAGCTCGTTGCAATATGGGCACTCAATGGCTTCCATGATTTGTCGCCTCCTTCATGGATACTATTGTTGTCCCTACTTAAATTGTACCAGCCAGACTGCTACATGTAACCGATTCCGGCTTCCCGGCCTAAGGGTTTTCCACCAAATTGCAGGGTTTATTTACAATTTCATACTTTGCGGGCGTTCGGGGCGGGACATTACAGCCCCGGAAGTGATAAAACTACTGCGGATGGATTTCCGCACGAAAAAAAGTCTGTTTTCCCTGCTCGCAATCTGCGGGCTGTCAGCGGCCGCCCTCGTGGCCGGCTGCGGCGACGAGCCTACCGTGCAAACCGCCACTGAGAAGACTCAATCGAGCACGGTATCCGCGTACAGGCGTCAGCAGATCTCATTCTTCAAAGGAATCGACGAGCCAAGCTCTGACGAATGGGAGGAGATGGCAAACAAGGACGAGCGGCTGAAACACGATGGGTTCAATATAGTCACACTTTCACCACCCGTCCTGATAACCGAACGCGCTGGCGGCCAGCCGCGGGTCATCCTCGAAGGCGTCGCCGGTTCCGTAACGGGAACGATCGACGAACTGCACCTGGGCGGCCTGGCGGTGTTCGTATCCCCGACAACAGAAGTCGCCGGTTTCGACCCACGGCTTGACGCATCGGAGGCGACCCTCAGGCAACTGACCGAAGACACGCTGCAATGGGCTGCGACCGCCGAGGAGAAGCAGGCGGAGCTGTTCTCGCCCCTGACCGAGTACAATCTGGTTCTTGGTACAGACGCAGCCAACAAATGGTCCATGGAGATTCTGCCGCAGATCAGGGAAAAATACCGGGGAGAGTTAGTGGCACGGGTGGTACCTGACATCAATACCACAGTCGGCAGCGCCGGCGCCGTCCATGATTTTGAGCTGCTCGATTTCAGAGGTTACGATTACCTGATGCTGGACATCGAACCACACGGCGAGTCCTTCGACCCGGCCCGTTTCGACATGGCTGTGGATGAGCTGATCAAGCGCGCCAATGCCGTCGCCCGGCGGGACGGGCTCAAGGGCGTCCTGGTCGAGTTCGGAGCCTGGCGGGAAGCAGTCGGGGTGGAGCCGTTCGACGGGCCAGAACTTGGGGAAGGCGGGCAGGCCATCCTCGCCGAACGCATGATCCACGTGTCGCTTCGGCAGACAAAAGGTATCTTCTGGCTCGGATGGACCCTGCCCGGCAGGGGGGCCCTGGATCACATGGTGGAAGCTTCACTCAGGCTGGGCTGGCAATAATCCGGCGCCAACGGGGTATGATTCCCTGAGTGCATATTACAGCCGCCCGCCCGTTATTTTTTGAGCTTACGGGCGAGAGGCCAATTTCAAAGTCCAAGGAGGAACGATGATAAAGAAGATCCTGGTTCCAACTGATGGATCGGAACGGGCCGAGCGGGCCGCCGACTTCGCTGTCGCCCTTGCCAAAGCCACCGGAGCATCGCTGCTGTTCCTCAACGTCATCGACGAGGTACCGCCAGCGTATGCCTACGAACTGGAGAGCGGCGCCCCTATCGATGTATCCGCCATCGACGACCTGCGCCAAAAATATGGGGAAGAATCCGTTGCCCGGCTCAAGGACAAGGCCGCGGCCGAAGGGGTCACCGCCGAGACCCTCGTGGTTGAAGGCCATCCCTGGCAGGAGATCCTGAACCAGGCGACAGCCACTGGCGCCGATCATATCGTCATCGGTTCCCACGGACGCCGCGCCCTGGCCGCCGCAATGCTGGGCAACGTAGCGGTGAACGTCATCCATGGCGCCAACGTGCCGGTGACCGTGATACCGGTTCGCGACTAATCCAGAACGATCTCTCCGTCGTCCAGACGAAACGGAAGTGGCGTCAGGGGATTCATCGCCGGCCCCCGCACCACAGAACCATCACTGTTATAGCGAGATCCGTGGCATGGACATTCCCATAGCTGTTCCTCCGGGTTCCAGTCAGTCTGACAGCCCATGTGCGTGCAGATGTTTTCCAGCACGACAAGAGCATCGCCGGAATTGTAGACCGCGACTTTACGGTCGCCGATTTTTCCCGCTACGCCCTGCATTGCAGGTACATCCGCAGACTTCATTCAGCTTTCCCCTCAGTGCAGTAATATTCCTTGCTCAGGTCATATTCCGGCCATAAAGCGCAGTCGGTGCAAATACAGCCCTTCTGTTCCAGCTCCAGATCGCTCTTGCCTACGGAACAGTAGAGCAGCTTGTCCCCCACGATATAAGTGGGACATCCGCCGCAGATGCAACTCTCCGTGTTTTCCGGGGTGTCGGGAACTTCCATGTTTCTTCCTCCCTTTCAGCAGGAATATCGAGGCGGCCGCCTGTAATCGGGCGCCGATCAATTCTCTTCTACCCCCAGGGCCCGGCCTGCAAACGAACAGCCCGCAATGAAAAAAACCGCCCCTCGCGGGTGCGGTTTCCTCACAAAAAAAACTGGCGGGAGCGACGGGACTCGAACCCGCGACCTCCGGCGTGACAGGCCGGCGCTCTAAACCGACTGAGCTACGCCCCCGCGCCAAGGGTATATTGTACGCGGGAAAGCCTGTCTATGACAAACCGTAGCCTTAAACCCTATGACTGCGGCACATTCGGCAGCCAGGCTTCCACCCGGTTTCTGCCTTTGTTCTTGGCACGATATAGAGAGGTGTCCGCCCTGGCCAGAAGTATGTCCGGGTTTGCTACGGTTTCATCGTAAGCCGCAATCCCGAGGCTCACAGTGATGTGGGTGGGCAGTTCGGACTTTTCCGAGAAGAAATGATTGGTATCTATCGATTTCCTGATCCTTTCTGATACCTCGATGGCCTGGTCCAGATCTGTGTCAGGCAGTATCAGCAGGAACTCCTCGCCCCCGTATCGGGCTGCCAGATCCACCTCCCGTATCTCCCGGTTGATCAGCTGGGAAATATCCTGTAGCAGTTTGTCCCCCGAAGAATGTCCGTAAGTATCGTTATAATTTTTGAAGTAATCGAGATCCAGCATCACCAGAGAGATGGGCCGGCCCGTCCTTCTGGCCCCCGCGAAACCGTTGTTGAGGACCAGGTTCATCATGTTCCGGTTAGCGAGCCCGGTCAAAGGGTCGTGAAGAGACAGCTGTTTCGTTTTCTCGAAAAGCCTGGATTTGGCGATGGCCACGCCCAGCAGATTGCCGATCGACTTGAGCAGCCTTACGTGCCGCTCCTGGATGTTTTCGCCTGCGACTGTATATAGATACAGGACGCCTGTGACCTGTCCGGCGGCCATCACCGGGACGATCACATGCCCGTGAGACTTCATGCCTGTATACCTTATTTCATGCCGGTGGTCCAGCTCGCAATCCTCGCTTATGATCACCTCTCCGCTGATTGCCGCGCGGCCGCAAAGACATTCGCCCTTCTTGAGATCCTTGTGGAGTTCCAGGAATTCATCCGTATGCCCCAGGGAAGCGGCCAGTATCAGCCGGTCTTCTTCCAGCAGGAAGACCCCGCCCTTGCGCTCGAAGCTGAATACTCCAAGGCCAGTAATTTTTTTAAGCACTTTGTTCAGCAATGGCTCTAGGTCGATTTCGCGGCTGACAAGCGAAGATATCTCGTTGAAGGCGAGCAGGTCCAGGTTACCCGCCATGAGCTCTTCGCTCTGCTGCAATAACTGGCTCTCGGTCATTTTCTGGGCGGTGATGTCACGAAATATCCAGATTCTGCCGAAATGCCTGCCGTCGCTGCCGATTACCGGCGACGAGTACCGGTCCAATACGGTTCCATCCTTGAATTCGACCTCATCGCGGCTGCATTCGTTCGGACGGTCATGAAGATCGACGACCCTTTCAATGAATCTTTCAGGGTTCGCAGCCACGCCCATCACGTAATCGATCTGCTTTTGATAGTCGCCGCTGGCAATGATGTCTTCGGGTATCTTCCACAATTCCAGGCAGCGGTGGTTCTGGATCACCACTCTGCCATCGTCATCGACGATCAGTATCCCATCGATGGTGCTGTTCAGCTGGGCTTCGAGAAGCGCAGTCTTCCTGTAGATTTCCACCTCGGCCTTTTTACGGTCACTGATATCGATGAAACTTTCGAGAAGGTGCTCTTTCCCGCCAATCATTACCGTCGTTACACTTTTGATGATCGGACGGTCTTCGCCGGCAGCCGCGAGCAACAGGCGCTCCGAATTATCAACCCTCTGATGAAGATCGGTGATCGGGCATTTTCCTTTTTCTGCCGGGCAGATATATTTGTGGCAAACAGAGCCGATGATCTCTTTCTTGGGCGCTCCTATCAGGCTTGCGCCAATGATATTCACGTCGACGATCGTGTGGGTGTCGGGGTCTATGATCACGATCCCCGCCTGGACAGAATCCATGATGACTTTCAGCCTGTTCTCACTTTCGCGTAGCGATTTCTCAGCCTGCTTGCGCTCGGTGATGTCGGTTGCGACGATGATGGTTCCTGCGTAACTATCCCTGGCATCACTCAGGCCTGCGACGGATAGCGAAACGCTTTTTACCTCGCCGGCGCTGGTCTTGAGATCAGCCTCCGTTTTCAGATGGTTTAT
>JAUSDE010000119.1 GCA_030650885.1 Thermoleophilia bacterium
CTGCCGCAATCTATCGGTCGTATCTGTGCGCATCCTTGTGAGGCAGCCTGCCGCCGAGGCGGCGTCGATGAGCCCATAGCCATCTGCAACCTCAAGCGGGTCGCCAGCGATGGCGCGAAAGCCGAGGGTCTCGGATATAAGCCGCCGGTTGTGGAATTCACCACCGGCAAGAAAGTGGCGATCATCGGCTCGGGCCCGTCAGGCCTGGCCGCCGCGCACGACTTGGCGTTGCTGGGCGTGAAGTCAGTGATTTTCGAGAAACAGCCTGAAGCTGGCGGGTTCCTCAGGACTGGAATCCTCCATTACAGGTTGCCCAAAGACATACTCGAAGAAGATATAGATTATATCCGGGGCATGGGTGTCGAGATCAGGACCGGCGCCGGCATCGGTGACGAGATAAAGTTTGATGACCTGGTAGAAGAATACGACGCTGTGCTTATCGCCGTCGGCCTCTCCGAGAGCAGACCACTGCCGATTCCAGGCGCCGACCTGCCGCAGGTTCTGCTGGCGGTACCATTCCTGGAGGATGTGAACGCCGGCCGTGTGACCGCCGGACTTGGCAAGGGCATCATAGTCATTGGCGGCGGTAACGTAGCTATCGACGTCGCCCGTTCGGCGAAGCGTTTAACCGGCGGCAAGGTGACCATGGTTTGCCTCGAAGCCGATCACGAGATGCCCGCCCATAACTGGGAGATCGCCGACGCCCGGGATGAGGGCATCGATATGATCTGTAGCCAGGGTCCTGAAGCTTTCGTAGGCGAAGGCAAGGTCGAAGGCCTTCAGGTCAAGAAGTGCGAGTCGGTTTTCGACGAACACGGACGTTTCGCTCCGACATTCTGCGAGACTGAGCTTAGTGTGATCCCTGGTGACACCGTGATCGTCACTATTGGCCAGATGTCGAACATGTCTTTCCTGCCTGAATCGGGTCCGGCTGTGAACGAGCGTGGCATCCTGATCTTCGACCGTGAACAGTGCACGACCAGCCGGCGCGGCGTTTTTGCCAGCGGCGAAGTCGTCACCGGTCCGGGCGCTGCAGTTCATGCGCTGGCGAGTGGCAAGCGGGCGGCGATCGCCGTCGCGCGGTTCCTCGGTGTAGATGTGAACTTCAGCCACGAGCCTGTGGCTGTCGGCGAGATTCCGTCTGACGTAAAAGATCAGATCAAGCCGGCGGCGAGGCGCCAGATGCCCGCGCGAGATTTCGTCGAGCGTTTAAAGGATTTTGAGGAAGTTGAAACCGGGCTCGGGGAAGTGGACGGCCGCTGCGAAGCATCACGCTGCCTGCTTTGCGGCAGCGGCGCCCGTTTCTCGGAGACGAAGTGCATCGCCTGTCTTACCTGCGTGCGCGTCTGCCCTTATGGTGCGCCATGGTCCGATAAGGATGGGCTCGGCGGCATCGATCCTGACAAATGCCAGGCCTGCGGTATCTGTTTCACCCAGTGCCCGGCAAAGGCGATCGACCTTACGGTGCTTTCCGAGGATGATATTTCCGGGCGCATCACTGAAGCTGTCTCGGCTGGGGGTGACCTGGAGCTGGGTTGCTGGTACTCCCAGTCCCGGGTAGCGCCAGATGCGGCTTTGGTCGCATTACCCTGTACTTCCAGGCTCAGTGTCCGCCTGCTCCTTGGGGCGTTCGAAGCAGGGGCTGGAAAGGTACATGTCGCCGTCTGCAGCGACGATGACGACGGTCACTTCGTCCACGGACACCGCCAGACCTGGGCGGCAGTCGCCGAGGCGAAGAAACTGCTGGAAGAAGCCGGGCTGGACCCGGAAGCGATCGCGTATAAGCTGGTCGCGGTCAAGAAATGCATGCAAAAGGCATAGGGAATATCATTTGATCACAGCGGAGCGAAAACCATTCGAGCAGATCAAAGCGGTCACCGACCAGTTTGAGAATATCCTGGTTGTCGGTTGTAATACCTGTGTTGCAGTTTGCCTGACCGGCGGCGAGAAGGAAGCCGAGCAGCTTGCGTCGCAACTTCGCCTGCAGCGCAAAAACGACGGTATCGGCGGCTCGGTTGAAACCGTCACGGTTCTGCGCCAGTGCGAGAACGAGTATGTCGACGCGGTCGCGGCCCAGGTGGAAGGCAAGGACCTGATTCTTTCTACCGCCTGCAGCATCGGGCCACAGCTGTTCGCAGACCGTTTTCCAAAAGTACGCGTAGCTCCGGCGATGAACACCAACATGCTGGGTGTAGTCAAGCAGCATCATGTCTGGACCGAATACTGCGCCGCCTGTGGCGACTGCGGCATCTTCAACACCGGCGGCATCTGCCCGATCGTCCGCTGCGCAAAGACTCTTCTGAACGGCCCCTGTGGTGGCTCCCAGGGTGGGCGTTGTGAGATTTCCCCTGATGTACCCTGCGTCTGGCAGCTGATCTATGACAAGCTTGCGTCTTTCGGCCTCGAAGGCAATCTCTCGCGCATCGGAGGACCCAAGAACTGGTCGAAATCATCCAGTGGTGGCCCGCGCACGATGAAGAAGGAAGGATTCGAACCATGAGATCCGGTTCCAATCTGGAAAAAGTCCTGGCGGAAGGCAAGTTCGCGGTAACTGCTGAACTGGGGCCGCCCAAGGGCGCAGATCCGCAGGTGATCATCGACAAAGCCAATATCCTCAAAGGCCATGCCGACGCGGTTAACATCACCGACAACCAGACGGCCATATCACGTATGTGCAGCATGGCGGCGGCGAAGATCGCCATCGAGCAGGGGCTGGAGCCGATCATGCAGATGACCTGCCGAGATCGCAACCGGCTTGCCATGCAGGCGGATATTCTCGGAGCCGCGGCTCTGGGAATAAAAAATCTTCTCTGTCTGACCGGAGACCACCAGAGTTTCGGCAACCATCCCGAGGCGCTAGGTGTCTTCGATCTCGATTCGATCACCCTGATCAGGATGGTCAGGGACATGCGGGATGTGCCACAGTTCCAATGTGGTGAGGAAATAACTTTTGCGCCGAAGCTGCTGATCGGAGCGGCGGCGAACCCCTATGCCGACCCGTTCCCGTTCCGCGCGGTGCGGTTGGCGAAGAAAGTCGCGGCCGGCATCGACTTCTGCCAGACACAGATCATCTACAACGTGGAAAAGTTTGAGGAATTCATGCGCCAGTGCCGCGAGCTGGGCGTGACTGAAAAGTGCAAGATCCTGGCTGGGGTCGCACCCCTGAAGAGCGCCGGGATGGCAAAGTACATGAAGAACCGGGTGGCAGGCATGGATGTCCCTGATGAGGTAGTGGAGCGGATCAGCGCGGCTGAAGACGCTCAGAGCGAGGGCATCGACGTCTGCGTAGAGGTCATAAACCGCGTACATGAGATCGACGGGGTCGCGGGAGTACACATAATGGCTGTAGAATGGGAATCCGCAGTTCCCGAGATTCTGTCCCGGGCGGGTCTGAGGCCGGGTTCCGAATAACCATAACTTGAACCAGAACTTAAATCAGAACTGAAATAAATCTACCGGAGGTTGTATGAAGGCGATTGCTGAGAATATCAATGTGATGAGCAAGTCCATCGGGGAGGCGATGCAGAACCGCGTCGCCGAGCCGATCCAGCAGCTGGCGAAAGAGTGCACCGATGCGGGCGCCAACCTGCTCGACATCAATCTCGGTCCGGCCCGCAAGGGCGGCCCCGAGCTGATGGAATGGGTTGTGCAGGCTGTGCAGGAAGCCTCTGACCTGCAGCTATGCCTCGACACCACAAACCCCGAGGCCATGGAAGCTGGCATCAAGGTCTGCAAGCAGCCGCCGCTGCTCAACTCATTCAGCGCCCAGCCGGACAAGATGGAGAACATCCTGCCGCTGGCCGCCAAGTATGACTGTGAGATCATCGGGCTGACCATGTCGACGCATATCCCAATCGACGCAGATGAACGCATCGCCATCGCCTATGAGCTGGTGGCTGCTGCCAACGCGCTGGGCATTGCCAATTCGCGCATCTGGATCGATCCGATCATCCTGCCGATCGGCGTCGAGGTCGGCCAGGCACACGCGGTCGCGGTGCAGAACGTACTCAGGTCGTTCCCGGAGCTCTTCGAAGAGCCGGTGCAGTCGACATGTGGTCTTTCGAACACTTCGAACGGCGCTCCTGACGAACTGCGCGGCGCCATCGAGCGCGCTTATCTGCCGATGCTCGCTGCCTGCGGCATGACTTCATGCATCTGCAACGCCAAGGACCCCGAGATGATGAGGACGATCAGGCTTATCAACGCGCTGAAGAACGAGTCGCTTTACTCCGTGTCCGACGCGGAACTGAAATAGAGATTTCCCGAGCCGCTGAAGCGCAGAAGATAACAGCGGCATTTCGCCCGCGGCGATAGCGGGCAGTCACCACGAACCAGGAACCACGTACCAGCGACGCGGAACCACGATAGCAAGAGGAGGACATGTACAAGATACTTGACAAAGTAGACTATTCAGATGACGTGTATATGCAGGTCATCGAGGCGCCGGCCGTAGCCGCCGCCTGCCAGCCGGGACAGTTCATCGTCCTGCGCATCCATGAAGAGGGGGAGAGGATCCCTCTAACCATCGCCGATTTTGACCGCGAGGCCGGCACCATCACCATCGTCGTTCAGGCGGTAGGCAAATCGACGCGTCATCTGAAGAAGCTCGGCAAGGGAGATTCGCTCGCCAACTTTATCGGACCGCTCGGCATGCCCAGCGAGATCGAGAAGGTCGGAACAGTCATCTGCGCCGGCGGCGGCGTCGGCGTGGCACCGGTATACCCGATCGCCCGCGCTCTCAAGGAAGCAGGCAACAAGGTCATCTCCATCGTTGCCGCCCGCAACGAGAGCCTCCTGCTCTGGGAAGACAAGATGCGGGAGGTCAGCGACGAGCTGATCGTGACTACAGACGATGGCAGCTGTGGCCGCCATTGCCTGGTAACCGAGCCCCTCAAGGAGCTTTGCGAGGCCGGCGGCATCGACCTGATCTACGCCATCGGCCCGGGCATCATGATGAAATTCTGTTGCAAGACCACGGAAGAATACAACGTCAAGACCATCGTCAGCCTCAACTCGATCATGGTCGACGGTACGGGAATGTGCGGCGCCTGCCGCGTCACAGTCGGCGGCGAGACCAAATTCGTCTGCGTCGACGGTCCGGAATTCGACGGGCACCAGGTCGATTTTGACGTGCTGATGTCCCGCCAGCGCCAGTACCTTTCCCAGGAGAAGGAATCATTGGACCTCTATGTTGAATGCGGTGGTGATAAAAGATGCATGACGTAGATAAAGACAAGCCCGGCGACAAGCCGGAAAAGAGAACCAAGCGTCCGAAACTTCCCCGCACTGCGATTCCCGAGCAGCCGGCGAAGCAGAGGGCTACCAATTTCGATGAGGTGACTCTGGGCTATAACGAGGACATGGCGAAGCTCGAAGCCAGCCGCTGCCTCCAGTGCAAGAAGCCAAAGTGTGTGCTCGGATGCCCCGTGGGCATCGACATCCCAGCCTTCATCAAGCAGATCGAGGAAGGCAACTACGAGGCGGCCATCGCCAAGCTCAAGGAGACAACCAGTTTCCCGGCCGTATGCGGCCGCGTCTGTCCGCAGGAGGAGCAGTGCGAGCTGCTCTGCATCCTCGGCAGGAAGCAGGAGCCCGTGGCCATCGGCCGCCTGGAGCGGTACGCCGCGGACTGGGCCATGGCCAACAACAGCACCAGCAAGCCTGAGATAGCCCCGGGCAAGGGCAAGCATGTAGGCGTAGTCGGTTCCGGCCCCGCTGGCGTAACCTGCGCCGGCGAGCTGGCCAAGATGGGCTACGACGTCACCATTTATGAAGCCCTTCACAAGCCAGGCGGAGTGCTGGTTTACGGTATTCCCGAGTTCCGGCTTCCCAAGGCGATCGTCCAGCGGGAGTGTGACTATGTTGAGAGCCTGGGCGTCGAGATCAAGCTGGATTATGTAATCGGCCGCACCATGACCGTCGACCAGATGTTGGAGAACGGCCACGACGCCGTATTCCTGGCAAATGGAGCCGGCCTGCCCGCGTTCATGAACATCCCCGGTGAGAACCTCAACGGCGTCTACTCGGCCAACGAGTTCCTGACCAGGGCGAACCTTATGAAAGCGTATCGCTTCCCCGAATATGACACACCGATCAAGGTTGGCAAGAAGGTCGCGGTCATCGGCGGCGGCAATGTGGCCATGGACTCCGCCCGTACCGCTCTGCGTCTCGGCGCCGAGGTTCATCTGATCTACAGGCGTTCTCGTGAGGAGATGCCGGCACGCAACGAGGAGATACATCACGCGGAAGAGGAAGGCATCATCTTCAACCTGCTGACCAACCCGACCCAGATCATCAGCGACAACGAAGGTTGGGTCGAGGAGATCGAAGTCGTGGACATGGAACTGGGCGAGCCAGACGCAAGCGGCCGCCGGCGCCCCGTCACCGTTGACGGGTCAGAGCGCCGTATCCCGGTCGATGTCGTCATAGTCTCGGTAGGGACCAAGGCTAACCCGCTGCTCACCAAGAGCACCAGTGGCCTGGACCTGAACAAATGGGGGAACATCGTCGCAGACGAGAATACGCTGCTGACCAGCAAGGAAGGCGTGTTCGCCGGCGGAGACATCGTAACCGGCGCCGCCACCGTGATCCTGGCCATGGGCGCCGGCAAGACGGCTGCGCGTTCCATCGACCGCTATCTGCAGGGACAGCCGCTGCTGACTCCGGAAGAAGAGGAAGCTCTCAGGGCCGCCGGCGAGAAAGCGGCTGAGAAAGCGGCGGCCAAGTAACAAGCAGGATGCGAGTGGATTGAGATACTGGCAATTGCAGGAATAAATGTGAATACGAGGGGGCGCGGCGCTTCGCGCC
>JAUSDE010000120.1 GCA_030650885.1 Thermoleophilia bacterium
GCCTGGCTGAGGGGGTCTTCGACGCGGACTGGCCAGGCAGAGGGATAATCAACACTGCGCTCGAGCTGCAGGCGGTTCTTCAGCTCATCGGATATGAAATAGGCGATCAGGCCGTGGCTCAGTACGACGCGGTCGCCAGCCTCCGGTGAATTATCCGTCTTTGTAAGATAACGGCCGCCTTCAGCTTCGAGATAGTAGCGGAGCCCGAACTCGCCCGCGAACCAGAGCTGCCGGCCATCCTCCCGGAGCTGCTTTCCTTCCGCCGCGGCGAAATCACGATAAACGCCGGCTAGCTGGTAGTCGGCTGTAGATACTGCAAGTCCGGCGGCCGCTGTGAATGCGACTGTAGTGATGGCAAAACGCTTCCACCATTTTTTATCCCTGATGATGCCGCGCGCATATCTCACAAACATCAGTACCGCCGGCGGGAACAGTGGCAGC
Organism: Thermoleophilia bacterium; assembly: GCA_030650885.1. GTDB lineage: Bacteria > Actinomycetota > Thermoleophilia > BMS3ABIN01 > BMS3ABIN01 > JACRMB01. The sequence continues at coordinate 442 of JAUSDE010000120.1, forward strand.
AGGTATCTGGTCGAAGCGTACGGCAGGAGCAGGATGCTGTAAAAAAGCACGCCGGCGATCCAAAGGACCAGGAAGATATCATCGCGGTCTTTATCAGACCGATCGTCGGCGAAAACCGTGTCCGCTCCCGCGTTGAAAAAACGGTAAAGCGCAAGTAGCCCAGCTGAATAGAAAACGGCCTCGAGGATGCCGGACGCCAGGGTGTACTCGCCTGACGAAGACTTGTTAAGGAAAAAAATCAGAATCAGGCCAAAGAGCGCAATGAACGCCAGATATTCTTTTTTGCCCTTCAGCATTCCAATAGCAAGCATCACGGAGAATATTATGGCTCCGCCCATAACCGAGACGATCGAGAGGATCTTGTTGGCGATAAAGGACGGCGTGAGGCTGACGCCAAAACTGTAGGAGAGCTTGGGGAGGTTGCCGGTAGCCACCAGATAATAAAAAACGATCGCGGCAAAAACCGCGAGGCCCGCGGCCAACGGCGTCATGTTCCTGATTGTGACCTGTCGCCGGAGCAGGGCATAAACAAACAAAAGCGGCAGCAGGCTCAGAGACTGATAGGTCGTCAGAATGGCCAGCGACGTGCAGATTCCGGCTGCAACCAGTAACCTGTTCTGTCTGTCACCACGATCGATCGCATATACGAATGCGGCGATCGCCGCCAGGCAGAGCGACAGGGCTGGAACGTCGGTCATGACACTCTGGGCCATCACCATGAAACCCGGCGTCACGATCAGCAGTAGCGCAGCGAACAGGGGGCTATCGGTGAACCTCCTGCCCAGGTAGAACATGGAGACGGCCGCCAACAGGGGAAAAATGAGGAAACCGATATGCATACCGGCTTCGCTGGGCCCTCCGAATATCCAGATGAGCAATGAGAGGTAGCTGGTGAGCAGCGGCGGGTGGGTATCCATATAGAGTGAGAAAAAATTTCCCTCATAGCCATGGTCGGCAAGTCCCAGGGCAAAGGGTTCATTCAGCTTCTCCTGGCCCAGCCAGACAAAGACCGTGTCGTCCATATGAAAAGCCTTGAAGATGAATGGCAGGGTGATGCCGACAGCGACGAGAACGAGCAGGACCAGGCCCGAATTGCGGCGGCCCCAGGCTCTCACTAGCTTACCCAGGTCCACACCACGAACTTCGAAACGAAAAAGCCCAGCAGCGCCAGCGATGTCACGGTGATCAGCATGTCCACCCAGCGGTTCCGCTCGCCCCAGATCGCCAGCAGGATGAAAGCGGGAAAGGCAGTGAGCAGGAAGCGTGGCATCGAGAAAAGTGGCACATAGGTTGAAGGCGTGCACAGCGGCAGCAGCAGCACGGCGAAGATATAGGCCACATAATAAGATGGCAACCGCTTGATGGCCGCCACCCCCAGCCCGATGAAGCCCACCGTGAACACGAAGTTCATCACATTGTATGTCGCCCAGAGCCGTGGATCGCGGTCGGTAACGGGCCAGAAATTCTGGTCGGAGGTCGACAGGATGTCTCCCATCCCGTTCCATGCTTCCCTGAAGCCCCGCCACAGGCCCGTCAGCGGCCCGCCCTCCCAGGGCCAGATGAACTGCCGCAGCCAGTTGTCCTGGGATGATGTGAACAGAAACGGGTTACCGAACTTCATCTCCAGGTACAGCATCCAGACGCCCAGCCCCAGCGGCACCAGCAGCAGGCCGACGGCGTCCCAGCGGATCTTCCGCAGGTCCCAGCTTCCCGGCCGCCATCCCCAGCCGCGGCTCTGCCCGTACATGATCACCAGCGGAACCAGCAGCAGCATCCCCGGGCTCCTGGTGAGTGTCGCCAGCGCACCGGCGATGCCGGCCAGCACGAACTCGTTTCGGCGGGCCGCGTAGATACAGCCGATGGTCAGAACCAGGAACAGCGACTCGCTGTAGATCGTCTGGAAAAAGAAAGCCGTTGGGAAGATCGCCAGGTAAAAAACCGCACGACGCGCCACATCCCGTCCGTAATCCATCTCCACCAGAAGGAAGAAAAGGTAGAAAGCGCCCAGGCAGCAGGACAGGGATATGAACATCCCGGCCAGAACGCCGTTCCCCAGAAACAGCGGCTTGAAGATGGCGATCATCAGGGGGTACAGCGGGAAGAAAGCGGTGGAATTGTCGCCGGCGGCGTAGCCATACTGGGCGATCTGCAGATACCACACCGAGTCCCACTTGGCCCAGATATCGAACAGGTAGTGGGGGATGCCCGTGAATGTATCCGTTAGCCGAGGATCGACCAGCGGCGGAAAATCCTGGTTGGAGGGCTCGATCTTGGGGAGCGTCAGGTAGGCCAGCGGCGCCATCAGGAACAGCACACCACGGGTGATAAGGAATATCAACCCTGCTTCGCGCAGCTGCTCCGGCAGGCGCTTCAGCAATGCTACTCCTCTACTTTTCTCAGATAAAGGAACCTGTCCAGCGGCCGGTTGAACTCGCTCCAGGGCTCGTCGCTTTCAGCGCGTTTCTTCTGAAAGACGTTGGCCTTGGCGTCGATGTCGTCGGCATGATTAAGGAGGAATGCCTCAGGCGTTTTGGGACGTATCGGCGAACCATATTCCTTCTCTCCGTGATGCGACAGGATCATGTGCTGCAGCTGCAGCGCCAGTTCCTCAGGGAAAGCTTCGAGGCGCGCGATGGCGTCAGCGACCATCTTCTCACCAAGAACGATGTGTCCGAGCAGACGCCCTGAATCCGAATAATCGATAGCAGTCGTGTAGTCGAACTCCACGGTCTTGCCGATGTCGTGGAGGATGGCTCCGGTTACCAGCAGGTCGCGGTTCACTTCGGGATACTGGTCGGCTATGGCGCCGGCCACGCGGCAGACCGAGACCGAATGTTCCAGCAGCCCATGGATATAGTTATGGTGGAAGCCTTTGGCCGCGGGCGCCTGGCAATAGGCGCGGTACATACTGTCGGTGAAGATCTCGTCCAGCAGCACCGCCAGGTACGTATTGGTGATGCCGGCGCGAATAGCGGCCAGCTCGGACTCCATCTCGCCCAGGTCGCGGGGGCTGGAGGGCAGAAGATCCGCAAGATCGATTTCGTCTGTTTCAGCCACAGGGCATATGTCTTTGATATCTATCTCGAGGGCCTTGCGATAATTGCTCATTTTGACAGTACCGGTAGCTTTCACTATCTGGCCCTGGTTGAAAGCCTCGGCCAGCGCCTCATCAGCGCGCCACTTGACGGCGCTGATGGTTCCGCTCGAGTTCATCAGCCGCAGCAGGAGGAACTTGTTGCCGTTTTTATCCTCTCGCACGGTCTTGCCGGCACAGATGAAAATATCATCGATGCTCTGGTTTTCTTCCAGTTGCTGGAACATGGTCTTCATCTCAAACTCCAGAATAGTGGTGCTGGCTGTAAGGCCATTGTCTATTCTATATCATAGAATAGTGAGCAGACAGAGAATGTATTTCCGCACATAAAGGAGAATCTCATGGCAGCCGAATTCACCATACTGGGCACTGGCGGCTGGATCCCGACAACCCGTCGCGAGACTACCTGCGCCATCCTCAGTATGCCGGATCTACTCTTCATCTTCGACGCCGGTACCGGACTGGCCCGGCTGCTGGAAGACCGGTTCCGTCCGCTTCTGGAACTCTCTCCGGAACGAACACCCGATCCCGCTGGTGAGCCGTCCAGGGAGCCAGCACGCACCAAGTCATCTGCATCCACGCCGTCCCGCGAGGTGCACCTGTTCCTCAGCCACTACCATCTCGATCACATTGCCGGCCTCGTCTATCTGCCAGCCATGTTCAAGGGCCGCACGGTGTATCTGCACCCGCCGGCGGCGAGCATCACCGGTTATGACCCGCAAGAAATCATCAGCGGGATAATCCGCAAGCCATATAACCCCCAATCGATAGACGATATGCCGCTCGACCTGATTATCAAGCCGCTGGAAGAGGGCGAGCATGTCATAGCCGGGGCAGATGTCAGAGTCCGCAAACAGATCCACGCGGACCCGTCAGTGGCATATCGCATCGAAGACCTGCTGGCCTTCGCCACCGACACCGCCGACGATCCGGGCACGGCGGAGTTCGCCCGCGGCGTCCGCCTGCTGGCGCATGAGGCCTGGATCGATGGAATCGAGGAAGACGATCCTGCCACCGAGCGCATCGCCCGGGAGGCTTACGTCGCGCATACCTCGGCGCGACAGGCCGCTGCACGCGCCGCCGAGGCCGGAGTGGAAAAACTGGCGCTCATGCACCTGAATCCGTTGCGGGGCGCGGAATATCACGAACGCATGCTGGTTGCGGCACAGAAGATATTTCCGGGAACGGTTATCCTCGAGGATGGGGAAACGGTCGAGCTTTAGGAGCCGGATCTGCGGGCGCCATTACGCAAACGTTGCTTCCGGCGCCGGCGCGCAACAATAGCGATGGCTCCTGCGATGACCACGAACCCGAAGGCGATGGCGGCTCCCCGGCCGGCCCAGGTGCTGATGGCCTTCCAGCTTGCCCCGAAGAAGTAGCCGATCACCAGATAGAGCGTCACGCTCAGTATCGAACCGACGACGTTGTAGGCGAGGAATGTGGCATAGCGCATGCGCCCGATTCCAGCCGCCACAGGACCTACCGATTTAATCACTGCGACAAATCGCCCGAAGAGGATGGTCTTGCCGCCATGCACGTCGAAATAGTGCTGGGTCTTTTCCAGGTGTGATTCCTTGAAGAAGAAGTAGCGCCCGTAGCGGCGGATGAAGGTGAGACCCCCATAACGCCCGATGAGATATCCAATACTGTCGCCGCAGATCGCACCTACGGACGCGATTGCAATCAGCAGGCCCAGGTTGAGGTTTCCCTGCGAGGAGATCAGGCCCGCCACCAGCAACGTCACATCGCCGGGCATGACCAGTCCGACAAAGGCGGAATTCTCGAGGAAGGTGACCAGCAGGACTATCCAGTAGCCCCAGTCCTCAAGCTTCGGCAGGATGAAGTCAATGATGCTTTCCAGAAACGCTCACCTTTCCAGTGGGACAGCATTGATCGCAAATCAGTACGCGGATCGTGTGCCTAAGAATATCAGAAGGTGGCGGCGGAGTGCCTGCCAGCATTGGATGTCGCCGAATTGCCGCCGCCTTCGCGAATCGGGCGCTGACGGGAAACGCCTACTGGGTGCCTGTTGCGGCTTCCTTATAGGCCTCGTGCAGCTCCTGCTCCTTGGCGAGCTGTTCCGACATGACCTCACGCAGGAGGTCGAAGGCGGCAATGACTTTCTGGTTGGCGATCGTGTAATAGACGTGGACCCCGTCGCGCCGGGAATAGACCAGCGACCGCTGGCGCAGTATGGCAAGATGCTGGGAGACAGTGGCCTGGGGGAGGTCGAGCGAGGACGCCAAATCGCCTACGGTCTTCTCGCCATCTCGTAAAGCGTTAAGGATCAACAGCCGCTTCGGATCCGCCAGAGCCTTGCAGATCTGCGCGTGCATCCTGTAAATGTCTTCCCTTACCTGTGGATCCAATGTTCCCCCCTGTTGATGCGCCGAGCCCGGCAATACTTATTGATTACTCAATCATCTGAATACTGATAAACCGATATGAATACTCATACATATTATTACAAGTATAGATATTCTTCAATAAGCTTGGTTATTTGCGGTGTTCAGCGACCATCCGAGCTGGCCGCTAGCCATTTATTTTGCTAATTAGCCCATACCTTTCGGTAATGCATCCCATTCCTGTCAATAATACCTGATTCAAATATACTACATATATCCTCAAAATTACTCATTGAAATGGCACCTTTCAATTATATGATTGTATATGAATATATATCAACGCTAGCCGGCGTCACATGGAGGTGATGGAAACCACAGGCAGGGGGTACAAATCCACTACGTATCAGGAGGTTGGGGATGAAAGTGTTCAGGAAGTTGGGCACCCGCAGGATATTCATGATGGTGCCTTTTATACTGCTTGTAATTGTAGTTATCGCCCTGAGCGGTCCGATCACATCGGGCGGGGCATATGGTTTAAGTGAACCTCTGCCGCCTCCAGTGCCCGGTTTTACACCGGCGCCGCTTCCGGGCCCAGGCAGTTTTAATTCGATTATCACGGTCGATACCGTGGACGCGCTTCTGGCGGACAACGCCAACCATGGCAACGCTGTGGCCCCGAACGTCCACATCATCGACGTCCGTTCCTCGTTTGAATATCTGGCCGATGTCTGTCCCATGCAGATAGCTCTGGGCCTGCCCACCTATACTGTGACCAACGTGGGGCATCCGGCCTGGAACTGGCCCGACGCGACCCACGAGGAAGCCTTCTCCAATCCCTACTGGATCGGATTCCACTGGGATGGCGTTCCATATGCATCACTCTGGAATATCAGGATGCAGGAGAACCCGAACTTCCGAAATTATCTCGACGCGCTGGTTGCTGACGGAAGCATCAAGAAGAACGATAATCTGGTCTTCCTCTGCCAGACCGGCTATCGTGCCTCATGGGCGGGACAGATCGCCGCCAGCATGGGCTTCACCAATGTGAACGTATTACACGGTGGAATGCTCGCATGGTCGGATGACTGGTATGCGGATGACGGCCTCTACGCACTCGATCTGCCGGCCGACATCTCGCCCGGCGATTGCCCTGCCGAAGCAGCACCGGCGGTCAATTGCGATCCGGATAACGTCCCGGGTCCCGCCGCCCGTACCAAGTCCCTGGTCCTGACCTCGCCGTGGCAGTATGACACCGGCAGGATGGCGCTTGTGGGCGCACCAGTCGTATGGAACGGCACCGAACCTCACGTGGGCGTCAAGCCCGAGTGGATGCCGGGAGACTTCCAGCTCTCGCCGAGCACCGGCAACGTGCTGTGGGCCAGTTATGCTGATTACACCGCCGGGTTGCTGACGGTGAACCTGAAACTGGCCAACAATGCGCCGGCTGCTCCGAGCCCGCTGAACTACCCCGCTTCCTGCGGTGGCGCCCCGGCGCCCGCCGGCTCTTGCGAGCAGGTGTACCAGGCGGCACACGGCACGGCTTACAACTCTACGATCGTCTACGCGAGCGCCACCAACGGCGTGGTCGCGACCGGCCTGCCAGGAGCGATCGGAGACATCGCACCGAATACGACGGGCACGGCTGCCGTCAAGTTCAGCGTTCCCTCGGGAGTCTCTTTCTTCAAGACGAACGTGTATGCGATAGCGAACGATATGCCTGACCCGACGGCCCCGTATGGCCCCGACATGGCATGGTATTTCACGTACACATATCCAGGACCGCCCCCGACGGTGTAAGGAGAAGCAGATGACCGATAACAGACTCGATACGTATCAGAAGCCGGAGCTGACCAGGCACGATAACCTGAAGGAGATCACCTTCGAGTGCCCGGCATGGCAGTGCAGCGTCACAGTACCGCCGCCACCGGCTGCCTAGGATGAATATAACCACCGCCCCTGCCTGATGTAGG
>JAUSDE010000121.1 GCA_030650885.1 Thermoleophilia bacterium
GAATTGACTTCATCGACCAGTGCGTTTGCCTGTTCGGTCTGCCCGCCGCATCCGAATGCGGCGGCTGAAATAGAAAGAACTGTTATCAGTAAAAGTATGGTCCGGGTGATCCCTTTCATGTTCCTCCCATATGCTGTTGTCTTTGTTGTTTATTCTGAATCGGTGCGCTGGTTCCTGTACGGCGCGGCGCCCGTATCCACATTCGGTAAAGGAATCGTTATCCTAGTACAGAACTGGGTCTTATCCAACTTCCCACCACGGGTGTGGCCACAGCATGGCGTCGACTATGACTTATGAAAATAAACGCGGGCCTCTGGTTCTGAACCGCTATGAACTGATCGAGCGCATCGGCAGCGGTGGATTTTCCACGGTCTACCGTGCCCGCGACCATAAAATGGGACGCGACGTCGCCGTAAAAGCGGTGCGCCGCACCGAGGAGCTCGGCGACCGGGCCACCCGCGAGGCCAGAGCCGCAGCCCAGCTTGGGCATCCTCACATAGTTACTGTTTTTGAGCTTGCCGAGGATGAAGATGACGTATATCTGGTCTCGGAGCTGGTTGAGGGAGATACGCTGACGTGCCACATCGCCGACGGAAGCCTCTCAGACCGTGATTGCCTGGAAATGGCCCTGCAGGTTCTGGACGCGCTGGACCATGCCCACGAGCGGGGTGTGATCCACAGGGATATCAAGCCCGATAACCTTATGCTTGCCGGCAACCATCATCTGCGCGTCAAGGTCATGGATTTCGGCATCGCCCAGCTGGAGAACACCCAGCGGATCACGCGCCAGGGCGACGTCGTCGGTACGATCTCATACATGTCACCCGAACAGGCTGACGGCTTTACGGTAGACAGCGCCACCGATGTATATTCAACCGCACTGACCCTGTATGAATGCCTCGCTGGCTCCCACCCGTTCCGGGGCGGAACCGCAGCCGAAATCGTCGGCAGGATCCAGGCGGGCGCGCCCCCGCTGAGCCAGGCAAGACCGGATCTGCCGCTGGAACTTTCTGAACTGCTCGATGAGGCCATGGAGCCGGACCCGCGTTTGCGTATCGGCCTGAAGAGTTTTGTCGTCGGACTCGAAGAAATACTGCCCGAGCTTTCCCCTGACGACCGGGCCACCACGGTTCTGCGGCGATCGGACCAGACACGGCCGTCCGCCTACCAGGACCTTGCCGGCGAGTATGGCTACGTGGCCGCGCGTGCAGCAAACGGATCCCTGGCCGCGCTGCTGGGCTGGGCTGCGCTCTACGGTACGGAGCTTTACCCTTCCGCCTGGCGCCTTCCGCTACTGCTGGCTTCAGCCCTGGGGGTGGCGCTGCTGCCGAGAGTCGGCCTGGCGGCACTGCTGGCGCTGACGATTGCGCCAGTGTTCAGTTTCTCGGTCGGCGCCGGCATTCTCCTGGCGCCGCTGGCCCTCGGCTATTTCCTGATTTTCGGGCTTTTATGGCCCCGGACAGCGCTTCTACCGGTGCTGGCAACAGCGCTGGGGACAATAGGGCTTGGTCTTACATATCCCGGGATCTCCGGAGCTTCCGGCCGCCTGCGTAGCGGTTTGGCGCTGGCGGGTATCGGCGCTGCCTCGTTCGGGATCTTCCAGCTTGTTTCAGGAGCCAGCCCCCTTGACTATTTCGGTCTGCCGAACAATTACGGCCTGCGAACAGAGCTGGCCGGGGAATATAATCCCTGGGAGGCGGCGAAGATCCTGGCGTCACCGTTTGAAGCCCAGCCCGTCCTCCTTATGCAGCCTATTATCTGGCTGGCGGCTTCGCTTCCGGCGGCGATATTAATCACCAGGCGCCGCTATTTTATGGATGTTACCGGCCTTCTGCTGGTCAACGGGATAGTCGCTGGCGGATATTTTGCGCTATCATTCGCTTTTCCTGATTACCGGCTGCCTGTGGAGGCTTTTCTGAAATCATTTGTTCTTTGCGTTATAATCCAGTTTGGGCTGCTCTTTATGTCTCCCAGAAGCAGCAGGCAACCCCTTTCCCCCCCGTGAGCGTATTAAAGAAACTCGAGGAAAAAATCCAGGGCCTTTTCGAGGGTGGATTCGGGCGTGCCTTCAAGTCGCCGGTGCAACCGGTGGAACTGGCCCGAAAGCTGGTCAAGGAGATGGAAGACAACAAGGTGATCAGCGTTTCCAGGGTTTATGCACCGAACGAATACTCAATTTTCCTGGCGCCTGAGGATTACGAACATTTTGAAGCGTACGAGGAGCAACTGAAATCGGACCTGGCGGACTATCTGATCGAGCACGCCCGCAAGGATAAATACGAGCTTCTCAGCAGGCCGATGGTCATCATAAAAACCGATGAGGACCTTGCTGTCGGTGAATTCGGGATCGCAACGCGCATGGTTTCGGCTCCAGGGCCGGCGGTGCCCGAACTGCCGCCGATTGAGCCGTATCTGGAGCCCGAACCTGCTCTCGGCCATACCACGGTTTATCGAACGGCTCCGCAACCAGACGGCACTATGGCCGTCAGCGCCGGTGAAGCTCGGGAGATGGGCCTTACCCGCGAATGCATAACTCTGGTGGCGGGCGACCTTGATTATGAAGTCACCAGGCGGGTGGTGCTTATAGGCCGCAGCCGCCAATGCGACCTGGTGCTTGCCGATCCGAACGTATCGCGCCGCCACGCCGAATTGCGGCAAAGGGGCAATGACTATCTGATAGTCGACCTCGACAGCACCAATGGCGTCGAGGTGAACGGACAGAAGGTAAAGACGAAAGCCCTGCAGAATGGGGACCTGATAAACCTGGGAACAATGAGAGTGAGGTTCGAGCGACAGCTATGTTAGAGCCAATCCTGTTCGGATCCAAGATATTTTTTCTGGTCCTTTTGTTTTTTTTCATTATCATGATCGTACGGAGCCTTTCCCGTGACCTGAATCGCGGGGCGGAACCCATCGGCATGCCTGCCAAACCGGTCGCGCCAGTCGCCCCGCAAAGGGCGTCGAGGGCAGCGCCGGTTCCGGGAGTCAAGGCTCCGGCTCCTGCGGAACCCCGGCCCAAGGCCGCTGCGCCTGCCCCAGTACCAGGACCCCTGGGCGCTGCGGCGGCCGGACCCCTCATGGCCCCGGTGAAACCGGTTACACCGGCTCCGGATATGGAGGCACACAAGGATCCTGAGCCTGTCCCCGAGGCCCCTAGGCAGGCACCCGAAACCGATTCTTCAACCCGGGAGTTCGATTACCTGGTGACCAAGCTGACTCCGCGCCTGGTCGTGCAGCGCAGCAAGTTCCTCGAGGACGGCAAAGTCTTCGAGCTGAAGGGCGGCGCTACTATCGGCCGGTCGCCCCGCAGCCAGATCGTGCTTCCCGATGATTATGTTTCGTCGACTCACGCCAGGATATTCGCCCGCAAGCAGTTCCTGTTCCTTGAGGATCTGGGCAGCACGAACGGAACGTTCATCGACGGCCGCCGGGTCGAAGGCGAGCAGCAGATCAAACCCGGCCAGGAGATCGTCATCGGCGACACGATCTTCCGCTACGAGGAATGAGTCCGGTCGCCTTTAGAGCCGGTCCAGGCGTGAACCGCCGCAGCCACTGATGCCCACGACTTTTGCTACAGCTACCCATACCGGCCTTGTACGCAAGGCCAACGAGGACTCCATGTTCGCGCGTGCCCCGGTGTTCGCGGTGGCCGACGGCATGGGCGGCGCCCAGGCCGGTGAGGTCGCTTCAGGCCTCGCCGTCCAGGCTTTCGAATGGTTCGTCCCCCAGACCAGTTCGCCGGAAGAAGAGCTGACAAGGCTGATCACACGAGTCAATGGAAATATCCACGAACTGGCCGTGGCTGACCCCGAGCGCTCGGGAATGGGAACGACACTGACAGCCGCGGTGGTCCGCGGGCAGTCTGTAACCCTCGCCCATGTCGGCGACAGCCGCGCATACCTGTACCGGGATGGCTCCCTGACCCAGCTGACCGAGGATCACTCCCTGGTCGGCGAGATGTTGCGCTCCGGCCAGATAACTTCGGCCGAAGCCGAAGAGCACCCCCAGCGAAGCATCATCACCAGGGCCCTGGGTGTCGATCCCGAGGTCGAGGTAGATACGACGTCCCTTGAATGGCGCCCCGGAGACTTTTTCCTGCTCTGCTCGGACGGGCTGTATTCCATGGTTTCAGATGAATCCATAGCCGCGATTCTGGCTGGCGAAGGCAGCCTTGATTCAATCACGAAGGCGCTGGTGGAGGCGGCTAACTCGGCAGGTGGGCGAGACAACGTCTCCGTGATCGTCTTCTGCCCGGACGGTGGCGCCGACCCGGGTGTCGCCGCGGCGTCTGCCCCGACTAAGATAATCGCTGCCCCAGGAATCGAAGCTATCGAAACGGATGCAGGCTTTGTGGAAAACGGCGGCCCGGCGGAGGCCGCCATGTTCGAAGAGCCGGGTCTGTTCGGCCGTGTGCACCGCTTCCTGTCATCTTTAGCGGGAAGAGTCGTCCTGGGCATTCTGCTCGCGGCCATCCTGCTCGGCGGCGGCTGGCTGTTCACCCGCCAGACCTATTATCTCGGTGTTGAGGGAGACCACGTGGTCATCTATCAGGGCATTCCCTATGACCTGGGTCCATGGTCCTTGTCCGGCATGTATCGCAACAGCATTGTGATGTTCAGCGAACTGGAACCGTTCGAGCAGGATCGCGTAAGGCGCCAGGAGCTGCAGTCGAAAGGCGATGCCGAGAAAATGCTCGATAACTACACAGTCCAGGCCCGGGAGCGGAGGCTGGAAGCTGAACGACGCGCAGCGGAAGAGGAAGCGCGTACCAAGACGTCTTCCCAGAACCTGACCATCCCACCGGGAGGCCTGCCCTGATGCAACGTAACCGGGAGCTGGTTAATTTCCTGCCTGTGGTCGTTCTGATGGTGGTCGGCTTTGCAAGCGTCTACGCCACCCGTTCATCGCAGATGGACGCGAGTTCGCTTACCTACGGGCTGCTGTTTGTCGGCCTGTTCATGCTGGTACACCTGTTTCTGAGACTGGCGGCGCCGTATTCCGATCCGTTCCTGCTGCCTCTGGCGGCGCTTATGTCGGCGATCGGCATAATGATGATCTACCGGATCGATCCGGATCTTGCCGCGGCTCAGACTACATGGCTGATGGTAGGTCTGGGTTTATTGATCATCGTGGTGGCGGTTCTCCGCAACTACCGCCGGCTGGAAAATTATATTTACATATGCGGCATCGTCGGCGTGCTGCTGCTCGTCGTCGCGATCGTCTTCGGGCAGGAGATCAATGGCGCCCGCCTGTGGCTCAAAGTCGGCGCTTTTTCCATCCAGCCCGGCGAGTTCTCCAAGGTGCTTATCACGATATTCCTCGCTGGCTACCTGGACAGCAAGAGAGAGCTGCTGTCGACGACCACCTGGCACCTGCTCGGCATTCCCATGCCGGCGCTCAAACACCTGGGGCCGCTGGTCACCATGTGGGGCATGTCATTCGCGCTGCTGCTGCTGATGAATGACCTGGGCACGTCGATGCTGTTCTTCGGCATCTTCCTGGCCATGACTTATGTCGCCACAGGCCGCCTGACTTATCCTGTCATCGGTGGCATCCTCTTCGCCGGCGGGGCGGTGCTCGCGTATAACATCAAGGGTACGGTTCATAACCGCGTTGACATCTGGATCGATCCCTGGTCGGATGCCATGGACCGTGGATACCAGCTGGTGCAATCGCTGTTCGCCATCGGCGACGGCGGGCTGTTCGGCACAGGCCTCGGGAAGGGTTATCTTCTGTTCCAGAACGGCGAGCCCATAATTCCGGCACTCCACACGGATTTCATCTTCTCGGCCATCGCCGAGGAGCTGGGGCTGGCTGGCGCGACGGCGCTCATCGTCCTGTTCCTGATCTTCTGCTATCGGGTCTTCAAGATCGCCATCGATTCCGATGACGGTTTTTCCAAGCTGCTGGCGGCGGGGCTCGGCGCCGGCTTTGCCCTTCAGACCTTTGTCATACTCGGCGGGGTAATGAAACTAATTCCACTTACCGGAATAACGCTGCCGTTCGTCAGCTATGGGGGCAGTTCGATAGTGGCCAATTTCGGCGCGCTTGCGCTGCTTCTGCTGATCAGCAACCGCACCAACAAGGAGAGGCGGTCGTGAATCCACCTATCCGAAAACTCTTTTACGTAACCGTTCTGCTGTTCGCAAGCCTTATCGCGATGCTCGGCTACCGTCAGATCATACAGGCCCAGGACCTGGCCGAAAATCCCCAGAATACGCGTAAGGTCTATGCGCAGATGCGCATCGAGCGCGGCCTGATCCTTGCAAACGACAGGATCGAACTGGCAAGGAACCACAAGGAGAACGACCTCTACTACCGCTTATACCCGACCGGCGACATGATGCCGCACCTTGTCGGCTACAGCAACCCCACTTACGGCCAGGTCGGGCTTGAACATTCCCAGAACAGCTGGCTCACCGGCACTGCTGACGAGGTGGAGCTGGTGAACCTGGTCGACACATTGACGGGCAAGCAGAAGCGTGGAGCCGATCTGAAGCTTACTATCGACCCCGGAGTGCAGCGAATAGCCCTTGGCGAACTTCAAAAAATCGGCAAACGAGGAGCCGTGGTGGTCATCGAGGTAAAAACAGGCGCCGTCGTGGCGATGGCTTCCAACCCAACCTACGATCCCAACGAACTTGACTCGAACTGGCTGGCTCTCAACGCCGACCCGAACGCGCCGCTGTTCAATCGCGCCACCCAGGGGCTGTACACGCCGGGCTCGACTTTCAAGATATTAACCACTGCCGCCGCCCTTGAAAGCGGAACCTTTACGCCCCAGAGCCGGTTCCGCGATGACAGGGGCACCGTCGACATATATGGCTTCACGGTGCACAACTACCGCACGGAGCCGTTCGGCGAGCACAACCTGTCGGAGGCTTTTTCTGAATCGATCAACACTACATTCGCGCAGGTAGGCGATCAGCTCGGCCAGAATCGCATGACTGACACCATGGAGGATTTCGGTTTCTATGAGAAGCCGCCATTTGACCTGCCCGCCGATGAGGTAGCCGCCAGCGGCCGCTACGAGAATGGCGAGCTGCTCAAACCCGATGACCCCATGGACAGGACACAGGTGGCCTCGATGGCGTTCGGCCAGGAGCAGCTTCTGGTGACGCCGCTGCAGATGGCCCTGGTTGCCGAGTCCATCGCCAACGGCGGCAAGATGATGAAACCCTACTCGGTGGACTCAGTTTCTGATTACAATGGCACCATCGTCCACCAGGCCAGTCCCGAGGTCTGGAAGACACCGCTCCAGCCTGACACCGCCAGTGACATAAAGGATATGATGATCAAAGTCGTCAACGAGGGGACCGGCAGCAAGACCAAGACCGGCAAGGTGCAGATCGCTGCCAAGACCGGCACCGCGGAGGTCACGGGCAGCGGGCCTAACGCCTGGTTTATGGGCTTTGCTCCAGCGGAAAATCCCAGGTACGCCATCGCTGTGGTAGTCGAGGACTCAGACGCCGGTGGCGGCATAGCCGGGCCGGTCATGCGCGAGACCCTGCTGGCGGCGCTCGGACTTTAAGGAAACCGGCCGACTGGCTGGATCGTTTTCAATGGCAGGGGATCAGCCGCATTACTTGAAAATTACTTGATATGAGTGAGTTATTAGACAACAGATACGAGATCATCCGCCGGCTGGGAAGCGGCGGGATGGCTGACGTATACCTGGCTCGCGATACCCAGCTCGGCCGCCAGGTGGCCATCAAGGTGCTTTACAAGCGTTATGCCCGGGATGAAGAATTCGTCGCCCGGTTCCGGCGCGAAGCGCAATCGGCGGCAGCACTCAACCATCCCCATATCGTCAGCATCTACGACCGTGGCGAGGCTGAAGACAGCTACTATATCGCCATGGAATATCTGGAAGGCCGCAGCCTCAAGGAAGTAATAACCGAGGAGGGCCCCCTGGAGACGGCGCAAGCCATCGATTACGCCGAGCAGATGCTTCGGGCGCTTCAGTTTGCCCACGAGAACAACGTCATCCATCGGGACATCAAGCCTCATAACATCGTCATCAACGACCGCGGCCAGCTCAAGGTCACGGACTTCGGAATCGCCAGGGCCGGAAGCTCGCCGTCGGTGACAGAGACCGGCTCTATAATCGGCACTGCCCAATACCTTTCTCCGGAACAGGCCAAAGGCAAGGCGGTCGAGCAAAGCTCCGACCTTTACTCGCTGGGGATCGTCCTCTACGAGATGCTGACAGGGCGCGTTCCATTCGAAGGCGAGAATCCGGTAGCGATCGCCCTGAAACATCTGAGCGACGAGCCGGTGCCACCCCAAGCCCTGGTTCCCGGGGTGCCGGACAACCTCAACGCGGTGGTCATGCGCGCCCTGGCAAAAGATCCGCGTGACCGCTATCCGGGCGCCGAGGAATTCCTGGCCGACCTGGAACGATGCCGTCAGGACCTGCCTGTGACAGCTCCCCCTCCTGCCGACGACACGGTGATGACCAGTGTTCTTTCCGCCGCCGCGATCGCGGCGGCGGATGAAACCGGCGTTACGACAGTGACGCGAGCTTCTTCAACAAGCGCCGAACAGAAAAAGAAAGCGGCGCGCAGAAAGAAAATCATTTATACGGCCATCGCGATAATCGCGCTGATGGCTCTCGCGGCCGGCGTTTACTTCCTGGCATTCGCCCAGACCGCCGGCAGCATAGACGTGCCGGATGTCGTGGGCCTCGAACGCGCCCCGGCTGAAGATGCGATTCGCGCTCTAGGCCTCAAGCCCGAGCTGGAAACCGAGGAAAACAGCGAGACCGTACCCGCGGGCAGAGTGATTCGACAGAATCCCGCGAAAGGCGCCAAGCTCAAGGAGGGCGGGACTGTCAGGCTCGTGGTGAGCCGCGGAAGCAGCAAGGTGGCAGTACCGGATATCATGGGCCAGACAGCAGCATTCGCGGAATCAAAACTGCGTGAGGCCGGCCTCAATCCCGACCGCCAGCCTGATGTCTTCTCGGATGCTGTTGCGGAGGGAAACATCATCAGCCAGGACCCGGTAGCCGGCGCTCAGGTGCAGAAAGGCTCGTCGGTCAGGTACGTCGTCAGCAAAGGCGTCCAGCCTGCGAAGGAAGTCGATGTCCCCGACGTAAAGAATCTGACTATCGACCAGGCATCAGCCCGTCTTTCACAGCAAGGACTGGTTCTGGGAACAGCCACGGAACAATATTCCGAGACCGTAGGCCTCGGCAAGGTGATAAGCCAGAGCCCCGGATCGGGACAGAAGGCGGCGGAGGGATCGTCGGTCAACGTTGTCGTCAGCCTGGGACCGCAACCCGTGAAGGTCACTGTGCCGTCCTTGATAACGATGTCCAAAAACGACGCGGAGAATGCCATACTGGCCAAGGGCCTGGTGCCGTTCGTATCTGAGTTATCCAATCCTGATCCCGCTACCCACGGATTTGTGTACGATCAGGATCCGGCTTCCGGAACCAAAGTCGACGAAGGCTCCACCGTCATCATCTACGTGGGTAAACTCTAGCAGTCGCAGGGTGTTGATGCTTAGAGTAGCGCCCCGAGGATTATTCTGAGAACCTCTTCCTGCCAACCGATCATGATTGCCATTTCTGTATAAGCGGCCAGAATTCCTCTTTACCGGTCTCGCCGGAAGAGAAGCATAGAAGGCTCATGCCGCCCGGAAAAGAGCCAGGTGGGCGGGTGGCATACCGCATCCGCTTTCTGTTAGAATCACCCGGAAGCGGCCACATCTGGCCGGTAACAGGGGTTTCTTGCATGCTCTACATGGAAAAGCTGAGGTACTTCTACAGCACCGAGGCCAGACGGCTGTTCAAGCCACTCACCGCCGCCATCGGGCGGACCCGAATCTCACCCAATCTGATCACGGTCTTCGGCCTTGCCCTGACCCTGGGCGCCGCGGTGCTGATCTGGTATGGCCACTTCGTGTCCGCCGCACTGGTCTTTACGGCCGGCAGCGTCTGCGACATGCTCGACGGCGCGCTGGCGCGATTGTCGGAAAAGTCTTCTCCGATGGGCGCCTTTCTCGATTCGACCTTCGACCGGGTCGGCGAAGGCGCGATCCTCACCGCGATAGCCCTCGCCTATGCACGCGATGGCAACCTGTGGATGGTCGGCGCCGCTTTCGTCACCATGATCGGGTCGTTCCTGGTGAGCTATACCCGGGCGAGGGCAGAGGCCCTCGGACTGGATTGCAAAGTAGGGCTTATGACCAGGCCGGAGCGTCTGGCATTGCTGGGCGTCGGCCTGCTGCTGCAGAAGTTTGGCGTGCTGCCTGTGTTGATGTATATTCTAGCGGTGCTGACCGCCTATACTGTGCTGCAACGCATCCTGCACGTGCGGCGTCAGTTCGCCGAAACTGCCGCTAGGGAGAAAGAGAGCGGGCACTGAATACGCGCCCGCTTTGGCAGCGTCACGCATAATCAATTGTCTACCTGGAGGTAACAACGCCTTGAGCAATACTGTGAGAGTCGCCATCATAGGTGTGGGAAACTGTGCCTCGTCCTTCGTACAGGGCGTGGAGTATTACAAAAAGGCAAAGGCTAACGAGCAGGTCCCCGGCCTTATGCACGTGAACCTGGGCGGCTACCATATCAGCGATATCGAGTTCGTCGCCGCCATCGACATCGACGCCAACAAGGTGGGCAAGGATCTTTCCGAAGCCATATACGCCAAGCCGAACAACACCGTCAAGTTCTGCAATGTGCCAAAGACCGGCGTCAGGGTCGCGAGGGGCATGACCCATGACGGCATCGGCAAGTACATGGCGAAGATCATCAAGAAGGCTCCGGGTTCAACTGAAGACATCGTCGGCATACTCAAGAAAACCAGGGCCGACGTCGTGGTCAGCTATCTGCCGGTGGGCAGCGAGGAAGCCACCAAGTGGTACACGGAGCAGATCCTCACCGCCGGCTGCGCCATGGTCAACTGCATCCCTGTCTTCATCGGCCGAGAAGCCTACTGGCAGGCCCGCTTCAAGGAAAAGGGCCTACCGATTATCGGCGATGACATCAAGTCCCAGGTAGGCGCCACCATCGTGCACCGCACCCTCGCCAGCCTCATGCTCGACCGGGGCGTAAAACTGGAGCGCACCAGCCAGCTCAACGGGGGCGGTAACTCCGATTTCATGAACATGCGCGAGCGCGAGCGCCTCGAGAGCAAGAAGATATCCAAGACAAACGCGGTGACTTCGCTCATCGACTACGATATCGGCGCTGACAACGTACACATAGGCCCCAGCGACCATGTCGCCTGGCTCGAAGACCGCAAGTGGGCTTACATCCGCCTCGAAGGAAGGTCTTTCGGCGACGTGCCCCTGAATATCGAGCTCAAGCTCGAAGTTGTCGACTCGCCCAACTCCGCGGGGATCGTCATAGATGCAGTGCGCTGCGCCAAACTGGCTCTCGACCGGGGAATCGCCGGAACGCTGGAAGGACCGTCTTCTTACTTCATGAAGTCGCCTCCTATCCAGCACCCCGACGACATCTGCCGAAACATGACTGACGCATTCATTGCCGGCACTTCTGATGCGGCTGTGACCGGCTCACTCACGGCAGCACCAGTTCGCAAGAAGGCCCCCGCAAGGAAAGCCACTTCAGGGAAAAAGTCGCCCGCGAAGAAAAAGGCCGTCGCCAAGGCGGCTGCGAGCAAGACGGCAACTGTAAAAAAGACAGCGGGCGGGAAGAAACCCGCGTTAAAAAAAGCGGCCGGCCGTAAGGCGGCAAAGAAAAAATAGGGGGAAGCTTCCGGCACCCTTTTTCTTTCTCCCTCTTTCCATTAACCTGTACCCATGAACGAGGGGTCGGGTAAGTTAAAAGTCGGTCTGGTCTCACCCTATGCCTGGACGTCCCGTTGGGGCGTCAACCGGCACATAGGCGGGTTGGCGGCCGCACTGGCTGCTGCCGGCCACGATGTCACGGTCATAGCACCCTCCGAGGAGCGCCAGGAAGCGCGATCCGCACGCCGGCAGGCCCGGGCAGCACGCCGGACCACCCGCGGCTCCCGCAGCACCCGCGCCGGGAAGCCCTCTCTGACTCAAGAATTCTCGTCTCCGATCGCGGATGTCTCGGCCAGTCTGCCTTACCGGCTGGTCGGAATAACCGGCACCTACCGCTTTCCCTACAGCGATTCGCTGGCGAACCTCGCGCTGCCTCTGGAAGTCACCGAACAGGTCAACAGCCTGCTGGAAAGCGAGCGCTTTGACATACTGCACGTCCATGAGCCTTATCCGCCAAGCCTGTCGTTTACAGCTCTGCGGCTGGCGCACTGCCCGACTGTGGCCACATTCCATACGGCTGGCGAGCGTTTTCTCAGTTATCAGTTGATGCGTCCCGTCGTCGAACGCTTCTTCACCCGCCTCGACGGACGCATCTGCACCTCCAACAACACCAGGCGCATGGTATCCAGCTATTTCCCCGGGGAATACACCGTGATCGGCAGCGGCGTGGACAGCAGGCGATTTTCAGCCGCTGAGCCGACTGAAACAGTGGATCCACTGCCACTCGTAATCTTTGCTGCCTGGAGCGACCCCCGCAAGGGACAGGGCCTGCTCGCGCGTGCCGTCAGGCTGCTGCCGGACGACGTGCCTCCGTTCAGGCTCGCCATAGTCGGCGGTGAAGAGCTGGCGTGGCGAGAACGGTTGCTGGTCCCCAGGAGGCTTCGTGAACGGGTGCGTTTCAGCGGGGTTGTAAGCGAGGATGACCTGCCCGACGCCTATAGCCAGGCCGAAATCCTTTGCGCCCCATATGCAGCTTCCAGCCTGTCCAGCGCCGTTCTCGAGGCGATGGCCTGTGGTGTCGCCGTCATTGTCCCGGGCCAGGGAGGCATCAAGGAGCTGGTTGGCGAGAGCAACGAAGGCCTTCTACTCGATCATCCGTATGCCTACAGCCTTGCGGCCAGTATCGTCGATCTGCTGCACGAGCACAGGGAGCGGCGCTCACTGGGTGCCGCCTCCGCCCGCAAGGCAGCACGTTTTTCCTGGGACCGCATCGCCCCAAGGGTGGAAAAAACCTACCACAAGGCGCACAGACGCAGGAGGCGGGCGAAGCCGCAGAGAAGCGCCATCGATTCCGTTCGTGGCGAGGATACGATCCTGGCTGATCTGCACATGCATACGAGCCATTCCGGCGATTGTGCAACCACTCCCCGGGAATTGCTTGATGCATGTGAGGAGTCAGGCCTGAAGGCGATCGCGATAACCGACCATAACACCATAACCGGCGCCCTCGAGGTCGCCGACCTGGCCCCGGCAGATATCCATGTGATCGTTGGGGAGGAGATCAAGACCAGGGAAGGCGAGATCATCGGGCTGTATCTCACCAGCGAGATCCCCAGGGGGCTTTCCGCCGAGGACACCATCGTCGAGATCCGCAAACAGGGCGGGCTGGTTTACGTGCCCCATCCGTTTGATCCAATGCACCTGACTCCGACATACGAACTGCTGGCTCGTAATGCTGCTGACATCGACATAATCGAAGTTTATAACCCGCGGATCACTTTTACCTCGTTTAACGAGAAAGCAAAGCGGCTTGCCCGCAAGTATGACATTCCGGGAGGGGCCGGCAGCGACTGCCATGTGGTCCAGGGTGTCGGAACCGCGATGCTTTCACTTAGAAGATTCAATAAACCGGAGGAGTTGCTTGCCAGCCTGCGTGAAGCCGACATCATTCGCAGTAGCAAGAGCCCGCTATATCTGCATTCCCTGAAGCTTCTGAAAAGCAGCCGGATTGCCTCGGGTCCTGGAAACTAGCGGTAGGAACTCAATCGGGGAGAAACATGTTACTGATATCGGGCGCAGCTCTCAGCCTGCGACGGATTCGGCGTCCACATCCATGTCTGCAGCGGTTATTGGAAGCGCCCTGCCAAGCGACCTCATGAAAGCGTTCACTATATCGGGGTCGAACTGGGTTCCGGAGCATCGCACCAGCTCAGCCACGGCCTGCTCGTCAGACAATGCCTTTCGATACGGCCTGTCTGAGGTCATCGCCTCGTAGGAATCGGCCACAGACATGATACGGGCCGCAAGGGGGATCGATCCTCCTGCAAGTCCATAGGGATAACCCTTGCCGTCAAAGCGTTCGTGGTGGTGACGTATGGCGGCTTTTATCGAGGCAGAGATTGGCACCGGGTCCAGAATTCTCGCACTGACTATCGGGTGCTTCTTCATCAGCTTCCATTCGTCTGTGGAAAGCTGGCTGGTTTTGCCGAGAATTTCGTCGGGAATGCCGATCTTTCCGACGTCGTGCAGATAACCTGCGTATTTCAGTTCATCCAGATCGCCGTTGCCCATACCCATCTGCCGACCTATCATGAGGGCATACTTTGATACCCAGTCGGAGTGCCCGCGGGTAGACGGATCCTTGGCATCGATCGCTTCGGCAAGTGACCGAATGGTGCCTGTAAATGCTTCCTCCAATGCCTGGTGGCTGAGAGCGTGGCCAACAGCCATCGCCCCCTGGTTTACGATGGTCTGGCATAACGCGGCTTTTTCTGAGCTCATCGGGCTACGCTCCCAGCTTCGATGTTCGCCGATACAGACCACGCCGACCGCCTCGTCGCCTACCACCAGAGGGTAGAGCAGGAGGGATTTGGCGCTCGTCATGAATTCGCGCTGGCGTTGTGAAACAGGCTCGGAGACATCCTGTCTCCGGCCGCCGATGATCACGGCTGCCTTCGTTTCGATCGCCCTCTTGTGCTCCGGCAACTCTGAAACTGGCACGGTCAGACCGACCGAGGAATCCATATCCATCTCCTTGACCGGGTGAGCCGCTATTACTCTCAGATTGTGGCCTTCGGTGTCGAGCAGCATTATCCGGCAAAAGGAGGCATCTACTGCTTCGACGATCCTCGTCGAAAGCAGCTGCAGGACCTGGTCGATCTTCAAAGTGGAGGAAACCGTTGTAGAGATTTCCAGCATCAGCTTTCGCCGTTCAGCGCGATCGTGCTCGGCTATCAACGCCCGCCCTTTTTCCCTGTCGATCCCAACCCTGAAATAGCTCAAACCGATCCCGGCAATAAGGAACAGGCCGATGCGCGTGGTAAGCTCGGCAATGAGCTCCTCCCTGCTCTCTGAGAGAATGATCATATTTGGGATAAAGGCAGCGGCATAGGCAGACGCGCAGAGGGCTGTAATGAAGATGGTCTTTTTGCGGGAAAAATAACGGGCGCTCAGGGCGATGGGAAAGAAATATCCCAGGAACAGGATTTCCTGGACTTCATTGGAACCGGATGAGAGCAGCTCAGCGGCGACGAGAATACTTACGATGAGGGCGATGATGATCGCTGGAGTGCGTATCGCACTTTGCGATTGTCCGCCAGCGGAGACTGCCTGCTCGGGCGTAGCTGATCTGGGTATGTCGGCCTCACTTATTGCCAAGGTCCTGCCCCGTTTGGTAGGGAGAGGGAGCCGAAGCCTGGGGTTGCCTCCGAATGAGTGAGATTAGCCCCCCTCTGTGGAACCTCATCGGCATGGCTTAACAGCGACTTGAGCGACGCCCACGCGAAAGCGTCTGGCTGATTCGGACAACCTGAATGGTTATGGTTTCCAATCGGGCGCTGCTGGTTAGAAGTGCGCGTTTAGCGGGTATTTCAGAAAAACAGGTTTAGGTTCCGAAAAAAATTTCCTGATAAAAGGTGGGTTCTATTCAATGCGTAAGCATCCCAATGCGACACTGCTGGTTGTCGCCGTTCTTATCGTCGCTGCGTTTGCCGTTACTTTTTTAGCGCTGGCGGCCAGCAATAGCGACCAGGACGATAGCGCCACGGTAGAGGTATATTATCCTTTCGGCCTTTTCAGCCCGGGGACCCTCGGCGCGCTTCCAACAAGTGCCAGCCGCACGGTTCTGGACTCGTTGGGCTTTGAGTCGATCTCCATGTATCAGGACTATTCCCTGGGTCTCACCAAAGAGCTTGGAGTCAGCTGGGTGAGAATGGACTTCCCTTATGACGGCTACGGATTCAACGAACCATCCGGTTACCTGGAGAAGCTCAGAAACAGTGGCATCGAAGTTGTCGGCTGTGTTCTGCCGATCAATTCATTCGCCCCCGCCGACATGGCGCCGTTCCAAAGCTCCATGCGCGATCTGATCCTGCGCAACCCCCAGATCAAGGTCTGGCAGATCGGTAATGAGCCCGATCTGTCGTGGGAGAATCCGGATGACTATCCGCGTTTCTTTTTTGCCGTACAGCAAGTCATTCGGGAAACCTGCCCGAGCTGCAGGATTGCGCTGGCCGGGGCTGGGGCCCGTTGGCCCAGCGCGGATGCGGAGGGCTGGAACATGTCCCTCGGGATCTATGACCGCATCATCGGTGAGATCGCCAGACAGTCAGGCGACGACAAAAAGCCGTTTGACGTTCTCGATATGCATTTCTATGACTTCAATAACACCGAGACGAATATGCTCTATACCATGAAAGAATACCGCAAGCTTCCACAAAAATACGGCCTTAGCCCTGATATTGAATTCTGGGTCACTGAGTGCGCAACTCATACCGGGCCCCTCACATGGCCACCCGACTCACCAGATCAAACCGAGGAGCAACAGGCCTCGGAGCTGGTAACAAGATTCGTCACCATGCTGGGCGCGCAGGTCAGAAGGGTCGCGTGGGCCAGGTTCTATGAGAATTACCGCTACCTTGATGTGGAGGGTGGGTTTTTCGACAACTCGGGCCTTATCTACAACGGTCTGGGGCAGGAGGCTGCCAGAGGGATAAAAGCGGGGACAAAAAAGCTCAGCTTCACTGCATACCAGACTCTGATTTCCAAAGTCAACGGCAGTTCGCTCGTCCACCGGATCGACGCCGGAAAGTACAGGTTCCATTTTGATGACGACCGGGAGCCGGTGTATGTGCTTTGGCATGCGGGTGGGGTGGATCCGCCTCTTGAGATCGCCGGACCCGTGCTGGTTACTGATCTGGAGGGGAACACTACCGAGCAGATGGGGGAACAGCTGCAGCTGACCTCGACGCCCGTCTTTGTGGAAAAAAGGTAGCCTGTTATAGAATCTGGTGGGCGTACCTGGATTCGAACCAGGGACCTCATCCTTATCAGAGATGCGCTCTAACCAACTGAGCTATACGCCCACTGAAAAAACAGGGGTTGGCGCGCTGCCATCCGGATTGTTAGTTTAGCTAACCCGGGGGGCGGCTGGCAAGCGCAAATGCATCCCTCTATAATAGCGGTACAGGGGTGAATGTAATGAAAGAGATGGTCCTTTACGGAATCAGCTTCGATGTTATCGGCAAACAGCCGATCATCCTGCTCAAGACCGCGGACGCCAACAAGTTCCTCCCAATATGGATCGGCCACCAGGAAGCTGCGGCGATCCTGATGAAGCTTCAGGGCACCGATCTGCCCCGGCCCATGACCCACGATCTTATGACTTCGATTCTTGGGGAGCTTCATGCCGAGGTCCTCAAGGTGACGGTGACAGAGCTGAAAGAGAACACCTTTTACGCGCTGCTGACGCTGAAGTTGGAGGCCGGTGAAGTCGATGTTGATTCGCGCCCGAGCGATGCGCTGGCTCTGGCAGTCAGAACCAATGCCCCTATTTACGCCTCCGACCAGTTGATCGAGGATAACGCCATCGAGTTCGACCACGAGGTTGAAGACGCCGACCAGGTCGTGGAGAAGTTCCGCGACTTTCTCGACAACGTGTCTCCGGAAGATTTCCTGAACGACTAGAGCAGCCCGCTCTGAATCCTGTGGCCGCTCCTAAATGCCCAGCGCTATCGACACGGCTTCGCTGAAACCCTCCACCATGGGCGCTTCAACCACCACCACGTTTTGGTATTCCTCGAGGAGTTCTTTCAGTCCCGAATGGTTTTCTGCTGCGTTGGCCATCAGGTACAGGGTTCGAACCTCGCCGGCCATTTCCAGATCCTGAGCAGAGTCTCCGCAGGCAACAGCTTCCTGGCGGGAGATGCCGGACATCTCCAGGTCCAGCCGGATGGCGCTGCCCTTGCCCGCATGCATTGGAACAATATGATACGCGTGCAGCTCGTCGACCGGCATGCCATAGCCCCTGTCTTCGATGACGCCATTATCTACCAGGCGGAGGCTCGTATAACCATTGGCTTTAAGGAATCTGGAGGCTTCGGCGAGCTCGATGTGTCCTCTCATCAAATGGGAATAGCTGTGGTCAAAACACCAGGGCTCGTGATAGGCGAGGGCTGAGCCAAAACGTTCGAGCAGGCGCGCCGGGGCGCCGGTTTCTGCTATTTCTTCGAACACACTGAGGCCTTCCCGTTCGCCGTAAGGCTGACAGTTATTGATAACGGTCGCGCCGTGATCGCGAACCAGTACGCACCCCGCTTCGGCTATGTATTTTTCCACACCCATAAGTCGCGCATCCTCACGCAACAGCCTGAGGCTGCGCCCCGAGCAAAAACAGAGCTCCACTCGACTCTCGTGGCACAGCTCGAGTGCCTCGGCTCCAACAAGGGTGAAACCACCGGCGGCGGTACGAAACAGGGAACCTCCTTTGCCCAGCAAAGTCCCATCGAGATCCGTATAGATCGCGCGTGGTGGCGCCGCGCCCATCATCTGGCCGCCTCGGGGCCATGGCACGGATGAAGGCGACGATACTCATCGAGCGTTTCCAGCGGCGGGCGCTCCACGACTTTGACCTCGCGGGCTTCAAGCCCATAATGGCCGTCGCGGAAAAAGATGCTGTTGTATTCGAGCCCGGGTACGTCTTTGAGCTGCAGCCGGCCTTCGTCATGCAGGCGTTTGAAAACTGCCTGCATTATGCCGAATGCCATCTGCCCCAGGGCTTCTGTGCTCTGGTTGTGATGGACTCGGCGCTTCAGGTCGGTCTGCGCGATGGCAGCTAGCCCATACTTACGGAAAATGTCGATGTCGAGCCCCAGCTCCACCCCGTAGCCTGTAAAAAAAGGAACGCTCTCGAGCACGCTCCGTCGGCCGGCATATTCTCCTGAAAGCGGCTGGATCAGCCCGGCCAGCTCTGGGTAGAACATGTTTATAAGGGGCCTGGCGCAAATCTCGGTAACCCTGCCGCCACCCGTCTCGCGTTGCATGTCTCCCAAAAAAAGGGGCCTGCGATAGTATCCTTTGACATAGCCGATCTCATCGTCGGTGAGCAGCGGTCCCAGTAGG
Organism: Thermoleophilia bacterium; assembly: GCA_030650885.1. Lineage (GTDB taxonomy): Bacteria > Actinomycetota > Thermoleophilia > BMS3ABIN01 > BMS3ABIN01 > JACRMB01. The sequence continues at coordinate 19,096 of JAUSDE010000121.1, forward strand.
CCATAAATGAAATGTGGCGTGAAGTTTCTGATATCCGAGTCCACCCAGACCACGAGATCGCCGGTTAGCGGCACCAGGCTCTTCCAGAGCGCTTCTCCCTTGCCATAAGCCGGCGGCTGGTCGACCAGGTATTCATCGTCATAGAAGACTTCGGCTCCGTATTCGGCGGCGACCCTGGCCGTGTCGTCGGTGGAGCGCGAATCGATGATCGCCAGTTGATCCACCAGTTTGTGCCGCTCCATCAGCGACCGCCTGATGACCGGCAGGATGCTGGGAATGGTGTCGGCTTCATTACGCGTTGGCAGGCAGACGCTTACAGTCAGGGACTTTTCCTGCTTCAGCCTGACGAGCGCTTCGACATCCGAGAATTCGGAATAGTGATAAGTGCGCTCTTTGAACCAGTCATCCGCCTTCATCTGGAGATCTCCCATGACATTTCGTTATAACGCCGCGTACGATATCCTGGCGGCCCCTGCTTCATCTATGGCCGCCGTGAAGGCAGTTGAAAGAAGTTTGAGCAGCTCGGCCTGACGAGGAGTGTTATAGCTTGTCGACTTAACCAGCTCATCGTCCGCATATCCCGGATGGCACATAAACTCCAGAATGTCTCCGTTCGCTGCCAGACTCCGGCGGAGCGCGGCTGCCATATCCCTGTTACCCATGACCTCCATGCCTGAAAACCTGTCGGGCGTGCTCATCCTGCCGCCGGAAGACGGCATTCGCGCCGCGAAAGCGACGGCTATGGCCTTGGGGCTTCTTGGGGACATATTGAATCCCCTCATTCTGTTGACGCCATGGCGCGGGCATATTTTTCTCACGAGGGAGCGCAGGCGCGGATGGGCGTGCAGATGATGATGGCTGTCGATGTGCGTCGGCCGGATGCCGAGCTTGATCAGTCGGTCGATCTGTGCAGTAATCTCGTCTTCGAGCTCGTGGGTCCGGGCACTTCCGGAAGTGAGACGCCATAGCGCCGCCTTCAGGCCGGGAAAAACTCCATCGCCGCTGACCAGCGAGGGCACGCTCTCCGGTGGCATCAGAGGGGGTCCGGAAGTCAGATTCAGGTGGAGTCCGATGCCGAGTCCCGGGTTGTCCGCCGCCAGCAGCGCCGCCTCCACCGCAGCGCGGCCGTTCACCATCAGGGTCGCGCTGGTGACCACGCCCCTCTGGTAGCACTCGACGACGGCCCGGTTCACACCGCTCGTCAATCCAAAGTCGTCAGCATTGACTATCAGTCTTCTCATGTCGTGGTCCAGAGCTGGTCCGAGGGCTGCCTGGTTTGAGATTCCGCTGTTTCCCGCATAATTGACGCGGGCTAAGCCCTCGGAATAAGGTATTGCACGGCATATTCTACACTTTTCAGAAGGAGGTGGGACAGATGGCCGCAGCATATGTTCTAGCTAACACGGCGCCCGGCAAGGCGGGCGATGTCCGGAAAAAGATCGCCGACATCCCGGGAGTTAAAAGCGCCCATGCGGTAACCGGCGCGTACGATCTCATCGCGTATATCGAGGGCGGGGATATCAGTGAGCTGGGAAATACGATCGTCTCAAAGATCCAGTCCATCGACGGGATCGCGCAGACCATGACCAGCGTCGTTGTCGAGCTTCCCTGAAACCGAAGCGACTCTGGAGCCGGAGCATCGTTTACTCAAAATCATAAGGGGCACCGTGATTTGTTGAAAATCAACACGTCACGGTGCCCCTCTTAATACACTTTATTAGACTGGTTGCTGCTGAACGACGCCCCTAGTCGTTGATGAAATCCGGGGTGTCGAGCCTGGCGTCCTGTCGCCTCCCAGTTCTGCGCTGGGTATCAGTGCTGCGATCGAAGCCGGTGGCGATGACCGTCACCACGATGGAATCAGCCAGTGTCTCGTCGACGACGGTGCCGAAGATGATGTTTGCGTCCTCGGCCGCCACCTCAGCCACTACCTGGGCTGCTTCGTTGGCTTCCTGCAGGGCGACGTCGGAGCTGCCCTTGATGTTGAGCAGGATGCCGCTGGCTCCATTGATGGAAGTCTCCAGCAACGGTGATCCGATCGCCTGGCGCGCCGCCTCGGTAGCCCGGTTCTCTCCAGAGGCTACTCCTATGCCCATCAGCGCACTGCCTGCTCCCTTGATGATGGTGCGGACGTCGGCGAAATCAACGTTGATCAGACCAGGCACGTTGATGAGATCACATATGCTCTCCACTCCCTGTCGCAGCACATCGTCGGCGATTGCGAAAGCTTCGAGAAGACTCGTGCCCCGATCGACAACCTGCAGAAGCCTGTCATTGGGAACAATGATGACAGTGTCCGCCGCCTCGCGCAGTTTGCGGATTCCCTCTTCTGCCTGGATGTTGCGGTTGGTGCCCTCGAAACTGAACGGCCGCGTTACTATACCGATCGTCAACGCACCGGTTTCCCTGGCTACTTCCGCGATAACCGGCGCAGCGCCGGTACCGGTGCCGCCTCCCTCTCCAGCGGTGATGAAAACCAGGTCAGCGCCACGTATCACCTTCTTGACTTCGTCACGGCTTCTTTCCATGGCCTCTGTGCCGACGCTGGGGTCAGCGCCACCGCCAAGCCCGCGGGTCAGCTCGCCGCCGACGTGGATCTTGACGTCGGCCTCCGACATCTGCAGGGCCTGCGCGTCGGTATTGAGGGCGATGAACTCTACTCCCTTGATACCGGCCGCGATCATGCGGTTGACAGCGTTAGTGCCGCCGCCTCCCACCCCGACCACCTTGATGGCTGCGATGTAGGCTGCATCCTGACGCGCCGCCAGGCTCTCCCGGGGTGCCGGACGCTTTTCCTCTACGGTTGTGTCCTCAGATATGTGCTCCGTAGGCTGGAAGAGGTTCGCTAAGGCCCCTTCCTTCATGCTCGCTCGCATTTGCATTGAGCAACTCCTTTGCCAGGTTTCGATAGGCGTCCGCGGCGGCTCCCTCTGGCTCGTAAGCCATGATCGAGCGCCCCTGCACCGGGGCTTCCGCGAACTTTATGGTTTTCCTCACCACCGTCTTGAATACCGTTTCGCCGAAGCTCTCCTTGAGTATCTCGATTGCTTCGCGACCGTGGATGGTCCGGGCGTCAAACATGGTCGGCAGAATGCCTCTGATGCGGACGTCCGGGTTGAGGTTCTCTCGTATCATCTCCAGCGTCTTTTCCAGCTGGGCCAGCCCCCGCAATGACAGGTATTCGCACTGGACGGGAACGATGACCCCGTCGGAGGCCGTCAGGGCGTTGATGGTCAAAAGACCCAGGGACGGCGGGGTGTCTATCAGCACGAAGTCATATCGATGCTTGACCTGCATGAGCGCTTTTTCCAGGGCACGCTCACGGCCTATAACCGACGAAAGCGCCAGTTCGGCGCCGGCCAGATCGATGCTCGCCGGTGCGATGTCGATTTCGCAACGCTGAATAACATCATCCAGGGGCACTCGCTGTACAAGTACATTGAACATGCTCCTGGTAAGAAAGTCGGGATTGATCCCCTGACTCATGGACAGATTGCCCTGGGGATCCATGTCGATTGCGAGAACGCGATAGTGCATCTCACGCAGGGCGACGCCGACGTTGAGAGTGGAGGTCGTTTTGGCGACCCCGCCTTTTTGATTGGAAAAAGCTAAGACTGTAGTCAAGACCTGACTCCCGTAGTTTGCGGGATTTTCGTTCTACTTTGTTCTCTCCCTGTACGGGAATTCCTTTATTAGCTGAAATCGCGCTGAAAACCGTCGCCAGTTCTGGATACCATCCTGGTCATTGGGCCCCGCCTTTATCCACAGCCTGTTAACACCTGTGGAAAGCGTCAACTATGTGCTCCATAGCAGGGGTTATGACCTTTCCGGGACCCTGCTATACCCGACCGGCAAACACCGGGTTTTCCGGGGGTTTTATCAACGCATTATGCACAGGGCCTGTGGATAACTATGGGTGTCCGGGCACTCCCTGACATCTTGTTTTAGTGGCGGGGCGGCTATAAAATCTTCGCCACACTCTCCCCAGAGTCATCGCGTTGCGGCAGGCTGCCAGTTCATCCAGTTGTTAGCCGCGTTTATTACCTGGTTTTTGGGGGGCATCCCGCGAACTACAGGAGCCATCCATGGCAGACCGAGCAGAAACGATTTGGCTGCGCGCCAAAGAGTCGATCAGGGAATCGCTAAGTAATTCCGCTTATGAAATCTGGTTTGAGAACGCCGGAACCGAAGGCATGGAGGAGGACAACACATTTCTGCTCTCCGTCCCCAACGATTTCGCAAAGTCCAAGATAGAGACTCGTTTCATGCCCCTGATCGAGGATTCTCTCCAGGAGGTCGTCGGAGAAGAGGTTCCGGTCAGAGTGGTTGTCGCTCCACTTGCAACGGACGGCGGCTCGCCGCCGCGTTCGCTGCCCTTGCCGCGCATCGAGGTCTCCGAGCCCACGGTTATCGGCAACCTTAACCCCAAGTACACCTTTGAAAGCTTCGTCATCGGCTCGAGCAACCGCTTCGCCCATGCCGCGGCGCTTGCTGTGGCGGAAGTCCCCGCGCGCGCGTACAATCCCTTCTTTATCTACGGAGGCGTCGGCCTGGGCAAGACCCATCTGCTTCAGGCGATAGGCCATTACGTCGCTACCAACAACCCTGAACTTTCAGTCAAGTACATGACAGTGGAGTCCTTCACAAATGATTTCATCAATTCCGTGCGCGACCGGAAGATGGAAGATTTCAAACGCAAGTACCGCAACAACGACGTGCTGCTGATCGACGATATCCAGTTTCTGGAGAACAAGGAGGGGACCCAGGAGGAGTTCTTTCACACTTTCAACGACCTCTATGAGGCGGGCAAGCAGATAGCAATATCCAGCGATCGTCCGCCCAAGGAGATCGCCACCCTGGAAGAGCGCCTTCGTAGCCGTTTCGAGTCCGGCCTGATCACCGACATCCAGCCGCCTGATGTTGAAACACGTATAGCAATTCTCAGAAAACAGGTAGCCTCCCGGAACATATATATATCACCTGACTCAACAGACGAGGTGCTGGGCTTTATAGCGCGCGGCATTCCCACAAACATCAGGGAGCTGGAGGGTGCGTTGATCAGAGTCGCCGCACAGGCCAAGTTCACCAGTTCCGAGATAACCCTGCCGCTGGCCAAGGATGCCCTCAAGGACATCCTGCCCACTAACCTCGACACCAGGATCACGATAGACATGATCCAGAACGAGGCTTGCCGCTTCTTCAGCGTCTCCATGAGCGATCTCAAGGGCAGCAAGCGCAGCCAGAGCATAGTCTTCCCCCGGCAGATCGCGATGTATCTCTGCCGTGAGCTCACCGATTCATCTCTGCCTCGCATAGGTGAAAAGTTCGGTGGCCGCGACCATACCACAGTTATTCATGCCATCAACAAGATCGCCAAGCTCATCAAGGAAGAGCGCGAGGTCTTCACGATGGTCCAGCAGATCACCAGCCGGCTGAAAAACTCCAGCCGTTAGTGTGGGAAACCCGGTGGAAAAACCGCCCTTTGCCTGTGGAGCCGGAACGATCTGTCCACCGCTTTGCGCAAGCGGTGCGCGTCCGGTATGGTTATTCCATCTGGCGGGCCTGTTATCCTCAGGGTTGTTCACCAGTTTTTCCGAGACGAAAATGTTGGCTTTTGGAGGCTTCTTTCTGAGTTGTCCCCGGTCTTAGACTGCTTACTATTATTAATGCTTCCTTTTAATAAATTATTAAATAAATAATCGTTGGAGGTCAGCTCATGCGGATAACCTGTTCCAGAGATCTCTTGCTCGAAAACCTGCAGTCCGTTTTAAAGACGGTATCTACTAAAAGCACGATGCCGGTCTTATCCGGAATCAGGGTCGAAGTAAAAGGTGATGGAAAGATCGAGCTTGCCAGCACCGACATGGAGCTGTCACTGCGCCTGACAATCGAAGCCGTCACGGATGGTGAAGGCGCCCTGGTGGTTCCGGGCAGGCTGATAACAGACGTGGTTCGCAGTCTGCCCGCGGGAGACGTCAGTATTGAGATGGATGAAAAGGAGCAGGTTGCGGCGATCCAGTGTGGGACGGCGAGTTTCCGGCTCAACTGTTTGCCGGCAGCCGATTTTCCCCGACTGCCCGTGATGCCGGAAGACGGTTCATTTGAAATCAACAGCGAACCTCTCATTTCGACCATCAACACCGTGGCGAGGGCGGCTTCCCGGGATGAGACCCGGCCGGTTTTGACCGGGATCCTGGTCAAGTTTTCCAAAGATAAACTGAAAATGGTGGCTACTGACAGCTACAGGCTCAGCGTGCGCGAGACCGCAGCCGAGAGCAGTCTCAAAGACAAGAAAGAAGTGATCATTCCCAGGGCATCGCTTGAAGAACTCGCCCGCATATGCACGCAGTCGGGTGCGGAAAAGATCAGCATCGGCATCATGGACGGGCAGGCCATATTCACCGCAGCGGGTACCATTCTCACATCCCGCTTGATAGAGGGCCAGTTCCCTAACTACCAGCAACTGCTCCCAGACGAATTCAAGCACGAGATCAATATGGATAAAGAAGAGTTGATGGAGGCCGTTGGGCGCATCAGCCTGATGGCTCAAAAGAATGCGCCTCTTCGCATGAAGTTCGCTTCCGGGGAGCTGACGATCTCGGCACAGACACCTCAGGTGGGTGAAGCCAGGGAAACCATGCCCGTGGCATTTCAGGGGGAAGAGGTGGAGATCGGGTTCAATCCGGAATTCCTTCGCGAAGGCATCGACAGCGTCGCCGCGAAGCAGGTGGCTCTGCGTATCATAAGTCCCTTGCGGCCAGGCCTGATCAAAGGCGAGGGAGACGACTTCCTCTATCTGATCATGCCAGTGCGCCTCACCGGCTAGACCGGCAATACACAATCACACGGAACGGCGGTACTTCCGGCCTTGCGTCTCAGGCGACTAAAGCTAAGTAATTTCAGAAACATCCAGGACGGCGCCATTGAGTTCCCGCCGGGCGTATCGATCATCGTCGGCGCCAACGGCGCCGGCAAGACCAGCCTTCTCGAAGCGGCCATGTTCGCCTGCTGTGGCCGATCTTTCCGAACCAGGCGTGAGCAGGAAATGGTACAGGAAAAGGCCACATTTTTTCGCGTGGAGGCGCTAGTCGACTGGAACGGCTCACAGCTCGGGCGAGCGGTTGCCTGCGAAAGGGGATCAGGCGCGGTTATTGATTCCGGCGGCGGGCCTCAGTGGCTGCCCGGTGGTTCCACCCTCTGCTTTTCGCCGGACGACCTGCAACTGATCAAGGGGCCGCCAGCAGAGAGGCGGCGTTTTCTCGACGATGCCATCGGCCGCCAGCTGCCGTCTTACCGGCGGCTGCTTCTCGACTATCAGAAAGTGATGGCTCAGCGAAACAGCTTTCTTCAGAGAGCCAGGGCCGGGCTGGTGCAACTTGCGGACATCTCTCCCTGGGACCGTCAGCTGGCATCGCTGGCCGTAAGGATTTACAGGAGCCGAAGCGATCATTGCCGCGAGATAGCGCCTCGCTTCGAAGAGTCCTTCAGGGAGATCTCTTCCGATGACGCCCGGACGGACGTGCGCTACGTTTCCCAACTGGAGCACCTGGAAAGCGGGACGGATCTTGAGGAAAAGATGGTTCTGGCGCTCGCCGAGAGGTGGTCTGAAGACCTTGGCCGGCTCTCCACCGGCTTCGGCACTCACCGGGACGATGTCGACTTCACTCTGGCATCTAGAAGCCTCAGGGCCTACGGCTCACAGGGCGAACAAAGGGCAGCCGTTCTTGCTCTTCTGCTTGCGGACCGGCGCATGGGCATCGAATCAGGTGAACCCCCGCTACTGCTGCTTGACGACGTGATGAGCGAGCTCGATCCAGAGCGCCGCCGCCGGCTTTTAAATGCTCTCGCTGGAAACCTGGATCGCGGCTCGAGCGGCTACCGGCCCTCATCCGAAAACAATTCGCCGCAGACCATAATCACAGCGGCTGACGCGGGCCTGTTCACAGACGAGGAGCTGGACGGGGCGTGCGTCATCGAGGTGGCTTCCGGCGCGCTTCGGGAAGCACGGGCGGCCATGGATGGCTAGATTTAAAAACATAGGCTCTATCGTACGCAAGGAGCGCGACCGGTTATGGCGCACCAGCCCCGGCCTTTGCCTGCAGAGCTTATGGGAGCAGGCCGCGGGTGCCGAAATCGCTGCCAGCACGCGCGTGGATACCTTTAAGGATGGAGTCATGATCGTCAGTTGTAAGTCCGGAGGCTGGGCCTGTGAGCTGAAGCTTTCGGCTAACGATCTGACCCGCAGGCTCAATGCCCTGGACCCGCCGGAGGAGGTCAGGGAAATACGCTTTGTCCACCAGGCCCGAGGCACCGGTAAATCACGCAAATAGCGGGAAAGTTATGCCCCGGATTTTGAGTATAAGCTCCATTGTTATGATATACTCCGGGGAGTAATTCCAAGGGTCCTCACCATCCATATCGGAGGTCGGAGCTTGAAGAAGCGCAGCCCTGTCTGATGAGCTGTTTTCCACCTCCAATCGCCGCCCCCTGAACGGGGCGCTTCTGTTTAGGATTGAGCCAGGTTTTCTTCTACGAACGAATGGACTATGCCAAAAAACGCTAGTTACGATTCCAAAGACATAACTGTACTCGAGGGTCTTGAAGCTGTACGCAAGCGCCCAAGCATGTACATCGGCTCCACCAGCTCGAGGGGTCTGCACCACCTGGTTTACGAGGTGGTCGACAACTCGGTCGACGAGGCTCTCGCCGGTGGATTCTGCACCGAGATCAACGCGGTCATCAACCCCGATAACTCCATCACCGTC
>JAUSDE010000131.1 GCA_030650885.1 Thermoleophilia bacterium
ATTCCTCAGACGGTGATATCAAGTTCCGCATAACAGTTGGACCGGTCCAAAAAAAGGAAATTCCCAGGCATATTTCCCTTACTCAAGAGCATCATCTGGATCCTCAAACCCGGGAAACGGACTATCAGAAAGTGATTGAAGCGTATCCAGATGTCGCTGTCTTCGTTGACATTGACATTTACAGGGAAAAAGACAGTATACCCACGAATGAAGCAATCAGTTTCTATAGAGATTCGCAAGACAGGACGACCGATATGGTCAATGGCTTACGAGATTATATTTTTGCATGAGAAGTTGTAGGGTGAGGTAGAGAGATCATATGACACCGGTTTCTTCTTCGACGAAAATAATATCTGACGTTCCGACTAGTTTTGAGCCTTGGGATCAGGATTACCAAGACGACGACATGGAAAGGAACGTTCTAGCGGAACCCGATGACAGATCACGAACCAGTAACAATGTTCTTCAGTTCAGCAAAGACCGGGGAGGTAAAGCGGGCACCGCTGAAGAGATCGAGAGTTTTACAGAGACTGTTCCGTCAATTGCTACCCGTAAGTCGCTCCTGCATATTCCAATATCAAGAGGTGGCGAATCACACAGGCCAAGCATTGAGTTTACCAAGGTGGTAAGAGCTCACTTTACAAAACCTATTCTTGATGCACTTCAAAAGGCCCAGCCTCATGCCCTTTCTCCAAATGCATCGGTATACATCAATGACATCTTACATCAAATCCGGCAGATGGAACATAAAATCCCTCATGATCCTTTTCTCGAAATACTGTACGCTTTTTACGATGCCCTGGCATTCAAAAATAAATGGATGGATTTTGATGCGACCCAATTTGCCATGGTGCGGGAGGTACTGAAACGGTTTGCCGAGCGTTCAGAACTCAGACAATCAGAAATTGAAAAGGCAATCATGAAACTGGAAGAAATTGGCTTTGATACAACACCTATCCCGATGGCTATTGATGATGAGGAATGATCTTCGGTTACTGATATGAATGACTCTGACAAGCATTTCCTCGATACGTCGGTAGCCCGCTCTTTTCTTCTGGGAAGCAATAACTATAGAAAATATTTTAAGGAGCAATTCGGAAGCGACCGTCTATATGTTTCAGCGTATGTTCTCATGGAGTTCAAACGAAGCTACCTCTGCCAGATCATAAATTTCTACTTTCTGCTCGACATGCCAAGCGTTCATACGATTAGCGATGCCATTCAAGCTTGGAGCAATAGGTTCAAGACCAGTGAGCTTAAGGCTGTTCTGCAACTGGTCAGCCAACTCTTTGCTATGCGGACCTTGGATCTGAACAATATCAAGCACAAAGAAATTGCACTCAGAGCAATTGGTCAGTATGTTAAACGGTTGGAGATAAAGACACGAAGGGGTTTCATTAACATCGGAAAGAACGAAATCCAATGTGCACGTGCAAAAGTGACTCTGAAGTTCCAAAATCAGATGGATTTTACTGAGGATTTTCGAGCATTCCTATATGACATCAACGAAATCGAAGTATGCAGGGAGAATTGCTCAGTAAATGATTTTATTCTTATCAGGCACAAGGCTCCCGTGGAGAGCTTCATCAAGCATTCTGAGGTGCTATGCAGTCCTAAGAGCAATGAGAATAACGGTTTCGTGAACATTACTGAGAAATTGGACTCGGTTTTACGAGGGAAAGCCGCCTTCTCTTGCAAGCTTTGTGAGGCTATTGGCGATGCTGTTATAGCCTTGGAAGCTCCCAGGGACATGCGGCTCGAACATACGGATTACTCATTTGATCACCTCTGTCCTGTGGTCGGCCAGCCTCATTACAGGCATCCATCTGAGAGAGCGGTGATCAAGGAAAGCAAATAATAGCACACCATCATGATTCAAGGCACTATTACTAATTAATATGGGAAGCGTCAGCCAATTTCTCCTTTCGTCGTGTTTCCCCACCAATATACTAATGATGGTGATAAATGACTGGAACAAGATATTGTTTTGAATGTCAGGGTAGGAGAGAGGTGTATGAAATGTGGGCGTGTTATTCCATATAGATTATCTGAAAGGTCGGCCTGAGGAACAGGAATGATCAGGGAAGCTATCGAGAAGGTTGTAAACAGGGTAAACATCAGGGAATCAGAGATGATGGAGGTGATGGAGGAAATCATGGGGGGAGATGCCACTCCGGCCCAGATCGCATCTTTTATCACTGCCCTCAGGATCAAAGGGGAAACGATTGAAGAGGTTGCCGGCGCCGCGAGAATCATGAGGCAGAAGGCGACAAGAAGTAATGCCGGCTCTTCGGTTCTCGTGGACACCTGCGGGACGGGAGGAGACGGGAAGAATACCTTCAATATCTCGACAACAGCAGCCTTCGTAGTCGCGGCGGCAGGCCTCACCGTGGCAAAACATGGCAACCGCGCGGTATCCAGCGGGTGTGGAAGCGCCGATGTCCTGGAGGCTCTGGGAGTTAACATCAACGCGGGACCGGAAATCGTGGAAGAATGCCTCCAGCAGGTCGGGATTGGTTTTCTCTTTGCCTCACAACTCCACGGCGCCATGAAATATGCCATCGGTCCACGAAGAGAAATCGGTATCAGGACAATATTCAACATGTTAGGCCCCTTGACCAATCCTGCCGGCGCCACGTCGCAGCTCATCGGGGTCTATGACGGCAAGCTCACGGAGATGTTTGCCGGAGTTCTAAAGAATCTGGGGACGAAGAGGGCCTTTGTAGTACATGGCTCCGACGGTCTTGATGAAGCCACCGTGACAGGCGAGACGCGTGTTGCGGAAGTGAAAGACGGCTTGATTACAGTCTACAATATCAATCCGGCGGAGATCTTCGGCGAGATTTATGACGGTGAGGAACTCCAGGG
>JAUSDE010000141.1 GCA_030650885.1 Thermoleophilia bacterium
CGAACTGGAAGGTGCGCGTTTTCAGGGGCGGCATGTGGCTGAGATAACCGCGCGGCTGGTCCGGGCCTGAGATTACAGCAAAACCGGTTTTGTTCCGAAAAAAATACTGCAAAAAGGGCATTTTTTGCAGGATAACGGGTAAGAGGCGTTCAGGGCGAGAGTGAGGGGAGGCAAACCCCGGGTTATAACTACCAGTTTGCCTCTTCGCATCAATCTTGCTTACGCCTGTTGAGTAAGAACAATTATCGGGAAGGCATATGTAAGTCATGGAAGCAGACACAGATCTGGAATCACCGGCGGTAGAAAAAAGAAAGACGATCATCCGGATAATGATTTTCGTTTTTGTAGTCGTCCTGATGGGCAATCTCGGTGCGCTTGTCGATTACTTCCTGCACCCCGAGATTGAATACTTCGATGAAGAGCATCTGATTGTCGGCGCCATCACGGTTATATTCACAGCAATACTCTTCGGAGCCTTGGCGCTTTACGCACGTCGCCAGGAAAAGGCGTTAATAAAACTGAAACGGACAGAACGGCTGTCGATTGAAAGCGAAGACAGATACCGGGCATTGTTCGAGAATTCAAAAGATGTGATCTTCATATCCACGCCTGAGGGTTACTTCACTGAGATCAATCCCGCTGGAGTCGAGCTGTTCGGGTTCAGTTCAAGGGAGGAAATGCTCCATATCAGGACCAGCGACCTTTATCCTGTTGCCGGTGATCCCGAGGCGTATCGCCTGGAGATTGAGGAAAAAGGCTTCCTCAAGGATTACGAGATGAACATGAGCAGGAAAGACGGCAGCGAGCTCATAGTCGCGGTGACCGCTGATGTCACCCGGGACGATAAGGGTGTTATCACTGCATATCGAGGCTCGATGCGCGACATCACGTCAGAGAAGCGCATGGAACAGCAGCTCCTCCAGACCCAGAAAATGGATAGCGTTGGCAGGCTGGCGGGAGGCATCGCACACGATTTCAATAATTATCTCACTACGATCCAGGGCTATATCGATCTGGCCATCAGCGAGCACCCCGGGGAAGAGACTCTGGTCAGGAATCTGACTGAAGCACGCAAGGCAAGCGATAACGCCGCAGACCTCACCAGTCAGCTGCTCCTGTTCAGCCGCCATCAGCCTGTGAATATGGGACCGGTCAATCTGAACAAGATGGTGAACAGACTGCACAATATGATTCAGAGGCTTGCAGGTCAGAAGATAAAGGTCATCGAAAACCTGTCGGACGAGCTGATGCTTGTCCATGGCGATGCAGGTAACCTGAGCCAGGCGGTAGTCAATCTCGCTCTCAATTCCGGTTCCTATATGCCGGATGGCGGAAATCTGACCATCACGACATGTAACGGCGTGGTAACCCCTGAATATGTTAATGGCCATCCTGAAGCAAGGCCCGGGGACTTCGTCACGGTTTCGGTCAGCGATTCGGGCAAAGGCATCGACGCCAATATGCTGGCACATGTCTTTGAGCCGTTCTCCAAAGGGGCAGGAAAGAAAGCCGACGGTCTCGGCCTCTCTGCGGTCTATGGCATAGTCATGCATCACGACGGCTGGATCGACGTTGACAGCATTCCCGGGATGGGAACGACTTTCACGATATTCCTGCCAGCGGCAGCGATCCTTGAGGACACGGGAGAGAACGATGAATCCGATGTCGAAGACTACAAAAGCATGGGTGAGCGGATACTGCTGGTCGAAGATGACGATGCTGTGCGCGAGATCACTGAGAAGATGTTGCGTGAAAGCGGTTACGTGGTGATTGGCGCCCACGACGCCGCCGAAGCATTTGCCAGGTTTGCCAGCGAGAAGGGGGATATTCAGCTGGTTCTAAGCGATGTCGTGCTGCCGGGAGACAACGGTCTGACTCTCGTGGAGAACCTTAAGTCTCACAAACCTGAACTGGCCGTGCTTCTCTCCAGTGGTTACGCGGATACGGCAGTCGACTGGAACCTGGTGCAGTCCAGGGGTTATCGCTTCCTTCAGAAGCCATACGTGATGCCCGATCTGCTGAAGGCCGTCAGGGAGCTGCTTACTAACACGTCTTAAAGACCCTGAAAGCTGACAGGGGGATATTGTGGGGCGCTGTTTAAGGCGCCCCTTTCTGTTGCTTGACATTGCAGTCATCGGCCTGTATCATACGAATTGTATTACGAAAAGTATGACACAGGAGATGGATCTTGGCCAGGCAAAAAGCTCGCACCACAATCACGATTCCCGAGGAACTGTTGTCCGAGCTGGACCGCAAAGCCAGTGAACAGGGCCGTACCCGCAGCGATATGGTCTGCGAGGCTGTGGCTGCCTATTTTTCGGATGAAGAAGACAAGTTACTGGCGGAAGGATATATCCGGATAGAGGACGATTCCCCGGACTCTCCGCCGGAGACGGGCGGCTGCTGGCCTGAAAGTTGGCCTAGTTGACTGCGAGGCGCGATTCTTCTGCGGTAGAGACTTCGAATCAATCTCCTGGAGTCAGGACTGTCGACGATGGCATCCGTCGGGGAGAAATATATTCTGCAGAATTGCATGGTTGCGCCGGCGCCGCTGGCATGGTCACCAGGCCGGTCCTGGTGATCCAGAATGACATCGGCAACCGCTACAGCCGCTCTATCATTGTCGCCAGTGTCACCTCAACCAGGCCATCCCATGATTTTGCGGTTGTCGTGGAAATCCCCCCGGAGACCTTGCCGGGGCTGGCAGCCATTTGCCTCAACCAGATAATGATGGTGGACAGGGGCAGTCTCGGGAAAAAGCTGGCAAGCCTGCCGCCCGAGACAATGGCTGCCGCTGATGAGGCATTGCGCCGGAGTCTCGGGTTGTCTCGCAATGGCTAGGGACTTTCCGGCGAGGCCGTCGCGCCGTCAGGGGCGCGGCGAGCGTTATGCCGAAGGCCGGGGCCGTCCGGCCAGGGGAATGGGGGGCCAGCGCCAGGGGCCTTCCTACCGCCTGTTTGTGGCAGTCGAGATACCGGCTGAAGCAATTCGGGGTCTGGTTGGCTGGCAGCACGAATATCTTGCGAAAGACAAAGCTTTGAGGCTGACGCCGGTCGAGCAGCTCCATATAACCCTGGCGTTCCTGGGCCAGAAAGATGAGGATGAACTCGATCAGACGTCGAAGCTGCTGGATGAGCTCGAATCGAGGCGGGCTTTTGAGATTGAGGCTAAGCGTCTGGTCGGCATGCCCAGGGGCAGAAGCCCCCGCGTCATTGCTGTAGAGTGTATGGAGCCCTCAGGCCGCCTGAAGGCGATACATGATGAACTGGCGGCTGGACTGGCCGCAAAGGGGCTGTACAAACCGGAAAAAAGGGAATTCTTCCCTCATGTGACGGTGGCGCGGGCCCGGGGGCGCAGCCATATCGACCTGACGGGAATCACCCCCGAGACGGTTAAATTTACAGCCGTCCGAGTCAGCTTGTATAATAGCATTCTGAAGGCAAGCGGAGCCTTGCACGAGGCTCTGAAAACGGTCCAACTGACTTAACAGGAGGCAGAAGTGGAGAAAGACAAAGCGTTGGAAGCGGCAGTGGGCCAGATCGAACGGCAGTTCGGCAAAGGGTCCATCATGAGGATGGGTGACGATTGCGCCGGAGTGCAGGTGGGGGTCATACCCACCGGATCGCTGGCGCTGGATATCGCCCTGGGTGTGGGCGGTGTCCCGAGAGGCCGGGTCATCGAGATCTACGGCCCGGAGGCATCCGGAAAGACGACCATGGTCTATCACATCATCGCCGAGGCCCAGAAGCGTGGCGGCATCTGCGCTTTCATCGACGCTGAGCATGCCATGGATCCCGACTACGCCCGCAGGATCGGCGTCAACGTCGACGATCTGCTGGTGTCACAGCCCGATTATGGCGAGCAGGCGCTTGAGATAGCGGAGATGCTGATCCGTAGCGGCGCCCTGGACATAGTCGCCATCGACTCGGTGGCGGCGTTGACGCCTAAGGCTGAGATTGAGGGTGAGATGGGGGACTCCCATGTGGGCCTCCAGGCGCGCCTGATGTCCCAGGCGTTGAGGAAACTGGCGGGGACCCTCAACAAAACCGGCACCGTCTGCATCTTCACAAACCAGCTGCGGGAGAAGATCGGTGTCATGTTCGGCAGCCCCGAGGTAACTCCCGGAGGCAAGGCGCTCAAGTTCTATGCCTCGATCCGGCTGGACCTGCGGCGTATTGAGACTCTAAAGGAAGGCACTCAGGCCATCGGCAATCGCGTGCGGGCCAAGGTGGTCAAGAACAAGATGGCGCCGCCGTTCCGCCAGGCGGAGTTCGATGTCATGTATGGCGAAGGCATCTCCCAGGAGGGCAACATACTCGACATGGGCGTGGCCCACGGTATTGTTGACAAGAGCGGCGCTTATTTCTCTTATGGCGACGAGCGCCTTGGGCAGGGCCGGAACAACGTCAAGGCATATCTCCGGGAGAACCCGGCGATCGCGAATGCCATTCTGGCAGAGGTGCTGCAGGCGGTTGGCATCACGGTACCCCAGAACATCGAAGAAATGACCGACGAGGCGGCAAAAGACTCTGCAAAGGCGGTAAAAGACTCTGCAAAAGCAGAGGTTTGAAGCCGCTCCAGCATTGACTTCATGGGGCGCGGCGAAGCCGCGCCCCTGCTTTTTTCCGGACTCGTTCGCGCCCCCTGATTTATTGACACCGCTATCCTGGCGGCGGTAGAATGAATCGTTCGACAACCATCTGCTCACAATCGATATCGATTTACTTCGGTTTCTTTGTTATTCAGGCATTGGCAACCAGGAAAAAGCCAACGGGCTTAGTGAAACAGCTCATAGAAATTTTTCACTATCATCAATAACCCGCTTTCGGGACGCTCCTCTATATTGGGCGCCCCGGGATGAGTCTTACAAAGTAACCATCGAGCCGAGCAGA
This sequence comes from Thermoleophilia bacterium, assembly GCA_030650885.1. Lineage (GTDB taxonomy): Bacteria > Actinomycetota > Thermoleophilia > BMS3ABIN01 > BMS3ABIN01 > JACRMB01. The sequence continues at coordinate 4,893 of JAUSDE010000141.1, forward strand.
TGCTCGGTTTTTTGCATTTTTAAGGTTGATGCCACAACGAGACGGCGGGTCGCCGGAGCCTGATTGCGCTGGAACCGGACCCGGTTTATGAAGAGATCGGAGTAGGAAATGTCACCAGTTATTACAGCTTTGATTGCGGTAGTGGTCGCTGTCATCGCTCTCGCCGCAGGATTCTATCTAAGAAAAAAGATGACGGATGCCAGCACCACTTCGGCTGGGAGCGAGGCAGACAGGCTGAGGGCTGACGCCGCCAGGGAGATAGAGACGATGAAGCGGTCCGCTCAGGTGGAAGCGCGTGAGGAAGCACAAAAATTGCGTGAGATCGCTGAAGCGGAGCTCAAGGACCGGCGTGGCGAGGTACTGAAGGCCGAGCAGCGTCTTGAAGACAAGGAGAAGGGCGTCGCCGAGCGCGAGAAGGAAAACCAGCGCCGCGACCAGTCTATCGCCGACCGCGAAGCCAACAGCAAGAAAATGAGCGACGAGCTGCAGCAGTCGCTGGAAGAGCAGAAGCGTCAGCTGGAGCGTGTATCAGGACTCACCAGTACACAGGCTAAGGACCTCCTGCTCAAGCAGGT
>JAUSDE010000145.1 GCA_030650885.1 Thermoleophilia bacterium
TTTCCAAGGCAGGTAGCGCCAAGGTTAACGCAGGGAGGGGCGGGTTTTTCCCGCCGCAGCGTCTTGTCGAAGACGCTTAAGCGGAGGCGGGAAAATCCCGCCCATCCCGTCCGCCAATACCTCAAGCGACCGGCTCAAACGTCCCCTTCTTGAAAGTCTTGAACAAAACCCACTCGAACGGCAGCGCATAGAATCCATGTTTAGTCCTGGCCTTCGCAAGCGAATGCACGACCTTGTAAGCCCATTTCTTCTTTCCATGGGCAAGGCTCTTCTGCATATTGCTGTCGGGATAGGCGAAGGGGAAATAGAAACCGTTCACCTTCTCGATCAGCTTCCGCTCCCACGGTTCCACCCACTGGCTCTCCATCAGTGTTGCCGGGTTATAGTCAGCCCATTCCTCCAGGGATTTGGGCTCGGTCATCCCGTACTTCACTGAAAGGTCGTAGAGCGGCGTTCCCGGATAAGGCGTGAAGACAAAGATCTTGGTGCGGATGTCCGGATGGATCTTCTTAAGCTTCTGGATGAAGTCGAGCAGATCCTGGGTGGTTTCCTGCTGCGGTGTTCCGGCCGCGTGGGGAAAACCGGTGATGAAAGTAAATGTGCCACCAATACCATAGTCGCGGCAGACCTGTGCGCTTTTCAGATGGTCCTCGGCTGTAGCCCCCTTACAGATCAGTTCCAGAACCGGCTCCGAGGCCGACTCGGCGCCGACGATCACCCGCTTGCAGCCGGCCTTGCGAATAAGCTCCAGCACTTCCGGCTTGTAGCGATGAAAAGTGTCAGGACGCGCCGAGGCCACCCAGCGGATATTGAGCTTGCGCTCGATAAAGCCTTCGCAGACGGCGCGTACGCGGTTCTGATTGGCAAAAAAATTTGCGTCGCTGAAATTCACCTGGTCCAGCTTATAGGTTTTAACCAGTTGCTCGACCTCGTTGACAACACGCTCGGCGTCTAGCCCCGTCCAGTGCCGCTGGTAAAGCTGGGCGTCGGCGCAGTAGCCGCACTTGCCCGGGCAGCCCTGGCTCGAATGGAACTCGGTCGTGCGTATATGCTCGTGATTCGTCTTCTGGTTCAGCCCGATGGCACGGTTGACGTCCATCAGGTGATAGGGCGCAGGCAGCACGTCGTTGATGTTGGTCAGCGGCCGCGGCTCGTTGACGACAGTGCCCTCGGGTGTCCAGTAAGCGACACCTTTCACATCCGCGGGCGGATTCCCCGCAACCAGGCTCTCGACGATCTCCTTGAAGGTCTCGTCGCCCTGTCCCACGCAGACGATGTCGCAGGCGGTCGACTCGCAGCACTGCTCCGGGAACAGCGACGGATGGTACCCGCCCCAGACGATCGGCACCTCGGGGTTCATGGCGCGGACCTTGCGGGCCATGGCGATGCCCCGCTTGATCTGAAAGCCGGTGATCGAGCTGATGCCGACGCAGACGGCGTCGTCCAGATGCTTCAGGACTTCCTGCTCGTAGTTGGGCGTGACCCGCTCGTCGATCAGGTGCAGGTCATACTTCCCCTCCAGGGGAGCTGCGATCACGGCCAGGGCAAGCCCCAGCTCGATGCGGTAGTGGCCGTAGGCTGGCGTGGGAAAGAACAGAACGATCTTTTCCTTGCCCCGGCGGTCGTACCTGGTTTTTCTCTCGGTTACGGTCATACGCCTTCCATTATAGTAATAGTCGGGAATCTTGCGCCAGTTCCAGGCCGGATCTCTTGCGGCTCACAACGGCCCTTTGATCAGATCGGCCTTATCCGGCTCTCATAATCATCGCACGGCTCAGGTCAGCTTCAGCCACCTGGCCAGTTTCCACTCCCATGGCAGCCCGTAAAAGCCGAGGCTGGCCCTTGCCTTGCAGGCGAGGGTGAATATTTTGTAAAACGGCTTGAATTTGCCGCGCGCGACCTTCTCCCGGGCCAGCTGGTTGGGATAAGCCCAGGGCAGGTAAAAATCAGCGATCTGCTTCACCTTGATCTTCTGTTTGCGGGTGATCCAGGGCGTCTGCACCGTGCGGGCGTCGTAGACCGCCCAGTCCCCGAGAGTCCCCGGCAGGGTGAAGCCCTTCTCACTGCCAAGCCGGGTCAGCGGCGTACCGGGGAAAGGCGTGAAGAACAGCGTAGTCGTGCGCGTGTCAGCGTAGATCTCCTTGAGCTGCTTCATGAAATCGAGGGTCACCTTCATCTGCTCCCAGGTCTCCGTGGGGAAGCCCAGTATGAAGACATATGAAGGCTGGATGTTGAAGTCGCGGCAACGGCGAGTCGCTTCGAGCACATCCTTGGCCTCGTTGCCCTTGTTGATCAGCTCGAGTATCGAGTCGTCGCCGGACTCGGCTCCCATCATGAACTTGGTGCAGCCGGAATCGCGGATGAGCCGCAGGTCGTCATCGCTGTACGCCAGCACCTGGGTGGGCCGGATGGTAGCGAACCACTCGAACTTGCGGGGCGAATCCAGAAACCCCTGGCACATCTCGCGCACGCGCCGCTTGGATGCGAAAAAATTGTTGTCGTCGAAATAAACCCGCTCCAGGTCGTAGCGCTCCACCAGCCCGGTGACCTCGGCGACCACCCGCTCCGCCGCGAGCCCCTTCCACTTTCGCCCGTAGGCTTCAGGGTTGGAGCAGAAACCGCAGGCATGGGGACAGCCGAAGCTGGAGACATAGCTGACGGCCCGTCGAGTGTCCTGATGTACACGGCGATTGAACTCCATGTATTTTTCCATGTCGATCAGGTCATACGGCATGGCGGGAAAATCGTTGATGTCAGCGACGCGGCGCTCGGCGTTAGTCACTACTTCTCCGTCCCGCAGCCAGGTGAGGCCATCGATCTCTTCCAGCGTCGTCTCACCCTTGAGATATCGGACCAGGTCCAGACAGGTGTTTTCCCCCTGTCCGCGGACGGCCAGGTCGACGCTGGGGTCCCGCACAGTCTGATCGGCTAGTAGCGACGGGTGGTAGCCGCCCCAGACAACGGGTTTATCGGGATACTTCGCCTTGACCGCGGCTGAAACCCTCAGGCCGTCCGCGATCTGATAGCCGGTCATCGAGCTCACACCCAGCAGGTCGGCATCAACCATCTTTTCGAGTACCAGTTGTTCGTAGCCGGGTTCGACCCGAGCGTCGATGACTTCCACCTCGACGCCATCCCTCATAAGCGGCGCGGCACAGGCCAGCACGCTCAGCGGCGGGCTCACCTTGTGGATATTATTCTCGTTGGTAAGCGGGAAGAAGAAGACGAACTTCATCCCTGTCTCCCGGTTGCGGCCGCGACGGCGGCAGACTTTCCCCCGCCCTTGCGGCTGTAAGACTCGATCATGATTCCCTGGCCCAGCTTCGGCATGATCTTCGCCGCCGGCGCAATGAGCGCTTTGCGGAGCACGCGGTCGAACGGCGATGAAGGAAACACCTTGCCCCGGCGGTTCTCGATGCTGCGTTCGGTGACATATGCAGCTCCGTAATGCAGCAAGGCTTCCTGCCGGAATCCGTTGCCGGCCAGAAGCCTGGCGAGCGTGTCCGGCGAAAAATGCCAGACGTGACGAGGCGCCTCCACATTGAACCAGTGAGGGCCGAAGAACTTTGCCTCCAGGCAATCTATGTTATGTGTCTGGACCACCAGCAGACCGCTCTCGGCCAGATGCTCCTGGCAGCGCTGCAGACAGGCGTTGGGGTCGTCAAGATCCTCGATGACGCCGAGAAGCGTGATGCAATCGTACTGGCCACCCCAGTCCGCCTCGTGCTCGGCGCCGCCGCGCACGTCCAGTCCCAGCTCGTCGTGGGCATAGGCCGCCACTTTCTCATGCAGCTCGATGCCTGAGACTGCCCATCCCCGCCTCTGCATACCCAGCATGAAGAAACCGTCGCCGCAGCCAACATCGAGCAGCCTCCCGGGACGCTGACGGTGGTTGATCTCGTTGATCTGGGCGGTGAACCGGCCGATGCGCTGGTCAGCCTGGGGGCGTTTGCGGCCCAGAGCCCAGTCGAACAGCGGGTAGGTGTCGGAGAAGGAACTGCGCCGTTCGCTGAAATCAGGTCTCGGCGACATGCGCAGTGTGCCACATTCAGGGCAGCGGACAATGTTGTACTGCTCGGTGGAGCCCATCAGCGTATCCCTGACCGTCCACATGGGGCGCTGCAGGGCGCTGCCACAGACGGCGCAGGTGATCTGGCTATCAACCCCTTCGAAGCTCGGCAGTCCGGTTTCGCTCATCATTTCCTCCGGGCGCGCCGCTTCTTCAGCTGCCATTCCAGCGGTGCCCTGAAATCGCGGTTGCCAACGCGCCAGGCGGCCAGCCTGTGCATCGCCTTGTAGGCGTTGCCCTTGACCCCGCCCGCATCCATGCGACGCCTTAGGTCCGGGCTCGGCGAGGCAAATGGCATGTAGAAATCGATGATCATGTCGACTTTTTCCTTATACACAGGGTCCACCCATGGTGTGTGCAGCTCGGTGAGATCAAAGTCAGCCCAGGCCTCGAGATTTTCCGGGGGCCGGAAGCCGAGGCGGATCGCCTCATCATACATGGGCGCCCCGGGATAGGGCGCGAAGAAGAAACCGTGAACCTCAAAATCTTCGTTGATAGCCTTGATCCCCTCGATCATCCGCAGGGTGGCCTCGATGTCTTTTTCCGGCTCGCCCGGAAAACCGAACATGGTTGTGAACCTGGTGATGATGCCCAGTTCGTCGCAGATGCGCGCCACATGCAGAGTGTCATCAACTGTCGTCTGCTTGCCGATCTGTTTCAGCGCCTGCAGCGAGCCCGATTCGGCGCCGAGTAGCAGCCGCCGGCAACCGGCGTCGTAGACCAGCTGCCTCAGATCTTCGGGGAAATCTATGAACTGCCTGGTGCGCACATCCGCTGCCCACTTGAGGTCGAGCCCGCGTTCTATGATCCCTTCACATATGGCCCGGACCCGCTTTTTGCTGACAAAGAAATTGGTGTCGGCGAAATCGATGGCGTCGACGCCATAGTCATTCTGCAGCCGCTCGAGATCGTCAACAACCCGTTCCGGGGAGAATCCCACCCAGTTGCGGCCGTACATGGAAGTCTCGGCGCAAAAACCGCAGCCGAAGGGACAGCCCTGGGAGGAAAAATATTTCATCGTGCGGGCGCCCAGGTCGGGCACCATGTACTTCTCCATGTCGATGATGCCGTAAGGAGTGGATGGAAACTGGTCTATATCCACCAGTTTCGGGTAGTCGGCGACGACCGCCTTGCCGTCCTTCACATAACACAGGCCGGTGACTCCCTCAATTGATGCGCCATCCTTCAGGCGCCGCGCCAGCTCCACCGCCGCCAACTGTCCCTGGCCGCGGACGACGTAGTCGATGTAGCTCTCGTCCAGCGTCTGCTCGGGCAGCATACTGGCGTGGTATCCGCCCCAGACTATGGGAATGTCCGGATAGGCTTCCTTGACCGCCCGGGAAATCGCGATGGCATCATGGATCTGCCAGCCGGTCATCACCGAAAGTCCGACATAAAGAGAGCCTCGCGCCGCCGAAAGGATCCGGGGCATGTGTGGGTGGATCACACGTCCGTCGACAAGGTCCACATCGAACCCGTCGGCTATAAGAGGTGCAGCCACTGCCTGTAGCGGCAAAGGCGCCCATGCGTTGCTTTCCCGTT
>JAUSDE010000147.1 GCA_030650885.1 Thermoleophilia bacterium
GATATCGGCGACGGCAAAATCTTTGTAACCCCGGTTGAGTTCGCCATGAGGATCAGGACCGGCGAGACTGGCCCCGAGGTCCTGTAAATAACCGCGCACAATCTGAAGGAGGGAAAAATGGATGTAATCAAAAGCATATTCAGTTTTAAAAAGTTACTCATGATGGGCGCGGTATCGTTCGCCACCGCACTTGTGCTGGTGCTGCCGTCGGCCGCGTTTGCGCAGGACGCCGAGGTGTCAGCAGAATCCATCGCCATCGACACCGTCTGGGTGATGCTGGCCGCGTTCCTGGTCTTCTTCATGCAGGCGGGTTTTTTCACGCTTGAGGTCGGCTTCACCAGGGCCAAGAATGCCGGGCACATCGCCTGGAAGATCCTGGTGAACCTGTCACTGTCCGCCCTGGTATTCTGGGCTGTCGGCTTTGCTATCGCTTTCGGCACCGGCTCCGGCTTTGCCGGATCCAGCGGATGGTTCCTGAACGTGGCGCCGGACGACACCAACACGGTGTTCGCCTCACTGGCTTACAGCAACGTCGCCATCAACGCGAAGTTCCTGTTCGAGTTCGCATTCGCGGCTGTCTCGCTGGCAATCGTGTACGGCGCCCTGCTCGAGCGTACCAAGATGGTGGTCTATTTCGTCTTTGGCATCGTCTTCTCCGCTTTTATATATCCAGTCGTCGGACACTGGATCTGGGGCGGCGGCTGGCTGGCAGAGCTGGGCATGCAGGACTTCGCCGGTTCGACGGTCGTCCACCTGGTGGGCGCGACTTCGGCCCTGGTCGGCGCCCTGGCCCTGGGGCCGAGGATCGGCAAGTACTCGCGTGAAGGCAAACCGCGCCCGATTCCTGGCCACAGCATGCCGATGGCCCTGCTGGGCGTAGTAATCCTCTGGCTCGGCTGGTTCGGATTCAACCCAGGCAGCACTTTGAATGCCATGGACCTGAGCTTTGCCGACGTAGCCGTTACGACCAATATGGCGGCGGCGGCGGGCGTGCTGGCAGCCATGACGATGGCCTGGCTCATCATGGGCAAGCCTGATATCGGCATGACGGCGAATGGCGCCATCGCAGCACTTGTCGCAATAACGGCCGGCTCCGGTTTTGTCGAGCCATGGGCGGCCGTCATCATCGGCGGCATCGCAGGCGGTCTGATGGTCGTCATGGTCCTCGCCATCGACCGCATCAGGATCGACGATCCGATCGGCGCCCTTTCCTGCCACGGCATCTCGGGAATCTGGGGTACGATGGCTGTCGGCCTCTTCGCCACACCGGAACTGGTGGAAAAGCTGGGTGTGGGTTCCCCTGGACTGTTCTACGGTGGCGGTTTCCATCAGCTGGGCATACAGGCTCTCGGTATCGGCGCG
>JAUSDE010000041.1 GCA_030650885.1 Thermoleophilia bacterium
CCAACAAGATAGCCTTCTGCAGCAACAGGGATGGCAACCACGAGATCTACGTGATGAACTCGGACGGCACAGGCCAGACCAATCTGACGAACAGCACGGAATTCAGCGAGGTCGACCCAGTCTGGTCACCGGACGGCAATAAGATCGCCTTAACCAGATACCAGAACAGCAACACTGAGATCTATGTGATGGATGCAGATGGCACAAATCTGGTTAATCTGACTAACAGCGGGGATGCAGAATATGGGCATGCCTGGTCACCTGACGGCACCAAGATCGCCTATATCCGCTACACGGGTGTTAACAATAACAATGATATCTATGTAATGAATGCCGACGGTACGGAGAAGACCCTGCTTATCTCTGATTATGATGTAGTGAATTATGTTGTGGACGGCGGGCTTGATTGGTCGGCTGGGACCACGGTGCCACCAAAAGACACGCCCATTCCAGTAATGCGGGGAACCGTGGAAAACATCCCCCTGCAAAGACTGCCCGTAACTGGCATGCCAATGGCCATGTTGCTAGTGGGATTTGCATTGATTGGCGTTGGCGCCTTCGCATCTCGCATTCAATTTGAGTAGCAAATTGAATTCTTTCGGTATGCGGACAGCAAGTTGAATCGAATCTACAAGGACGGGGTTACCGCCAACTATCGGTTTTGACGAGACAAAATCCTGGTGCCGAAGGTGGGAATCGAGCCCACGCCGGGGGGGGGGTGACCCCGACCGGATTTTGAGTTTTGTGGATGGCTTGCCCGCTGGTACCCGATAGTCCTGATTGTCCCTTGTAGTGCGGTTTTCAGCTGCTCTATTCCTCGGGTAATCTCCTTCACTAACCAAAAACAGGTATTTGGTTTGCGAATTCTCTCAAACAGTTGGCGCTGCGACTAGGTGTATTCCCCTATATGTAGTTATCTGCATATAAAGTAATGTTAACAATGTTGCGTATTAAAATTAAATAAATTATCAAGCTACATGAGGCGTCTTCAACAGGTCAGGGGGGTCAGGGCGCCTTTCCTTAGAAAGCTGTCAGAAATAATGTGTTTGGAAAATGAGAGGTGTAAGGGTATGCAAATAAGAAGCAGAATAGTTACAAAGACAGGCATAAGTGGGCTATTAATGAGCGCTTTGCTCATCGTCTTGATTGCCTTCTGGGCCGCTGCTCCAGTAAACGCAGCAAACCCTGTTATGTTTGATCCGGCTGTGAACTATGCCGTGGGGAGTCTGCCATACTCGGTGACCACCGGTGATTTTAACGCAGACGGCAAGACCGACATTGCATCGGCAAATTATTCAAGCAGTAATGTCTCGATCCTGATGGGTACAGGAACCGGGACCTTCGCTGCGGCAGTTAACTTCGCCACAGGAACTAACCCGAAATCAGTAACCACGGGCGACTTCAACAATGACGGCAAAACAGACCTGGCTGTGGCAAATTACAGCAGCGGCAATGTCTCAATCCTTCTGGGTACGGGAAGCGGGACCTTCGCTGCGGCAGTTAACTTCGCCGCAGGAACTAACCCATACTCTGTTACCACAGGCGACTTCAACGCAGACACAAAGACCGACCTGGCTGTAGCAAACTGGACCAGCGGCAATGTCTCAATCCTTCTGGGTACGGGAACCGGGACCTTCGCCGCGGCAGTTAACTCCGCCGCGGGATATTGGCCCTATTCTGTAACCACAGGCGACTTCAACGCAGACGGCAAAACGGACATGGCAGTTGCAAATATGGGAAGCGCCAATGTCTCCATCCTGATAGGTACAGGAACCGGGTCTTTCGCAGCAGCGGTGAACTATACGGTAGGAGCAAGGCCTCGATCAGTAACTACCGGCGACTTCAACGCAGATGGCAAGACAGACCTGGCTGTGGCAAATAGCCAGAGCGGTAATGTCTCGATCCTGTCGGGTACGGGTACCGGGACCTTCGCCGCGGCAGTGAACTACAGTGTGCCATCACCTGCATACTGTGGTCCATATTCGGTAACCACCGGCGACTTCAACGAAGATGGAAAGATCGACCTGGCCACGGCAAACAGTTGCAGCAACAATGCCTCAGTTCTGACGGGTAATGGAAACGGCACTTTCGCTGCGGCAGTCAGCTTCGGCGTGGGAACTGGTCCGGAATCAATAACCAAAGGCGATTTCAATGCAGATGGCAAGTCTGACCTGGCCGTAGCAAATGTCAGTAGCGCAAATATCTCGATCCTGCTCAATCCTGCGCCTGCCGACACAACTGGTCCGACCGTGAACAACGTCGCCCCGAGTGGCTATGTCACCTCTGAGGCCGCCAACATCAGCGTCTACTACTCCGATGCTGGCTCAGCGGTCGACGTTTACTCCGTCGCCGTGACCATGGATGGCAACCCGATCACCTGCGCCGCGGTATCAGCACAGTACGCCAGCTGCCCGCAGACCGGCCTGCCCCAGGGCGCCCGCACCATCGGCGTCACCCTGGCAGACACGCTGGGTAACACCAGCTCCGGTTCCGGCGCGTTCTTCGTCGACTCGCTGCCCCCGACGGTAGCCTCCAGCTACTATCCCGGCAGCAACGCTGTGATCAGCAACGCCTCACCGACGATCACGCTGACCCCGACCGACCGGATCTACGCGGGTTACACCATCGCGGAAGCGTCCGGACCCAATGTAGGTGCGACCACCGTGCTGGTTGACGGTAGTCCGGTATCATGCACCAACAACGGCGTCCTCGTCAGCTGCCCGGTCTCCGGCCTGGCCGATGGCGTTCACTCCTGGACCTATAACCTTGCCGACAACGCCGGCAACCTGTACACCAGGACCCGTTCATTCACGGTCGATACCTACGCAGGCATGCCCAGCATATCGCTTAGTGCTCCGGCTCCGATCTGGGGTTCTTATGCTGACTATACTGCCAGGATACTGTCGATCAACTGGACGATAACCAACTCTGGCGCGCATGCTGCATACAGCGTCAGCATGACCAACACCAGCAACACCAATGGCGTGACCAGCAGCGGCTCCGCGACTGCTTCCTACGGCACCATCGCCGCAGGCGCAAGCACCACGAAGACGCTCAAGTACAATGTTCCTCTGACTACTGGTAGCTGGCATACGGTAAACAGTGCCAACGCCAAGGACGGCCCTGGAACTACATACACCTATGGTGGATAAGCAGGATAACTGGTAATCACGAAAACAGGAGAGACCGCATGAAGACAGATACAACGCGGGAACTCTATGCGAAGCCGGAACTGGTAAAGCACGACAACTTGAAGGACATAACCTTCGAGTGCCCAGCCTGGCAGTGCAGCGTAGTAGTTCCGCCGCCGCCGGCCCCCTAGGCCAGCAGCAGCATAAATGTATAACAAGGGCGGTCCTGCAAAGGGCCGCCCTTTTCTTCTTCTACAAACGGATGAAAGTGATAAAGCCATACTCTGTCTCTCATTGGAAAAATGGTTGACGAATGCGGAAATAGTACGCAATAGAATTTGTTATCCATCAGATGGATTTGAGAGTTGAAGGTGAAATAGGACGACAGAATGTTGGGAATTGCGGAGCCCCCGGTGCCTCCACGGGCGATGCAACACCGATAACCGGCGGGATGTACAAGAACTACGTTAACGGCCGGCTATATTTGAATGATTCTCCGGACACGATCTACTGGGTCCATGGCGCCATCCTTCTGAAGTACGACCAGCTGAATCGCGAGGCCGGCGTTCTGGGTCTGCCCACCAGCGACGAGACTGATGTTTCCGGTGTCACCGGCACCCGTCAGAACACCTTTACCAATGGCAATATCTACTGGGGTCCGAGTGTAGGCACTTGCTACATATCGACAGGCGCCATCATGACCAGGTATCTAGCCGGCGGCGGTCCAGCGGCCTTCGGCCTGCCAATCAGCGATGAATATGCCGCCTGGAACTGCAGAGCCCAGAACATGCAGCGGGCCACCCTGACCTGGGATGGTACCGCCAATCCTGCCTACGCGGTCTACGGCAGCATCCTGGTCAAATACGACATGCTGGGCGGCCCCACAGGAGCCCTGCATCTGGCGACCGGTGAGGAGATGGATGTCCCCGGCGTTGCCGGTGCCAGGGTGAGCAACTTCCAGAACGGCAATGTCTACTGGTCCATGGCCACCGGCTCGCATACTGTTAACGGTGGTATCTATGTGAGGTATACGATGTTCGGCGGTCCTGGTTCAGCCCTGGGTCTGCCCATAACCGACGAATACCCTCTCGCCCTCCCGGGCGGGGCCGCGCGCAGCAGGTTCCAGCACGGATTCATCACCTGGTGGGCGCCTTACGGCACCTGGGTGGATGTTATGTAATTAACGTCCTTGTGTGTCCTTGTAGCTTGCCTGCCGATCCCATCAAATTTCGGATTGCCACTAGAAAGTAATTCTCAAGCTAAGGAAGCAGTCGGCAGCATTAGGAATGTCTGGTGCAGAAGGTGGGAATCGAACCCACACCGGGGGTGACCCCGACCGGATTTTGAGATTGGCGGATGCGCTGCCTTTTAGTACCCGCTAGTATCGTTTAGTCCCTTCTAATGTGGCTACCGAGGACCCCTTTACCTTCTAGTTATCGAACCATTGTGTAATGGCTGGGTTTAGTTCCTTTGTAAAGATTAGGGATAGATATATGTGGATAGGTATTACCAATATCAACGACTTTGACGTCCGTGTCCCAAGAAAGCATCGGGGCGTTCAAAAAATGATCAAGGAAGACATGACATTTTCAGCATATCATGAACATGATTTTGGGAGAATTGCATGGCTGCAGTGAAGGAACCTAAAAAGAGTTCCCTGTTGCGGGTATCGCCGCGACTGATGCAGATTCTGCGGGTACTCGCCCGACACAAGGTACTGGGTGCCCTGCGCGGTGAGAAACACTTGCCACCGCCACACGCGTTACGTGAAGCCTTCGAAGATCTCGGAGTGACCTTTGTCAAATTCGGCCAGGTGCTGGCGATGCAGCGCGACCTGTTACCTCCCGCCTATACTGATGAGCTGAAGTTGCTGCACGACGAGTTGCCACCCATGGAATTTGACGTGGTGCGAGCTACTTTCGAAGGATGCATGGGCGTTCCGTTGTCGGATATGTTTTCGTCGTTCAGCGAAACGCCGCTGGCTGCTGCCTCAATAGCCCAGGTGCATGAGGCGACGATGCAGAGCGGGCGTCACGTTGCTGTAAAGGTGCAGCGGCCTGGCCTGGATGAAACAATTTCCACGGATATCGCTGCATTGACTTATCTGGCAGCGCTCGTCGAGAAGCTCTCCCCGCGGCTACGCGCATTCGACCTGTCTGCGGCGGTAATAGAATTTGACAAAAGTCTGCACCGGGAACTCGATTTCCAGCGAGAAGCGCGCTCTATCGTGCTTTTTCGCACAGCACTGGCTGATGTTCCTGACCTCTGGATTCCGGACGTCGTCAAAAAGTGTTCATGTGCAAATGTACTCACCCTGGAATTCTCTGCCGGCGAGCGTGTCGATGTCTACGGGAAACAGCATCCTGAAGCGATGCCGAAGGCGATCAACACCCTGGTAAGGTTGATGCTGCAAACGATATTTGAAGAAGGGATATTTCATGCCGACCCGCATCCCGGCAATGTCTTTGTTCTGCCTGACGGTCGGCTGAGCCTTCTCGATTTTGGTAATACCGGTGAGCTTGACGAGCCGACTCGCGAATCCCTGGTGCGCTTGCTCCATGCGATCGTTAAGGGCGATGGGCGCGCCGCAACCGAGGCTTATCTGGAAATGGCGCTGGAAAGCGAAGGCGTTGACCGCGGGGGTCTGTTAGTAGACACAAAAGCAGCACTTTACGAAGTAACCAGGAGCGATCTGGAAGACGTTTCGATCGGGAATGCGTTTGATTCGCTGCTCGTTGCCGGTACGCGGAACGGCGTTCACAATTCTGCAGAAATAATCCTGCTGTCGCGTGCCTTCGTCCTGTTGGAATCGATGAGCCGCGAACTTGCGCCGGAGCATAGCTACCTGGAATCGTTTCGCGAGGAGGTTTCACGACTGACTGCGAAGCACTTCTCTCCGGCGCAGATAAAGGAAAAGACAACCAAGTTCGCTTTCGAGATGGAGCGATTGATAATCGATGCGCCCGGTGACACAAGACGCGCTCTCAGGCGCTTTGCTGAGGGAGATCTTGGCCGGATCCAGGCGCCGATTCTGGAGAACCTTGCAAGTCGCGTCAGCTACAATCTTGAGCGCCTTGGCAGTTCCGTCAGTTTTGCGGCGCTTGTCGTCGGCGGATCGATGCTGTTGTTTGCGCAGCTGGGCGGCTGGCATCACGTGCTTGGCGAGGTAATGTTAATCAGCGGGTTTGCCGGCATGCTCATCAGCCGTATCAACGCGTGGTTTCGCAAGCGTGCCCGACGCTGAATCATACGAACGGGATAACACGACGAGGGTGCCGCTGCCTCGGGATAATACCAGTTGTTTTGTTAAGCGGATTCAACCCCAAGTTCAACACGAGGTCGTTTCAAGAGGTAAGCTTCGATAAAATCAGCGATTGCAGGTCAAGTTGGATTGAGAAAGAATACTTTTCAGGAAAAACTATAATCAACAATATCTGACAGGGGAGAAATATGAAGGTCAAGATCCTTATAATTTTTACCACGGTACTATTGGCTTCAGCGGCGCTGGCACCCGGTGCGATGGCGCAGTCGTGCGGCTCCGCGGATGAGCCGGCGTACGGATATCCAAGCCTGTCGCCGACTCAGGGACCCGCGGGGAGCAGTTTTACAGTAACTGGTACGGCGGCGACAGTGAATTCTAATGTTGGGGTATGGTGGGACGTGGAAGGATCACCTCAGCTTATCGATACTCTTGTCATGGATGCAGGGGGAAACTATAGCGGAGACGTTATCGTCCCCGCGGATGCCGCGGACGGGACTTACACCGTGGCGCTCTTGCTTACGACAGGCGAATACAACCCGCCTTGCTTTACTTTCACGGTCGCCGCGGCAGTGCAGACTGACGCTTACACACCGGCAATAGCGGCACAGGGTGAGACGCCCAGCGTACTTCCCAGCACCGGACTGATGCTGCTGGTGCCGGCGGCCGGGCTGGCTTCGGCTGGTCTCGGTTCACTGGTTCTGAGGCGCCGCAAAAGGTAAGCACTGACAGCTCATGATTTGAGCAATCGAGACATGACCCTCAGCTACCAGTTAACTGATTGCGGATTAGCTGTTTACTGGTGCCGAAGGTGGGAATCGAACCCACACCGGGGGTGACCCCGACCGGATTTTGAGTTTGATCTCCGCCGTCCCGGCCTGTCCCTTCTAATCCCGTATAGTCCCTTCCTGTATAGCTTTCAGCTAATCTATTTCCCTTCCTGTACCTTTCCGTACCGTCTTGTACCGGGAATTTGGTTGGCAAAATGTTGGCAGAAACTAGCTAATGAACATTAGACAAATTATTTCATTAGGGGTAATCTTAATTCGCTTTTGCTCAAAAGAGTGGATCTTGCTCAAGGTATTAGTGTGAGGCTTTATTTATTCTTGAGGGACATAGGCACGCTAAGGTTCGGCGCAATTTGTATCAATATATATTCGAGTGGAGTTACATTATGAACGAACTATTCAGTCAACACTATACTTGGGATGGTAAAGCACGCACCAGTGACGACAGGACAAAAAATGCAATTGACGGAGTGATTGCGGAAACAAAACGTAGCGGGCAAGAAATCGTGGCAAGCGTGAGCGATATGAAAGGGACACTATCAGAAGATATGCAGCTCGTAGGAAATGAAGTGGCCTACATGAGGCAGTCACTTGAAGCTGGCGTGAGTGTAATGATCGAGCAACAAGCAGCCTTATTGGCGGCTACCCTATCACCCCAGGAGACAAGAGCCAAAGAACATAGTAGGCGCGCTCTAGATCTAATGTCGCGTTTACTTTTACCAGAGGCACGGAATGAGGCGGAGCAATGTTTAGCAGATGATCCTTACGATTGGAATGGTTATCAGATTCTCGGAATGCTGGATGAAGAAAGTGCTGACATAATAAGCGCAGCGGAAAACTATGAAAAAGCCATACGTTATTCGCAAGGAAAATCAGAGATTGACGCTCGTATGGCATTGTTAAATCGAGCCAGAGTTGCTGAAGAATTGGGTGACTCGGAAGGTGCTGTTCATTTTTCAACGCAAGCATATGATTTAGATGGTTCAGCCGACACATTATACTTAAGCGCTACCTATATGGCGACGTTAACTCCGTCCAGCGATAAAGATGCAATTATTGTTGAGCGGCTGGAACGAGCAGTTAATGAGAAAATTGGTCTTGCGGGATGGGCAATGTTGGAGCCGCGACTTGCAAAACGACCTGAGGTTCGAGACCTAGCGCTGGGTAATGTGCGAGATATGTTGCATCACAATATGAGTAATCAAGTTAATGAATTCGATCGATTGCTTGCGGAGGCAAAATCAATAGCGCAAGAGTTTAATGACCGCGAGGTTTCTACCTTTACCGACAAACTTGAGGCTACGCTTTTTGAGTGGCAAGAGTGCGTCGCAAAAAATACTATTGATACGCTGCGTTCAGTTCAAAAGGATGCACCTCACAAGATAAAGACTTTCGGCGCTTTTTTAAGAGAGCATTCACAAAAATTTAAAAACAACACCAATGAGATTAAAAGCTTGGAATCTAACGTTGAGTTACTTAAAGAGTCACTTGAAGAAAAGCAACGTCTGATGAAGAAATTGATTTTTGGTATTTTCATTTTACCAATTCTGATTGCACTTGTATGGCAATATAGCGAATCGGAAAAAGTTAAAAAGCAGATCTACGAGGCAGAAAAGAGACTAATAACTTTGCGCAGTGAATCTCATGGAGGAGATGATGAAGCTAAGCGATTGGATGATCTCGCGACAAAAATCTATGAATTGGCTGCTAGAACACAGGGCTGAAAATACCTAACTGGAACTACCGAAATTCGCGAATGTTTGCAGACCATGTATGTCTAGATGACCCGGGTCTTTTCTGTTCAGTAGTCAAATAAATCACGATCCCCACAGGAGCCATCTGGAGACAAAGCCAGCTCGTTGGAATGTGCCGATTACAGGTAAATCGTGGTGCCGAAGGTGGGAATCGAACCCACACCGGGGGTGACCCCGACCGGATTTTGAGATTGGTGGATGGGTTACTGTCCAATCCCATCCATTACCAAAGAGTCCCATCTATCTGGGTTTTACAAGATGCGCTTACCTTCCAGTACTGTCCTTTACCATCTATTCCCAAGCATTTGGTTTGCAAAATGTTTGCAATTCCGTGCTTGATATTGGAATAGCTACGAGGAGGTGGGGGAGGGTATAGCTATTCCTTCAACTGCCACATCAAACCCTCCGTATGCCATTTTCTTCATGTCAGTCGGCATTGTAAAATCACTCTGATCCTCATATTTTGCACTCATTTCATCCATCACTTTCTTGTTTACTTCATTGCGATGTTGCTTGGAGTTAAAAACAATAAAAGAAAACCATACGTTTTCATCATTTTTTGCACCTGCCATTTCGGCAAAAGCTCGTGATTTTTCCTCGCCCATTTCCTGTTGTTTGAGATCATCGCCTCTGCATTCAAAGTATTCAAGCGCACCATGTTTCATCCACATATCCCGCCCTTCTTCTGCCATTTTCCTGTAATCAGCTTCTTTGTCCTTAGGCACTACAAGCACAAATCCATCAACATATTTCGTCATTTCATTTACTCCTATTCACTAAAGTTACATCTTTAATTAGCTTAACTCTTAAAGAGATTTTTAAACTATCTGAAAGATCCATCAATAATTGCTACAGCGATGATGACATGATATCGCATTCGCATTGCTTAATCGTTGTGTGACTTGGGCGGCGGGAGGACCAGTACTCAGGAGACGGCGTTTGAGATATTGCCAAAGATAAAAGCGCCACCTGGACTATGGCGCTTTATAGTTGTACCTGTATTTTGTCGTCAGAAGCTGACAACGCTCGATTCGGAGACAAGTTCCGCAAACCTGGCCGAGTCGATGAAGGTGCCATACAAAGATTTGATGTCCTCCTCAGTCACCCCACGGGCGACGGAACAGGCCCC
>JAUSDE010000042.1 GCA_030650885.1 Thermoleophilia bacterium
GTGAGCGCGGGAATATCCCCCGCGACACGTCTGCACCCGCCCCCGATCAGCCAAGATTAAAAGCCTCATGCAAAGCACGGACGGCTTTTTCCACCTGATCCCGCTCAATAACACAACTAACCTTGATCGAAGAAGTGCTGATCATCTCAATGTTGATCCCCTCGTCCGCCATCGTCTTGAACATCTTGGCGGCGACACCCGGATAACTCTTCATGCCCGCGCCGATGATCGACACCTTGCCCATCTGCTCGCCGATGACATAGGCCACGCCCATCTCGTCGCAGACCTTGTCCATCGCCTGCTGCGCCGCCGGCAGTTCGGCCTGCACCACTGTGAAGGAGATATCGGTGGTCCCCTGTTCGCTGACGTTCTGGATGATCATGTCCACGTTGACGCCGGCCTCGGCCAGGTCGCCGAAAACGGTCGCGGCAACGCCGGGACGGTCAGGCAAACGCATCAGGGTCAGCTTCGACTCGTCGGTCGTGTGGGAAACCGCGCTTACGACTGCTTTTTCCATGGTCTCATCTTCCTCTCTCACCCAGGTACCGGGATCGTCGGTGAAACTGCTTCGCACCTGCAGCGGCACGCCGTACTTCTGCGCATATTCCACGGAACGCAACATCAAAACCTCGGAGCCGGTCGCCGCCATCTCCAGCATCTCCTGATAAGAGACGACATCCAGCTTGCGCGCCGTTCCCACCACGCGCGGATCGGCGGTGTAGACGCCGTCCACGTCGGTATAGATCTCGCATTTTTCGGCATCCAGAGCCGCGGCTATTGCCACGGCTGTCGTATCAGAACCGCCACGCCCCAGGGTGGTGATATCCTCATCCACCGAAACCCCCTGAAAGCCAGCAACAAGGACAATCCTACCATTCTCGAGTTCCTCGCTTAAGCGGGCGGTCTCGACGCCAGTGATGCGCGCCTTGGTGAAGACGGTGTTGGTCTGGATTCCCGCCTGCCGGCCGCTGAGCGATATGACCTCATGTCCCATCTCATGGATGGCCATGGCCAGCAGCGCCACGCTGATGCGCTCGCCGTTGGAGAGCAGCACGTCCAGCTCGCGCTCCGGCGGGTCGGAGGAGATGTCATGGGCCATCTTCAGCAGCTCGTCGGTGGTGTCGCCCATGGCGCTGACGACGGCGACCACCCGGTAGCCCTCATCCTGCGCCGCGCAGAGCCTCCGCGCAACGTTCTTGATGCGATCGGTATCCCCCACTGAGGTGCCGCCATATTTTTGCACGATTATCGGCATGGCCGGTTTTTCTTCCTATTCGTTGTGATTGCCTGAACGCTGATATGTATATTGATTATCAGCATCCTGCA
The DNA here is from genome assembly GCA_030650885.1 of Thermoleophilia bacterium. Lineage (GTDB taxonomy): Bacteria > Actinomycetota > Thermoleophilia > BMS3ABIN01 > BMS3ABIN01 > JACRMB01. The sequence goes on from JAUSDE010000042.1 coordinate 1,327, forward strand.
GATTCTAAAACATTGTGGCCACAGTCGCTAACTGGTGGACAAGGCCGAAAAAACAGGGGCGGTCCGAAGACCGCCCCTGATGGCGCTCATTTACGAATCCCTGGCCGGCGCTCTAAACCAGGCACTCCTCTTTCTTCAGCAGCTCTTCCCATTTCCTGTCTATATAGTCCTGTATTTCCGCCAGCACTTCTTCGCTGTTCTCCAGCTTGAACAGGTGCGCGAAGCGGCCCTGCTTCTTCAGCCAGTCAGCCACCGGGGTCTTCTTGTCGCCCTTGGGCTTGTAGTTGATCTTGTATTTGCCGTTCTCGACCTCATACAGCGGCCAGTAACACGACTGCACCGCTTCCTTGGCCAGTGCGATCGTCTGGTCGCCGGGGGTACGCCAGCCGCGGGGGCATGGCGAGATGACATTCAGGAACGCTGGACCCGGCGTGGCGAAGGCTTTCTCCGCCTTGGTCATCAGGTCCTTGAAGTTGTGCGGTGAGGCCGTGGCGGCATAGGGGATATCGTGTGCCACCATGATGGCCGTCAGGTCCTTGCGGTTCTGCTGCTTGCCGGCGGATTCCTTGCCCACCGGGCTGGTCGTCGTCCAGGCGCCGCGCGGAGTGGCGCCCGAGCGCTGGAAGCCGGTGTTCATGTAGGCGCCGTTGTCGTAGCAGACGAATACGAAGTTGTGCCCGCGCTCGACCGCACCGGACAGCGACTGCAGGCCGATGTCGTAGGTGCCGCCGTCGCCGCCGAAGGCCACGAAGTACATGTCATCCTTGATCTTGCCCTGTTTCTTCAGGGAATTGTAGGCTGTCTCGACGCCGCTGATGGTGGCGCCGGCGTTCTCGAAGGCCGAATGGATCATGGAATCTTTCCACGCCGTATACGGGTAGATGGTCGTTGATACTTCCAGGCATCCGGTCGAGACGCTGACCACGGCGGGACCCGGGCAGACGCTCATGACCTGGCGCACGTTGATGGGCGCGCCGCAGCCGGCGCACAGGCGGTGACCGCCGGTCAGCCGCTCTGGTTTATTCGCTAGTTCCTTTGGCTTGGCCAACTGGAATCACCCCTCTCTCACGTTGAGATAGTGTCTTTTCTGCTCCAGTTTCTCACCAGCGGCAGCTTTCTCGAGCATCTCCACGGCGCCCTCGATGTCGTCCGGGAAGATATCCCGGCCGCCGAGGCCGTAGATGAAGTTATATATCTGCGGATGAGACTCGCCGCCGTACATCGCGGCGCTGATCTCGGTGAACAGCTGGCCGCCCTGGGCGCCGAACGAATCGGAGCGGTCCATTACGCCGATGACCTTCGCCCCTGAAAGCGCTTCGCGGATCTGTTCCGTGGGGAAGGGCCTGAAGGTGCGTACTTTCAGCACGCCGACTTTCCTGCCCTCCGCCCGGAGTTTCTTGACGACGGTCTTGACGTTGCCGGCCGCCGAACCGATGGCTACCAGCACGATGTCGGCGTCCTCGATCTCGTGGGTCTTGAAATGGGCATACTCGCGGCCGGTCAGCTCGCCGTACTCGCGGCCGACGTCCTCGATGACCTTCATGGCATTCTCCATAGCGCGGTTCTGGGAGATCTTGTGTTCGAAATACCAGCCGCCGAGGCTGTCGAAGGCACCGATGGTAACGGGGTTATCGACATCGAGCAGCGGGTTCACGGCCTTATAATCACCGACGAACTTTTTCACCTCGTCATCTTCCAGCGCGTCCAGTGGACCGATGGCGCCGCTGATGATGAAACCGTCGATCATGGTCATGACAGGCATTCTCACGTCCATGTGCTCGCCGATGCGGAATGCCTGGATGACGTTGTCGTAGCCTTCCTGGGCATCCTCGCCGTAGAGCTGGATCCAGCCGCAGTCGCGTCCGCCCATTGAATCGGAGTGGTCGCAGTGGATGTTGATCGGGCCGGAGAGCGCCCGGGTGACCACCGGCATCGTGATCGGCAGCCTAAGCGAAGAGGCGATGAAGAGCATCTCCCACATGAGCGCGAAGCCCTGGGATGAGGTGGCGGTTATCGTGCGGGCGCCGGCGGAAGCGGAGCCGATGGCGGCGCTCATGGCGCTGTGCTCGCTCTCCACGGCGATGTATTCGGTTACGACATCGCCGTTGGCTACGTACTGGGCGTAATTCTGGGCGATCTCAGTCGCTGGTGTGATCGGGTAGGCGGCCATGACATCCGGCTCCACCTGCTTGAGGGCCAGGGCCACGGCGCCGTTTCCGGTGATTGCTTTACGGGCCATTATTTCTCCTCCAGTTTGCATACCTTGATCTCGTTCATCATCTCGATGGCGTCGCGGGGACAGACCTGGGCGCAGATTCCACAGCCCTTGCAATGCTTGAGGTCGAATTCCTGCTGCATCTTGCCTTCTTTAACGATTATCGAGGAATCGGGGCAGCCAAAGAAACAGATCATGCACGAGGTGCACTTTTCCATGTCCCGGATGGGCCTTTCGGTGCGCCAGCCGCCTGTCTCGTAATCGTCAGCGGTGCCGGACTCGGGTATAGTGGCTCCCATCTCGTGCTTTCCGGGGCCCCATTTGGCGATATCGCTGTAATCCCACTTCTTCTTTTTTGTTTTATCAGTCATCTCCGGAGACCTCCTCGTAACCGCGCTTGACCGCCTCGAGGTTGGCGTTGACCACGTCCTCGTTGAATTTCCTGGAGAGGGAGGTCTGCACTTCCTCGAGGATGCCGTCCAGGGAGAAGAGTCCGCTAACCTTCGCCAGGGCACCGATCAGAGGGGTGTTAGGGATAGCCCGCTTGATGGTCTCCAGGGCGATCTTGGTCGCGGGAACTGTATAGACTTTTTTGCCCGTCATCTCTGAACGATTGGCGAGCGTCGCGCAATCGTCCTCGGAATTGACGATGACCACGGCGCCTTCGCCGGTGCCGACGGTCACATCGACAGCGTCGAGCAGAGTCGGGTCGAGCACCAGAACATAGTCGGGGTGCTCGATGGCGCTGTAGATCTGGATCGGCTCGTCGGATATGCGGGTGAAGGCCACGATCGGCGCTCCAGCCCGTTCCGGGCCGTACTCCGGGAAAGCCTGGAAATATTTATCCTGGCTCAGGGCCACCTCGGCCACCATCTTGGCCGCGGTAACAGCCCCCTGGCCGCCCCGTGCGTGCCAGCGAATCTCGGTTACCTGCTGCATTCCAACCTCCTCAAGGGGTCAAAAAGCCCGGCCGTGGGCCGGGACGGTTATGCGGGTGTGGCGCGAGCAGCTGAATTGGGGAAACCCGAATGTGCTGAACGCACCGCCGGAGAGCTTGTGAAATAACTCACCAACCTCTGACCGGAATATTCTAGCAGGGATTTGCGGGGATTTGTAGCGAAAAGGCGCCGTCTTGCTGATTCCGGCCTCGAACTGCAGGGATTACGGGGGCGGCATTGTTTGAAACCGGCCGTTTCCGCGGATAATGTTACATCATGCCTCTCGTCCAGACTAATAATCTCAACAAGACCTACCGCACCGGCGGCAGGATCGAGGTGCACGCTCTGCGTGATGTGACACTGAAGATCGAGGCCGGTTCTTTCATATCCATCATGGGCCCGTCCGGCTCGGGCAAGAGCACCCTTCTCAACCTGCTTGGCTGCCTCGACCGGCCGACTTCGGGGGAGCTATATATAGAAGGAGTGGAGACTTCAACTCTAAGCTCAGCGGAGCTGACGCGCATCCGCCGTGAAAAGATAGGATTCGTCTTCCAGAGTTTTAACCTGATACCGACGTTGACGGCGCTGGAAAACGTGATGCTGCCGCTACGCTACGAAAAGAGGCCTGACCCCAGGGTGATCGCAACCGAGTCGCTCGAGCAGGTAGGGTTGAGCGACCGGCTCGGTTTTCGTTCCAACGAGCTTTCCGGCGGCGAGCAGCAGCGCGTCGCCATCGCCCGCGCTCTGGTGCTGAAACCGTCGATAATCCTCGCGGATGAACCCACGGGCGAACTTGATTCCGTGAACAGCGAGGCTATCATCGCCCTGCTCAAGCGGCTTAATACCGACGAATGCCAGACCTGCCGCACTTTCGTGCTGGTTACTCACGACCCGGGTATCGCCGCCCAGACGGAAAAGACGCTGATCATGAGAGACGGGGTGCTCGACGAGGTGGCGACTCTGGGTTGAGCGACGGTCGCGACACCATCGCGCTGCCTTGTAGTGAGTTTTCCGTGCTGGCAACCGTTTTTCTGGCAGGAAAGGACATCTGGCCGGGCAATTAGGGACTAAATCACCGATTTCGTGACAATTATTGTCGGTATTGTTTACTTAAGGTTTGTCCGGGAGTAAAATCGCAGAACGGTAGGATATATAAAGTACTTAGTACTAATTATATCGGCATTTACCGGAGGGGCGTTTTGAAGCTACAAATCGCAGGCTTCCCCATTACGGTTCTTTGTGACCATGAGCCGCTGCATTCATACCTCGATCGTGAGCTCGCCGCCTTCAGGACAGGAGATGGAGGTGAGCTGATCCTTCGGATAAAGCTTGCAGAAACATTTGATGTTCTCCCCTCTGATTCCGGCGAAGTCATGCGCATGGCTCCGGTTCAAGGCCTGGAGCTGTGGATCCGGCATGCATCGCTCGGCGACTCTCTCGAACTCAAGGTGCTCGTACACAGGAGCGAGGAATGCCGGTATAGCGATGACGAGATCCTCTTCCCCCTTCTGACAAACATACTCTTCTCGCTGTTCTTACGTCAGCTCAAGGCAGATAAAAGGGCCGACGTCCTTTCGATACATGCGTGCGGCGTGATCAGGGAAGGTAGATCATATTTATTTACCGGAAGCAGCGGTGTGGGTAAGTCTACACTTGCTCTGCAGTTGATGGGCGAGCCATGGGCCTCATTGCAGGGGGATGACATGATTCCACTTACGCGCGACGAAGCCGGTTGGGTGGTTCACGCGTCTCCTCTGGGAGGAGATATCCCGCGGCAGGAACTGTCGAATGCCAGTGCACCCCTGGCCGCCATATTTTTCCTGTCACATGGCAGCAAGACGGTTCTCGAGCCCGTAGCAGCCGCCGAGGCGGCGGCAATGCTTCTCGAAGCGATCGTACTGGCGAGTTCCCAGAAAAACTCCACTCCGGTAAAAATGAGCGATTATGAAAAAGGGACCCTTATGGAAATGATGTCGAATGCAGCCGCGATGGTAGAAGCTGTGCCATGTTTCCGGCTGGCCTTGAGCCTGGCCGACCCGAATCTCGAGGAGATATTCAAGGCTGTCGATAGCGAGGTGCCAATAATATGAGCGCGATTCTTGGCGAGGACGCCATGTTCAGGCAGGCGGGTGATGCTGTTTCCCGGGTTATCCAGGGAGAAACCGTGCTACTGACCCCCGAAGACAGTTCTGTCCATGTCCTCGACGAAGTCGGCAGCCGTATCTGGGATCTTTGTGCGGAGCCAGTGACAGTCGCAACGTTGGCCGGGAAGATAGCGGAGGAATATGACGTCAGCGAAGCTAAGGCCGCGCTGGATATTCACGATTTTTTGAGCCGGCTGATCGATATGGGAGTGGTGTGCGAAGATGGTCGCGCGGCCGACTAACAGCGAAAACGATATGATCGCCAAGGTCCGCCGCCGTCTGGACGGTGAGCTGATTCCCTCGCAGGTGATCCTTGAGTTGACCCATACCTGCAATCTGCGATGCCGGCATTGCTACCTCGAGTTTCGTCACGAAGAGCGCGAACTGGGCAAGGCCGACTGGATGCGTGTTATCGATGAAACCGTCGACCTTGGCGTATATTTTGCTGGATTCACCGGCGGCGAGGTATTCATGCGATCTGATTTTCTTGAGATCGCCCGCCATGCCCGAGACCGGGGGATCTTCTTCTATATCCAGACCAACGGCACCTTCATCGATGAATATATGGCCGATACTGTCAGGGAGCTCAATCCAACCAAAGTCGAAATCAGCCTCTACGGTGCGACCGCTGCAACCCACGACTTCATCACCGCGCTCCCCGGGTCTTTTGTTAAAACCCTCAAAGCGATCGAGCTTCTGAGAGCCCGTGATATCAGGGTACCCATAAAAACGACCGTGATGACGCATAACTGCCACGAGGTGGCGGCCATTGAAAAACTGGCCCGCGATTTTGGCACAGTATGCGTGCCCGATCCGATGGTCATGCCTGGTGCGTTCGGCTCACGGGAATCGGATGCCCTGAGGATGACCGAAGAGCAGTTTCGCAAGTTCATGATCGACCACGGCTGGCATCGAGGCCACCCTGAAGAGATGTGTGAATCTGTTGATGACAGAGACCCGGTCGGCCGTCGCCTGATATGCTCTGCCGCCCGCAAGAATTTCGTTGTATCACCCGGTGGAGAGGTTTTGCCGTGTGTTCTTTGGCGAAAAAGCGCCGGCAGCGTTCTCGAGCACAGCCTGGCTTCGCTATGGAGTGGAAAGGTGCTGTCTGACATAAGGAAGATTGACAAAAAACAGTTGAAAAAATGTACAATCTGTAGTAGTGTGGATTCCTGCGTCAGATGCGCGGCTAACGCTTATATCGATACCGGCGATGCTACTGCACCAGCTTCAGAGAGCTGCCGGATGAGCATTTTGCTCAGGGAGGTGAAAAAACATGGTTAAAAAACCTTACCAGGCACCTGAGATCAAGACCCTGAAGGTTCAGGAACCGCTTGCCTATGCCTGCAATGTCTACGGCATGAGTGGCGGACAGGGAACGTGGTCCGGACCCGGACTTTTCCTAAACCCGAACGTGACCTGCTGAACGAGGACCTCTCACGCCGATGATCACAGCGGAACAACTGGACGATCTCTGGCGCGATGGCTTGCGGAACGGGAGGCGGGTCGGGCTGACTGTAGCTTCCGACAGCATGGCGCCTCTGATTTATGCGGGAGACCGGATCATCGTAGAGCCCTACGAGCATGGTGAGCAGCCCCGGCTGGGCGACATCGTACTTTTTGACTCTGACGGGCATTGGGTCGTCCATCGTATAATCGGAAGGAGCGGGCGCGGCAGCGGAGCGGAGTACCGGCAGAAAGGAGATGCCGGTTTCAACGCGATGACATCTCCGGCCATGACCGTAGCAGGCAGGGTGACAAGGATTGAGAAGAGGGGTGGCGCCAGGATAGATCTCCGGGGGCGTCATCAATTGGTAAACGGCTTTCTTGGCCGTTTTTTTTATGCCCTGGATCTGCTCAGGAGGCTGGGGGAAAGAAGTGATGGCAGTGCTGTGGCCGGGGGCGAAACCAGCGCCGTCAGGCTGGCAGCAGCGCGTCTGCTCAGGTGGCTGGAAAGAACAGCAGCCCGGATAGGCGCCTATTTGATGAGAAAGTAAGCTTTACCAGCCCGGGGGCGGTCCTGGGAAATAGTAACCTGTGCCACAATCGTCAAAACTGCTGGCGAATACTGTCGTCTTGAAAGAATTCGTATTCTCGGGAACCAGGTATTTAAGGACGGCGTCCCCATGGTTTCCCGGTTCAACATCTCCCAGCCATACCGGCATCTCCGTCGTAAGGATCACTCCCGAAGTCGCTGAAGAATACTGTATCTCCACCGAATAGTTCGTTGTTTCGGACGAAGGGTTGATCAGCTGGTAAGGAACCGAAAGCTCGTTGTTGAGGTAATCGGCGTAGCTGCCCCAGTAGGCGGCGAGAGCGTTGAGGCTCATGACCGGCTGTGAGCTGAAGAACTGCCAGCTCGTGCTGGCGGAATTGCCCGACAGGTCGGCAACAGTCAAGGTGGCGTCGTGCTGGCCAGTGGCCAGAATCGGAGGCATGTAGAAGATCGAGCCTGCATTTATCGTCGAAAGAGCTGTGACATCCTCGCCGTCGACAACCAGGTTCACCGAGGCCATGTCGACGCCCACGCGGTTGTCGGTGTATGAGGCCAGAATCGCCGGTGAGCCGCATCCCGTATGTTGCCCCTCCGCCGGCGTCAGCCCACTGATTGCCGGTGGCGTTAGATCGGGCACAGTCGTGACCCAGATATCATAATTGCCGGATACAGTATCTTCCCAGACGACAGTCTCCCGGTCGATGGCCTGCCTGGCCTGTTCGGAAGGTCCTGAGGCCAGGGCGCTGGTGACACCGCTCGTAAGATCCTTGATATAGATATCCCAGCTGCCGCTGCGGCCGTCTTCCCATGTGATCAGGTCACCGCTGACCCGCGGTGAATTCTGCGCTGCCGCATCGCTGGTGACAGCTGATTCGACACCGGTCCGGAGGTTTTTCATGCGGATATCGGTAACGCCGCTTTCCGTGCTCTGCCATACGACGATGTCGCCGCTGATATCGGCTACCTTTTCTTCGCCGGGGCTGCTGGTGAGGCGCTGCTCCGCGCCGCCATTAAGGTCTTTCATATAGATATCGGTGCTGCCGTTGCGATTGTCTTCCCAGACGACCCGCGTGCCGCTGATTCGTGGCTGCCACTGATTGGCGGCATTCGTGCAGACCGGTTTTATGACACGCGTGGAAAAGTTAATCGCATAGATGTCGTTGTTACCCGACTTGTCATCAACGTATACGACGTTGTTGCCGTCGACTACCGCCAGCCCCTGGTTGCCTGTGCCACCGACAAGTGGCTGCTCAAAGCCGAGGAGGACACTGCGGTAATAGATATCCCAGGTGCCCGCACGGTTATCCTGCCAGAAGATCGTGGTGCCGTTGGTTGCAGCGAGGTTCTGATAGGCGGTATTTGTTGAGACCGGCTGCTCATCACTGGAGGCAAGGTCATACGAATAGATGTCCCAGTTGCCGGCCCGGAAGTCCTTCCAGACGATGATATCGCCGTGAAGCTCGGGACGGCCCTGGTTGGCCGGGTCGGTAGTGATCTGGACGGGGGCCGCCGCCGCGGAAGCAAGTCCCGCGAAAAGCAGCGCAAGTGCCGTGAAAAAACCCATAACTAAAGAACGCCTGAACAAGTAAACCCCTTACCCCTACCCCATATCCGGCTCGCCGTCAGCGGATGGATATATCCCCGGTTGTGGCGCGCCTTCCCGGAAACCGCAGAAAGCGCCGTAAATTGCCGGCAACCCCATGCGAATGCCCGGAGCGCCATGTGAGTCAATTGTACCTCAGGAAAGCCAGTGCGTAAACAGGCGGCAGTTATTTAACGATACCGGCCAGCCAGCCGCAAGGCAGCCTCACGTACCTGTTCGCGCATGTCCACGGGGGCTACAAGCACCGCCTCGCCGCAATATCGCAGTATCTCGTCGACCAGCCAGCTGTCGTCGAACCAGGGAATCTCGCCGAGTAGCGAACCGTCCACCAGCATCGTCGTGTCAGGCTGTTTCTCATAGACCCAGCGGGCGATCGAGGGGCTGAAGAGAACGCTTGCCCGCCGTGGCGCCTGCATGCCGGATGGCTGCCGCGGATCCTTCCGATAAGGCCCGAGGTCGACGTCGCGTGGTTCGAAAGTATCTTCCAGCAGCCGGGCGCTCTTGATCATCTCAAAGCGGAAGGTGCGGATGTCATCCCGATTGCGGCACCAGGCAACCAGGTACCACTGGCCCTTGGTGTTGTTCACCAGGTAAGGCTCGACGCTCCGTGATCCCACTTTGCCGGTTGCGCGGGTGAGATATTCGATCTCCACCAGCCTGTGCTCGGCAAGACCGCGGTTGATGGCGCGGCAGATGTCAGCGTCTTCTCTCTCGGTCTCGCCGATTGGGATCGTGTCCAGGTCGTCGAGGCCGCCCGCGGCCTGAATGATCTTTTCGCGTGCGGTCTCCAGCGACTGGTTCCGGCCGGCGAGGATCTGGCCGCCCACAAGGTCGATGGCCAGCAGCATCGCCCGAGCCTCGCGGGGCGTCAGCCGCACGGGCTTTTTCAGCAGCTCGCCTTCAGGCCAGTAGGAGATATCGAGCAGATCTCCGTTTATCGAACCGCTGATCAGGTAACCGCCGGCACCCGTGTTAACCAGCTGCAACAGGTTCATCGCCTGCTCCAGCTCGTCCCTGCTGAAACCCAGGTCCCGGCAGACATCTTCCACGGGCAGACGGGCTTCCATCTCGCCCGCGAGCCTGTCGACCAGGTAGGTGACCGTCGTCGCCAGGTGGGCGAAGCGGTCGGGTTCCACCTGGGGCTGCACGCCGCCGGCATCAGGAGCACCCGCGCCTCGCCCGGGCTGCGGGTCCAAAGCAGCCGCAGGAGCCGGTGGATCCCCATCGTGCTGCCTGGCGATCTTCTCCAGCACCCCGGCCATGAGCTCGCGCAGTTCCGGTGGCCCTTCGAGCACGGTTTCATCGCTGTGGCTCAGCACCAGTGAGCAGATCTGGGTGGCGCTGGTATAGTCCGTGCGAAAAATCGAGGAGCCATCGTCCTGCGGAGTCAGCTCGCCGCAATGGCCGTAATTATTGCCGGCCCACCAGCTGTACCTGGGAGAGAAACGGATCTCGGCGGTACCCTGTCCGGGACCGAGCTGCCATGGCTGCAGGTTTCTCCATTCATCCGCGCTGAAATCGGCGGGCACTTCAAAATTGTGATCGTTCTTGTTGAGATAGCGGATGCGACCGCGTATCCGCCTCAGTTTGAAGAGGCGCAAAGCCTTCCGCTCATGGGAATATCCGACAACATACCAGTCACCGTCGGTATAGATCATGGAATAAGGGTCGACCAGCCGCTCCTCGACGCTATCGCTGCTGAAAGAGTGATAATCGAACTTCATGGTCTTGCGCTTGGCGATGGCCTCGTCGATGCGGGCCTGCCGCTTTGCGACCTCGGCGTCAAAGCCCGCTGACGGCATGTCCATGGCCACACAGCTGGTCGCCGGGTCTTCGAGTATGTTGCCTGTTCCGAGAGCCAGGCCCTGTAGCGCCAGACGCAGCAGGTCGCTGTAGGCGAATTGCCCGTCGAGCAGGTGCAGGCATGTGTGGAGCGAAGCCAGCTCTTCAGGGGAAAAAGGCACGGGCGGCAGGAAGAAGTTGTCAGGTGGAAGCAGGTAGACGTCGCCATCCCCGTCTTCGTCGGCGCGGCT
>JAUSDE010000154.1 GCA_030650885.1 Thermoleophilia bacterium
GGCGCCCGCGCCCCCATCGAATTCAGTATCTATCAAGTAATTCCCTTGTCTTCCGTCAAGCCTGCTCTGTTCTGGATCGTGCTGTCCGTCCTCGCGAGTTACTCCGATGCCTTGCCACGCTCATACCAGGCGAGCATCAGCGGCATGCCCCTCACATGTTCAGCGGATACGAGGTACAGGTGTATGCCGCCGGTAATGATGAACAGCCACATGAGCAGGTAGTGGTAACTGCGCATGGCCGCCAGTCCCCCGAGAGAATAGGTGAACGATTCGAAGAACGACATCGTCGGCGCCCAGAGACATAACCCTGACAGTAGAGTCAGTGGTATCAGCACGAAGGCCCACAACAGGTATATCCAGCGCTGCAGCGGGTTGTACTTCATGACGGACGGATGAGTCTTGCGAAGGAACAGGTAGTACTTGATCGTCTGCCAGGCCGTCGCGTCGCCCTTCCTGTGGAGAGGGCTGAACCAGTGAAAATCGCGGATCCTGTATCGGCTTCCCGTCGCAGCAGAGCCGGCGCCGAAGAAGGCCCAGTAGATCCGGATGACGGTCGTGAACACGAAGGTCCACATCGCTACCTGGTGGATGGACCGGGCGTAGCCCATGAAGCCACTGAAGAACGGGCTGTGGATATAGAAGCCTGTGAAGATCAGTAATATCAGTGAGACCAGGTGCACGATATGCATCACTACCGCCGGCAGCGGATGTTCTTCCCGCGTGGGATAGCTGTGTCCTCCCGCGGATGACTGTTTCATTGATGTTCCTGGCTGTGCCATGGCATACCGCCTAACGAACCTGGAATTCGAGGACTTTGTTGGTTTTCGGTTCAATCACGTGAACCGCGCAAGCCATTCATGGATCGAATGCATGAACGGTTCTTAATATCTCCAGCGGTTTCTCCGGATCGGCCACCGGCGTTCCCACCAGAGCCTCTTCGACCGGGCCTCTCACGCCCTTGTCGTCACGCGGCGAGAGGTTCCAGTTCGACGGCGGTACCGCAGCATATGTGTCGACCTTGCTGTCGCTCAGTTTTGTGTAATGGGCGAGAGCGCCGCGTGGCGCATCCCAGCCGCTCTGTCCGGTGCCGGTTTTGGTGAAATCAAGCTCCTCATAGACTGTTGTCTCGCCCTTGCCGATGTTCGCGAGCAGCTCCTCAGCCCAGCGGATCGCATTGTCAGAATTGATCTTGGCCTTGATGACGCGAGCGGCGACACGGCCCAGGTTGGAGAGCAGCACCGTCGGGTCTCCTGCATGGCCGACTGCAGCCAGGGTATCATCGACCAGTTTTTTGGCTTCGGGTCTGCCGGCCAGGTAGGCGATTAGCACCTGCGCGAGCGGTCCCACTTCCATGGGGCGGTCTTCCGTGCCATAACGCACCGCCTGGGTCCAGTCGTACTTGCCCTGCGGGAAGGCCTCGCCTTCGATGGGCGGCAGGTTGGTGAATTCGATCGGCTCCTGCCCCACGTTAAGCGGATGTTTGCCGGCTCCAACGCCGTCGCCGAACCACGAGGTCTTGGTGTATTGGCGGGTATCCTCGAGGCTGACCTTCTGCAGCTCGAGCTTGCCGTCGAATATGCCGCCCCTGGGGAACAGCCGGTCGTAGGGATCCTGGCTCTTCTCGTCGAGGACGCCCCAGCTGAGGAAGTTGCCTACGCCCTTGCCGTAACTTGCAAGATCAAGGTAATAGGGCGCGATGGCCAGCAGGTCCGGCAACATGACGGTGTCGATGAAGTCCTTGACCATGGACATCTGGGATACATAGTACTCGATATCCTCGATGCTAGGCATCTGGGTGACACCGCCCGGCACGTAGTTGTTGATCATCGGGTAACGGCCTCCCAGCATTGCGCTGGCGTCGCAGGCTTTTTGCTGGATCTCAAGAGCCTGAAGGTAGTGGGCAGTTATCTCGAGGTCGAGTTCCGCCGGCAGCATATATCCCGGATGGTCCCAGTACATGTTGGCGAACGGACCCAGCTGACCCGATTCGACCACGGCCTTGACCTGGTCCTGCACCGCCTTGAGGCCCGGCGTCGCCGCCTTGGCGTTCAGGGTGTTAGGCACATTGACGTAGTCGAAACCGTTGAGATGGTAGAACCAGAGGACGTGGTCATATGCGAGTTGTGCCGCTTCCATCATGTTGCGCACGATGCGGGCGCTGTCAGGCACCTTGTCCATTCCAAGTGCCGTCTCCACCGCCCTGACCGAGTTGAAAGCATGTGGAGTCGGGCAGACACCGCAGATGCGCTGGGCGAACTGCCAGATGCCCTTGGGGTCGCGGCCCTTCATGAAGATCTCAAAGCCGCGGAACATGGTCGCCGTGTTCCAGGCGTCCTTCACCACCCCGTTCTCCACCTCGCAGGTTATCCGCAGGTGGCCTTCTATGCGGGTGATCGGATCGATGACTACTTTTGTCATCGCTTACCTCCTTCATCTGAGCCTGTTTCGTCGCCCTCTTGCGGCCCGCCCTTGCCCAATCGGCCTGTTGCCGCCTGGCCGATAAAGTGAGCGCCGATGCCGACTGCTGTCAATGCACCGAGGCCGACTCCGACCTGGGTGGGTGTGATGTCGCCCGGCAGTTTGATGCCCGGCGCTTTTTCATAGAACGGCGACTGTTTATCCCAGAAGTCAGGCTCGCTGCAGCCGATGCAGGGACCGCCGGCCATAACCGGCCAGCTGATATCGCCATTCCAGCGTGTGACGGGACAGGGAGCGTATGCGACCGGACCCTTGCAGCCGACTTTGTAGAGGCACCAGCCTTTCTCCGAACCGGCGTCTCCGAAGACTTCCACGAACTCGCCAGCATCGAAATGGCCGCGCCGCTCGCAGTTGTCGTGGACCAGTTGTCCGAAGAGGAATGTCGGCCGGCCCTGACTGTCCAGCTCCGGCAGTGCTTTTTTGACCAGCACATAGAGGAGGATGGCCACGGTGTCGTCGGCGTTGCCGGGACAGCGCGGCGAGTTGATGACTGTCGGATTGCTGATACCCTCCGATTTGAGAAAGTCGGTAACGCCCTTGGAGCCGCTGGGGTTTGGAGCTGCTGCCTGGATGCCTCCATAGCATGCACAGGTGCCGATGGCGATGGTCGCCTTGGCCTTCTGGTAGGTATCCTTGCAGATCTCCATCGAGGTCTTGCCGCTGATCGTGCAGGCATTGGGAATGCCTGTGGCGATACCGCCCTCGACTATGTAATAGAAATCCTTGGAATCGACGGTCTCCCGGAAACTCTTTTCAGCCTGGGAGCCGGCTGGGGCCATGACCGCTTCGTGGTAGTTGAGGGAGATCTGCTTCAGGATCAGGTTGGCGGGGTTTGGTTTGCGCGACTGGAGGAGATTCACCGAACAGCCGAGGCATTCCTGGAAGCAGGACCAGACGATCGCCGGCCGCTTGGCAAGCTGCTCGAGGGCTTTTGCAACCCTCGGTGCCGCCATGGGTCCGCTGAGTCCGATAACGCTTGCGAGGACGCCACAACTCTTGAGGAAATCTCTTCGCGATAACCCGGGAATCAGGGACATCTCTTCGTGTTCCAAGGTTCCTCGACCTCCCTCTTTTTCGCGCCGCCGTATCCGACTGGCGGCTATGTTTTTTGCGCTCCTGATGGAGCCGGTAAAACTCTATAACACTAATTCCTCTGTGTCACTAATTCCCCTTCTCCCCTGCCCGAAAAGTAATGAAACCGATTGGGGAAGAAATCTGCGGCATTCGGGAGGACCGGCGCAGATCAAGAAGGACAAAGGCGTTTCCATCCGGGCCCGCTGTTATCCTGACAGGCGACAGGATGCCCGAGTGGAAGTAGAATAGAAAAGCGGACCAAGTGGAGGCTCAGATGGACCCATCCGGACTAAAAAAGAAGCTGGAAAAAATCGACGGGCGCGGCTACAAGGCATACCGTGACCTGGCGGGGAGCTACGGCTTTCCTGGATTCACCCTCTTTATCGATTACATCCAGGGGGACCCATACGCCTCGCCATCGCGTATGCGGGTGCGTGTAACCCGCGCAGCCGCTGGATTTGAGGCCGACCTGCTGGATAGCCAGGTAAGGCGGGTCGCCTTCCGGGACTATCTGGCACGGGTCTTCGCGAAGGCTATCAGCAGTCACGTCAAAGGGAATCGCGGCACCGGCAAATCAGGCTTCATAGGTGTTGACTATGGTGGTCAGGAGATCCTCGAACGCACGGCAGTCAAAGCCACGGACGAGTTCCTAGAAGTGCGTTTCGTGGCCGGCCTGCCGGCAGACGGCCGCCGGTGCCTGGGCGTCGAAGCTGCCGCCATGTTGCTGGAGGAGGTGCCGCAACTGGTGGAAGCATCCCTGTTCAGTGCCGCGGTCGACGAAGGCGGCCTGCGGCAACATGTTGATTCCGCCGAAGACCAGGACTGGTTGCGGCGGCATCTGCCGGAAATCGGCCTCACGGCTTTTGTAGCCGATGGCTCCATTCTGCCCCGTGAGAGCGGTGTAAAGGACCTTCCCCTGGTAAACCGCGACGTAGTTGCGTTCAGGTCTCCAGCCGAGCTCAGAGTCGAGATGGAACTGCCGAACAGGGGCCTGGTCACGGGCATGGGCATTGCTGAGGGCGTCACCCTTATAGTCGGTGGCGGTTATCACGGCAAATCAACGCTGCTGGCCGCCCTGGAGCGAGGCGTCTATAGCCATCTTCCCGGTGACGGCCGCGACCTGCTGGCATGCCGTAGCGATGCTGTCAAGATCAGGGCCGAAGACGGACGGCGCGTGGAGAAGGTCGATATCAGCCCTTTCATCTCCAACCTGCCATTCGCTATCGATACCGCTGCTTTTTGTACGGAGAATGCGAGCGGCAGCACTTCACAGGCGGCTAACATCATCGAAGCGATGGAGGCGGGGTCGAGGCTGTTGTTAATCGACGAGGACACATCGGCGACCAACTTCATGATCCGTGACGAGCTCATGCAACAGCTGATAATCAAGGAGAAGGAGCCGATCACGCCGTTTATCGACCAGGTGCGCAACCTTTACCGGGAACACGGAGTATCTACCATCATGGTGATGGGCGGATCGGGAGATTACTTCGAGGTCGCCGACACGGTGATCGCCATGGACAGCTATGAACCGGCGGTCGTGACGGGGAAAGCGCGGGAAATCGCCGCCGCCCGCCGCGACCGCAGAAAGCTTGAGGGCGGCGAGACCTTTGGCCCGCTGACCACGAGGTCGCCGTTGGCCGAGGGCATCAATCCGCGCCGGGGTGGCAGGGAAAAAGTGGCAGCCAAAGGGCTCAGAACGATCATGTTCGGAAAACAGACTGTAGACCTGGCCCTGGTGGAGCAGCTGGTTGACAGAAGCCAGACCCGCGCCATAGGTGACCTTGTATGGTATGCGCTCCGGCAGGATTACTTCAGCGGGAAGGCCTCACTGGCCCAGGTGCTGGACCACATGTTCGAGGATCTCGGGGAGGGTGGCCTGGAAATCATCTCGCGCCACATGCCTGCCGGTACTCATCCCGGTGACTACGCCATGCCACGGCGGTTCGAGGTCGCCGCGATGCTCAACCGCATGCGCAGTTTTCAGGTAAGGCAATGATGCTCAAGGACGATGGGCCACGGGTCGATGGGGCTGTAACCGCCGGGCAGGAATCGGTAAATCAGTCGGATTAACATTTTCAAATCCGGTACAATAGTTGCATATGCAAAAAGTGCCGGTTTGCATGGCGGAGCAGGCAAAATGATTTTTCAAAGGCCAACTGACACTAGGGGACATCATGGGTAGCGAAGAAAGCAAGAAGTGGACGCTGGAGCAGAAGGAAGAAAAAAGCCTGGAGATCATCAATGAGGCGCTCAAGCGTTTTCCGGGCAAGCTTGCCACGACTTTTACGGGCGGCAAGGATTCACTGGTAGTGCTGCACCTGTTCAAGCGTGCGGGGGATGGCAAGGTTCAGGTGCCGGTGCTTAACCTGGACACGACGGTGAAATTCAAGGAAGCGCTGGATTTCCGC
>JAUSDE010000176.1 GCA_030650885.1 Thermoleophilia bacterium
CGGGAGCTGTAGTATCACTGGGCGGCGGCGCCGTCACCATTCCCGCAATTTATGAGCGCCTGCTTGAAGAGCCGCTGGTGGTTCTGCTCGACGAAGATGTGGATATGGCATACAAACGCGCCGCCGGAGGCAAGCGGCCGATGGCCGGTGACATCGAACATTTCAGAGCGCTCTACTCGGAGCGGGAGAGCATATATCGCAGTGTCGCCAAGTTCATCGTCGATGCGCGCGGCAAGGACGTGGATCAGGTCACAGTACGGATAGTCGAAATAGTCCACGAAAGGACAGGAAAGTTTTGATTCAGCTGCTGGCAAATACCCGCAGTAAGGAATATCCGGTTTTCCTTAGCGCCGGCGCCATGAAGGAGGCTGGCAACCTCTGGCGATCCCGGGGACGTGAGGGCAAGATCGTGCTGATCACAGACAGCAACGTTGCCAACCTGTTCCTGGGTCCGGTGGAGACCGCATTCACCAAAGCCGGTTTCGCCGTCAAGGCTATCGTCGTCGATGCCGGTGAGGAAGCCAAGAGCCTGGCGGAAGCCACGCGCCTGTACTCGGAACTGTTTCGCATGCAGACGCGGCGCCGTGACGCAGTATGCGCACTTGGCGGCGGGGTAGTCGGGGATCTTGCCGGTTTCATCGCCAGCACCTACATGCGCGGCATCGGGCTGGTGCAGATTCCCACGACACTGCTTTCCCAGGTAGACTCGAGCATCGGTGGCAAGGTCGGCATCAACATCGCCGAGGCAAAGAACTATGTAGGTTCTTTCTATCAGCCGGATATGGTCATCACCGATCCGGAACTTCTCAAGACTCTTTCCCGTGGCCAACTGGTCGAGGGCCTGGCCGAAGTGGTCAAGTATGCGCTGCTTGCCGGAGCTGACTTTTTTGAGGCACTTGAGTCGAGCTATGAAGAGTTCCTGGTCATGAACATGGCTTTTGTCGAGCCGATGGTGCGCCGCTGCATCGAATACAAACTCGGCGTGGTCTCCGATGACGAGCGTGATTACGGACGCCGGGCGTTGCTTAATTTCGGGCACAGTGTCGGCCACGGCATCGAGACCGCTGGAAAATACACCGCCTATTCCCATGGGCAGGCTGTGGCGCTGGGATTGCTGGCAGCTGTCCGCATCTCGGAGCAGGTTTATTCACTTTCCGGGGATTACTCGGCCAGGCTGCAGTCTCTGCTGGAGCTGCTGGGCCTGCCGACCCGGCTCGAAGGCATCGACCCGGCCGAAGTCATCGCCACCATGTCCAGCGACAAGAAAGCTGACGACCTGTCAGCCAACATGGTGCTGCTCAAGGCGATCGGCGAGCCGGTCATCAACTGCGACGTCGACGCCGCCATGCTCAGGCGCGAGGTCGATCGCCTGGTTACCGGGGACTGAGGAGTGACTGAGTTGTATCACGAAAGGCAGATCCTCAATATAGCCTTGTTGCATGGAGTCAACCTCAACATGCTGGGCCAGCGCGACCCCGGGCATTATGGAACTCTGACTCTCGATCAGCTGGAGATCAAGGTTGTGTCTGAAGCCCGCAAGCTCGGCCTGGTCTGTATCTCATATCAGACCAACCACGAGGGTGAGCTTGTGGAGAAGATCCAGGAACTGAGGTTGAGGTCGCTCGGCATGATCATCAATCCCGGCGCCTGGACCCATTACAGTTACGCCATCCGTGACGCCCTGGAGATGGTCGAGGGCCCGGTTATAGAGGTGCACCTTTCCGATATCATGGCCAGGCCCGAGGAATGGCGGCATCATTCCGTCATCAGCGACGTCTGTGACCAGACGATTTCTGGAAAGGGTGTCGACGGCTATACGGAGGCGTTGCAAGTGCTCGCGCAGCGGCTGAACCCGGCCGTTTAAAGTGGGAGCACGGCCGACCAGAGCTGCGAATAAGCCCTGCAGGCACGATTCGCTGCTCGTCACCCATCTGCCCAACGTACGCTATCTGACAGGATTCTCCGGTTCCGCCGGATGTGTCCTGCTCACGCCCCGCCGCAAGTATTTCTTCACTGATTTCCGCTACGAGGCCCAGGCTGCGAAGGAAGTCAGAGGCTTTGATATCCGCATCGTCCGCCGCGGCTCCCTGGACGGTTGCTGCCGCTACGTCATCTCCCGGAAGATCAAGACCGGCGTCATCGGTTTTGACGGCGCCCACATCAGCCTGCGCGATCACCAGCTTATTAAGAAGTTGTTGAAGGGGTTCACCATCTGCGACGCCGCCGGTGAGATCGAGAAGCGCCGGCTGGTGAAAAGCCGCAGCGAACTGGTGAAACTGCGGCAGGCGGCGAAGATCTCGGATGCCGCTTATACGAAACTGGCCCGCTCGAAAGTGGTGGGAAAGACAGAGAAGGAGATCGCCTGGATGCTGGAGTCTTCCATGCGCCAGTCCGGCTCGGGGCCGATGCCCTTTGAGATCATCGTCGCCTCAGGCCCGCGCTCGGCCATGCCCCACGGCGCCGCCACCAGCCGGGTCATCCGTTCCGGGGAACTGGTTGTCGTGGACATGGGCGCCAGCGTCGACGGCTATTGTTCCGATGCCACACGCACATTTGCCACTGGTCCGCTTCCCGGCAAACTCGTTGAAATCTACCAGATCGTTTACGCGGCTCAGAAGCTGGCGATGGACTGTATGGCCGAAGGCACAGTATGTCTGGATGCCGACAGATTTGCGCGGGAACATATCGCTGTTGCGGGTTATGGCGCTCATTTCGGCCATTCTCTCGGCCATGGAGTAGGTCTGGAGCCCCACGAGGGGCCGGTCCTCTCCAGCCTTTCCAAGGATACCCTGAGCGCCGGCATGACCGTGACGGTAGAGCCCGGCATCTACCTGGACCGCCTCGGCGGCGTGCGTATAGAGGATACAGTGCTGGTCGGCACGCGTGGCGTCCAGCCGCTTACAAAGTTCCCCAGAGAGCTGATTACCCTACGCTAGCCCGGCACTGCCCTGCTTCCCCCAGCTACCGTTTATAGTGTAAAATCCCTATTTGCCCCTGTTTGTGATGTTCGATTGACCCTTCGGAGGATTCTTGGTTTCAACTAGCGACTTTAAAAACGGAATGGCCATAGAGGTGGAAGGCACTATCTTCACCATCGTCGAGTTCCAGCATGTGAAGCCCGGCAAGGGCGGCGCTTTCGTCCGCACCAAGCTTAAGAATATAGATACGGGAGCGGTGATCGACCGCACCTTCCGCCCGGTGGAGAAGTTTCGACGCGTGCGCGTGGAGGGTAAGAAGATGCAGTTCCTTTATGCCACTCCCGACGAGGTCGTGCTGATGGATAACGAAAGCTACGAGCAGCTGTCGCTGGCACCGGCGCTTGCGGGCGACTCCCTCCAGTTCATCACGGACAACATGGAGGTGGAGGTGCTGATGATAGACGGAAAACCGGCTCAGCTTGAGCCGCCCATGTTCGTGGAGCTGGAGGTCACAGACACTCAGCCTGGCGTAAAGGGCGACACGGTCAGCGGAGGCTCAAAGCCAGCCACCATTTCGACCGGCGCCGTCATCAACGTGCCGCTGTTCCTCAAGACCGGCGACCGCATCAAGATAGACACCCGCACCGGCAATTACGTGGAAAGGGTCTGAGAACCAGCTCTCATGGCCAAGGCTAGAAAGATACTCATAACCGATACGACCCTGAGGGACGGGCACCAGTCGCTCTGGGCCACCCGCATGAGGACCAGCGAGATGCTGCCGATCCTCGCGGCCATGGACGAGATCGGCTATTACTCCCTGGAAGTCTGGGGCGGCGCCACCTTCGACAGCTGCATCCGTTTTCTGGACGAAGACCCCTGGGAGCGGCTGCGCACGATCAAACACCATTGCCCAAAGACCCCACTGCAGATGCTCCTGCGCG
>JAUSDE010000002.1 GCA_030650885.1 Thermoleophilia bacterium
CGCCCACGTCCGGCGACACCACGACCAGTTCTTCCTCGGGAATCTGCTTCAGCCGGAAATAACCGGCGAGGATCGAGAGCGCAGTCATATGGTCGACCGGTATGTTGAAGAAGCCCTGTACCTGGCCCTGGTGCAGGTCCATGGTCAGCACGCGGTCGGCGCCCGCAACCTGCAAAAGGTCCGCCACCAGCTTGGCGCTGATCGGCTCGCGACCGGCGCTCTTCTTGTCCTGGCGGCAATAGCCGAGCCAGGGCATGACCGCGGTTATGCGCCGCGCCGAGGCCAGCCTCGCCGCCTGGATCATGATCAGCAGTTCCATCAGGTTGTCGTTCACCGGAGGGCTGGTGGACTGGATCAGGAAGACGTCACTACCGCGGACGTTCTCCTTGTACCTCATATAGATCTCGCCGTTGCTGAAGGTCGTGACCTCGATATCGCCCAGCTTGATCTGCAGCTGGTCCGCGATCTTCTGCCCCAAGTCAGGGTTACTGCGGCCGCAAAAGAGCATCAGCCGCTTGCTGTTCTGGGTCATAATGCTGCTCGGGGTCATATTCACTCCTCTGAAACTTTAAGTGCTGGATTTACCCTTCTTATTTGCATAGCCCTCTATATTACGCTGCTTCGCCCGGGCGATGCCCATGGCGTCCGGCGGAATGTCGCCGGTTATCACCGACCCGGCGCCTGTCATGGCGCCGTCGCCACTTCGACCGGGGCCACGAACACCGTGTCGGCGCCCGTATGGACATCCTTGCCGATGACGGTGCGGTGCTTGCTGGCGCCGTCGTAGTTGGCGGTTATGTTGCCGGCGGCGATGTTGCTGCCGGCGCCGATATCTGCGTCGCCAATGTAACTCAGATGCGGCACCTTGGCGCCTTCGCCTACCCGGCTGTTCTTTATCTCCACAAAAGTCCCTGCCTTTGCGCCGGCCTCGAGCCGCGCCCCGGGGCGCAGATAGGCGAACGGCCCGACGCTGCAGCCGGCGGCGATCTCCGCTCCGGTCAGATGGGACGAAACCACCGTCGAGCCGTCATCCACCGAACAGTCGGCCATCGTGGTCGAAGGCCCGATGACACAATCTTCGCCGATCTCGGTGTCGCCTTTCAGCACCGTCATCGGTTCCAGCACGGTGTCGCGGCCGATCCTGACGTCCGCGTCCACATAAGTGCTGGCAGGATCCGTAACCGTCACTCCTCCGAGCATATGATGCTCGAGTATGCGATGGCGCATGATATCGGTAGCCCGAGCCAGGTCCAGGCGTGAATTCACGCCCAGCACCACGGAAGGGTCATCGACCGTATGTGCCAGCACCACCTGCCCGTGGCCGGCCATGATGCCGATGGCGTCGGTCAGGTACACCTCGCCCTGGGAGTTGTCTGTGCCGACTTCGGCCAGGGCCTCCCAGAGAGCCGGCGCTTCGAAAACATAGACGCCGGCATTGACGTCGCAAATCTTTTTTTCCTCGTCGCTTGCATCGTGATGCTCGACGATATGGGTCACACGCCCGTCCGCGTCACCGCAGATGCGGCCGTAATGTGACGGGTCTTTCAGTTTTACCGTCATCAGCGTGCAGGCCGGCGCCTTCTCGGCATGGGTCTCAAGCAGGCTCGCCAGCGCCCCACCGGTGACCAGCGGCGTATCGCCGCACATGACCAGGATATCGCCCTCAAAACCCGCCAGGGCATCATGGGCGGCCCGCACGGCGTCACCTGTACCAAGCTGGCGCTTCTGCATCACCGCCTCGGTAGACTGGGGCAGAACCTGGTGAACCTCTTCGACGCCGTCTCCCAGCACAACTAGCGTCCTGTCAGGTTCCACAGCCTGGATCGCCTCGTTCACCCAGACGATCATCGGCTTGCCGCACAGGTCATGCAACACTTTCGGCTTCCGCGACTTCATGCGTGTGCCAAGGCCAGCCGCGAGCACGACAACGGCCAGGGATCGCCTTGAATCTTCGGCTGAATCAGACTGCATGGGTTGGGAAATTAACGGCGCCTTTGGATTGAACCCTGATTGAACCCTGATTTGGAGCTATGTTATATGCCCCGTTTCAAGGCGGACAAAAAAAGGAGCGATACCTCGCTCTTATAATGCACTTCTATGGCTGGGGCGGGAGGATTCGAACCTCCGGTACACGGGACCAAAACCCGCTGCCTTACCACTTGGCTACGCCCCAAGGGCAGCCAATGAAGGCGCAAAAAGTATAGTAGAGCAGGCAAGAAAGGTCAAGAAATCGTGCGGCCGACCCCTTTTGAGGAGCCGGCCGTCTTAAATCAAGGAGTTTGAATCCCCGTCACAGATTATACCTGCCCATCAGGTACAGGGGAGAAACTCCGGTGCATCGCGGATCTGCCTCTTGCTCAGGGCGATCCTCAGGCAACGTTTTTCCATGTCTATGTCTTCGATCATCTCGATCGAAAGCACCGACTTGTGGCCGAAAAGCCAGCGGCCGGTATCAATGACGACATAATCAGGCGTCCTGGCATCACTCCAGTAGAGCACCTGCTCGATCCTGCCCGCGGCGCCATCCAGAGCCTCGACCCTGAAACCGTTCAAGTCGAGTTCTCCCGCGTTTTCCAGCATCTTCATCCACTTCGTGCCTGCCTGTACTCCTGTCATCCTGCCCCCTTCAATAACGAATGACCGGCCATTTATCCTATATTTACCCTTGTTCAAGCTGCCCAGCCCGAGCTGGCGCGGCATGCTCCCATGACTTCCGGAGGGAAGACCTTCCCCAAAAACCTGCCGGGCTCCACTAACAGAGACCGTGAGAATGCGCTGAAAACCGAGCAGGTCGCCCGCCGGGCTTCGCTGGAAGAAGCGTAATTACCCAGCTGCTGTACCTTGAGGATGAAGTGGGCTGCCTTGAGCGAGGCCTCGCCGGAACCCGGAACCGCCCTCAAACCGCCACCATAGGCGACCGGCGAATACTGCCAGAGCTGGGCCGCGTCCTGCGGCAGAGCCTTGCGAACCATGTCAGACGCGGACGGCGTCAACCAGGATTTCACAGTACCGAAGACAGCATGTGCCGCCCTGCTGGCTTCGCCTTGAGACCCGTAAGCGCCCCGCTTTTTTACCAGGGCCAGAAAATCCTGCTCGTTCATCGCTTCCTTTCATAAACCCGTTTACGGGGTTCGAGTACAACTGGCATCTGTATATCGGTGTGATTACAGTGATGCTTCCCTTGCCACTGCCGGCTGCGGGTCGAGGCGGGCCGTCCAGGGTGCGGTCCATACCTCGCTAAACTCCCGCCGTGCCTTTCCAGAAACCACCTTAAGATGCGGGCGGCGGGCAAGGCCAAAGGAGTCAAGTGACTCGATCTGGCCTTACCCGCCAGGGTGGGGGTACCCAACTTTGAAAACTTTTCTGCTACAGCTCCCCCCGGCGCTGGCATAAACTTTCTGCAGGATCGGAACCCTTTTCTTTCCGCAGGTCCATCCTGACTGAACATATCCTACCCGGTTGGAGAAATTTCGGAATCGGGGGAAACGCTGAAAAAGCATTGGGGGTTTCCCTGACTAGAAAGGTGAAGATAGAGCGGTGGAAGTGTAAATAGCCTGAAAATGCAGGAAAATACCCGTAAACACATCATCCAAATACTACATTGCAGCCGTATTCGATGCGCTTACATTCCTACGCGGAATGTCGCGGCCGGCCAGACCAGCCGATGCTTCTTTCTCAGCCGGGCGGCGGCATCATCGGCGGCCGGAAGATCTGGGAAGACTCCGAACACGGTCGGCCCACTGCCGCTCATGAGCGCCTCCAGAGCGCCGGCGTCCATGACGTCCTGCTTCAACTCCTGGAGCCCCGGGAAGAGGATAGCCGCCGGCTGCTCCAGATCATTCCGCATCATCACCGGCAGGTCGCCGACGGAGCGCACGGAAGCCAGCTCTGCCGCAAGTCCGGCGCTGCGCTCCATGAAATCGTCGCCTGTCGGTGAAACAAGTTCGTCATATAACTCATAGACTTTCGCAGTGGAAAGGGAGACAGTCGGCTTGACCAGAACCACCGCGTACTCGGGGAAATCGGGCAGCGGTTCGAGCAGCTCGCCCGCGCCTCCCGCCAGCTGAGTGCCCGGCTCCAGAAAGAAGGGCACATCGGCGCCCAGCCCCGCCGCGATCTTCGCCAGCTGCTCCCGCGATAGATCCAGTTCGAACATGAATGAAAGCAGCTTGAGGATGGCGGCGGCGTCGGAGCTACCCCCGGCCAGTCCGGCGGCAACCGGAATCTTCTTGCTCAACTCCATGTCCACGTCGAGTCTTCTGCCGGCCTCCTGTTCCAGAG
>JAUSDE010000010.1 GCA_030650885.1 Thermoleophilia bacterium
AGCGATCGTGGAAGCGCCATACGGCGAGCAGCCGCTGACCTCATCGATGCGTGTCTGCCCCTGGAAAGTGTATGGAAGCCCGACGATGATCATTCCCTGATGAAGCAGTGTTGTGTGAAAACTGAGGATGGTCGACTCCTGCCCGCCATGCTGGGTCGCAGTGCTGGTGAAGACGCTGCCTACCTTTCCCACAAGTTTGCCCGCGCTCCAGAGACCTCCAGTGGCGTCCAGGAACTGGCGCATCTGGCCGCACATATTGCCGAAGCGTGTCGGCGTACCGAAGATGATGGCGTCAGCCACTGCCAGTTCATCCAGCTCACGGACGGTGCAGACCGGCACTTCCCTGAAGATCTTCTGGGCCTCGATGGCGCCCATCTTCTCCAGGACATCGTCCGGCAGCGTCTCGGGGATACGACGCATCTCCACTTCTGCTCCCGGCACTGAGCTCGCGCCTTCGACGATAGCTTCCGCCATGCGATGTGTGTGACCGTACATGGAATAAAAAACAACGGCGATCTTCATGACATTCTCCTTTTGATATTTTCAGGCAGGAAATCGATTTGTAGTTACGTCATTGCCAGCCCGTACTATCAGTATCTCCCGGTCAGAAAATCAGTAACACCATCGCCTTTCCGGCTACGGGCTGCTCAGGCATTGCCGTGTTCCGGGGAATCGCCGTGTTCAGGCCTCTGCGTCTTCCTCCAGCAAGTGACGGTGGAGCATGTGCAGCGCCGCCGTGACGGCGCTCCGGCGCACATCCTCGCGGCCGCCGCGGAAGTCGAACCTGCGCACCGCTCCGGCTGTGGCGGCAGCGATGCCTATATATACCAGTCCGACAGGTTTTTCAGTCGTGCCTCCTCCGGGACCGGCTATGCCGGTGATGCCGATTCCGTAGTCGGCTGTGCAGGTATGCATGACACCCGTGGCGAGCTGGCCGGCTACCGCTTCCGAGACTGCGCCATCGGTTTCAAGCGTTTCCGCGCTCACCCCGAGCAAATCGGTCTTTATCTCATTGGCATAGGCGATGACCCCGCCCTGGAAGAATCCGGAGGAGCCGCTGATGCCGGTCAGGGTCTCGCCAAGCATGCCACCAGTGCACGACTCGGCCACCGCCAGCATCCTGCCGCGGCTGAGCAGTTCAGCGCCGAGGGCTTCTTCAATCCGTTCGCCTTCGGAAAAGACATCCCAGCCGAATCGTTGTTTGAGCGAAACCATCAGCTTGTCGACCCGGCTGCTGGCGGCGGGGGGAAAGACTATCTCGAGCACCACTTCCTGGTAGCGGGCGCAGATGCTGACCTCGATGCCTTCGAGCTCCGTCCCCAGAAAAGATTCGACAGCGGCCGAGACGGCCGGCTCTCCGGATCCGTAAAAGCAGAGGGAGCGCCTGGCTGGAGCGTCAACGGCGCCGATGATGGTTGCTATTGCCGGAACGGCTAGCGCGTAGTCCCACATTTCCGTGAGCTCACGTGGGACGCCGGGCAGACATACCACGGGGATATCGCCAGCCATGACGACAAAGCCAGGAGCAGTGCCGGCGGGTTTCAGAGACATGGAGCCGACAGGCAGTTCCGCCTGTTTGTACTGGTGGGGCGCGAGGTCAGCCGGATCCCGGCCGACAGCATCGGCTACCATCTGTTCGGCTTCAGGGTCGATGGCGATCTCGAGTTCAAGCGCCCTGGCAATGGCCGTCGCTGTTATATCATCGATGGTTGGCCCGAGGCCTCCGGAAATGATGACAAGTGCCGCCTGCCTCTCGAGGGCATAAGCCAGGCCCTCTCCGATGGCCCGCTCCTCGTCGGGCAGCGTCAGCGCCATAGCCACCCGCAGTCCCAGCCGCTCGAGCCTGGCGGCGATAAAGCCTGAGTTTGTGTCGACGATGCGCCCATCCGTCAACTCGGTGCCGATCGTGATTATTGCGGCTATCATATATTCCGATCCGTTGATTCCGATCCTCACACCGGCCTATACGGGTGCTCTTACCCATTCCCTGGCTTTAACAAAATAGTCGATGCCAGAAATGATGGTCAGAAGCGCGGCGACATTGATCAGATACCAGCTCAGGGGCCTGCCCAGGATGAATCCGAATTCAGGGAGTATCAGAGCGGTGACGGCGATGATCTGGCTGAAGGTCTTGATCTTTCCCAGCGAGCTGGCCGGAATCACCACACGGTCGACGGCTGCCATCAGCCTCAGGCCTGAGACTGCGAACTCGCGGGCGATGATGACCATGACGATCCAGGCGGATATCCGGTCGAGCGAAAGCAGCGAAATAAGCGCCGCCGAGATCAAAAGCTTGTCCGCCAGGGGATCAAGGAACTGGCCGAGAACGGTGACCGCGTTTCGAGACCTGGCAAAGTAGCCGTCGAGTGTATCTGTCACTGCGGCAATCACGAAGACCGCGACTGCTAGAGCGGCGCTGACATTCGAGGGGATGATCTCCAGGCCGAGCAGGAATACCATGAATACCGGGATCAGGAGTATACGGAAGATCGTCAGGCCGTTGGCCAGGTTGACGGGGATTCGCACCGTGCCAGCCCCTTCCAGGACCTAAGCCTGCGCTGTCATGCCGCTGGCGGTGATCAGGTAAATCTCGCCGACATTCCCGGTTAGTTTTTGCGGCAGGCCGTTGACGCTGACCGCGAGCCCGTCTGAGCTGCCGACCAGAAGCCAGAGTTTTGTCTGGCCCTCAAGGTCTTTCGCTTCGAGCGTCTTGCTCTCTCCCGCGGCAAGCGTTCCTCCCCACAGGATATCTCCGTCGGCACTGCCCTTGTGGACCTCGATCCAGTTGTCAGCGCTGGTGGCGGCCATGCTTATGCTCTGCAGCGTCGCCGCCTGGGTCTGAGTTGGTGTCGTAGCGGTGCGCGCATCGACAGGGGCTGGCGCCTCCACTGGCGCCGTCGCTGTCGGAGTAGTCTGGGTCTCGGTTGTAGCCACTAGCGTCGGCTTCTCGCTGGATGCATTACCCCAGCCGAGATAAGCCAGCACCGCAATGATCACGACGGCAAGTATGGCGACGAGTATATAGTTGGTCTGATGCTTGCGTCCGGACTTGGGCGCCGCGTCAGCTTTGGGGGAGCGGGTCGGCTGGATTATGTGTTCCTTGTGCTCGCCAGTGCCGAAACGCTCATTGTATTCATCGATCAGAAGCTGCGCTTCAAGATCGAGATACTCCGCATAGGTCCTCAGGAATCCCTTGACGTAAGTGCCGGCCGGCAGGATATCAAAATCCTCGTTCTCCATGGCCTGTATGTATTTGACGCGGATCTTGGTATCGTCCTCAGCCTGCTGGAGGGAGATATCCCTGCGCACCCGCGCATCCCGCAGTGCCGTGCCAATCTCGAACATCCATACCCCTGTTTCAGAGAGCTTCTGTTGCCGGAAGTAAAAAATCTAGCACTTTGCATAGAGCGAATCAATTAATTACCGGTTACGTCCAACAGCTGGAAATAGCTCATTGACAATCATTGCTCTGCTGATAATATCAGCCAGAACCATCAATACGGGAGCCGGGAAGTTCTTTCAGAATGTCATTTCGGGAGCAGGAAGCTCGATTCCTGTTTGCGGATGGCTGAATCCGGGGAACATTCTTTCAGTTTTTCCCGCGACCGGCGCTCCAATCCTGTCCGCCGAGTCTGGACGGAGTCGCTTGCACGAATACGCCATAACCGAGAGTATCCTTGAGATAGTCCAGGCCGAAGCCACCAGGGCCGGGGCTGCGAGGGTCGACGAGATCACGCTGGTAGTCGGCGAGCTGACCACGTTCGTTGACCAGTCGATCGAGTTTTACTTCACAGAGCTGGCCCGCGGCACGGCTGCCGAAGGGGCCAGGCTCAGGTTCCAGAGGATCGAGGCCAAGGCGCATTGCTCAGCTTGTGGCGCCGATTTCCGCCCGCATAACGCCTTTTTTACCTGCCCGCAATGCCGTTCAGCGGTTTTTGAGCTCAGGCAGGGCCAGGAACTGTTTATAGAGAGCATCGAAGTGTCCCAGCAAGATAAGCCGAATCCCGAGGGGGACTGATAGCATTGAAGATCGAAGTCAAGAAGAACATCATGGCCACGAATGCCTCGGCCGCCGCTAAAAACCGCGAACGGCTGCTGGAGCATGGCATCTGCATGGTGAACCTGATGGCCTCTCCCGGGGCCGGCAAGACCAGCACGATCATCAAGGCGATCGAAGGTACGGGTGGGCTTCTCAACCTCGCGGTCATAGAAGGGGACATCGCCTCGGAAATCGACTCTCTCACGATCGAAGCCATGGATATACCGGCCATACAGATCAATACGGGCGGTTCCTGCCACCTGACCGCCGCGATGATCGGTGCGGCACTCGACCACCTGGACCTGGAAGCCCTCGACCTTATCATCATCGAAAACGTCGGCAACCTCGTCTGTCCGGCCGAGTTCGACCTGGGCGAGAACGCCAGGATGATGATCGCCAGCGTAGCCGAAGGCCACGACAAGCCTTATAAATACCCCTTGATCTTCAGGGAAGTGGACGCCATCCTAATAAATAAGATCGACCTCCTGCCTTACTGTGATTTCGATCTGGCCCAGTTCCGCCAGTTAGTCCAGAGCCTTAATCCAGGCGTCTCCCTGATCGAGCTTTCCTGCAAGGACGGTTACGGCGCCGACGAACTTTGTGACTGGCTCAGAGAGACCGCGTCACGCAACCGCGCGGACCTGCGCTCCTAGGAGCCGGAAATTGTCGGCTGGTCCGAATCAGACAGGTGAAGTCACCCGGGCTCTGATTACCGTTTCGGGTGTGGTTCAGGGTGTCGGATTCCGTCCGTTCGTTTTTCAGCAGGCAGTCGGACTGGGATTATCCGGGTCCGTGACCAATACCGTGGCCGGGGTCGAGATAGATGTAGAAGGGCCGCTAACAGCGATCGAATCGCTTCTCCTGGCCCTTCAGGAAACACCTCCACCCAGGGCAAGCATCACTGGCATCAGGATTGCCGCGGCGGAAGTTTCAGGGCGTACCGGTTTTGACATCGAGCCCTCCAGGAATGAAGGCGATGCCAGTCAGCTGGTCGGCCCTGACAGCTGCACCTGTGACGATTGTCTTACTGAGCTGTTCGACCCATCGGACCGCCGGTTCCATTACCCGTTTATCAACTGCACCAATTGCGGGCCTCGTTTCACGATCATCGAAGGGCTGCCCTACGACCGCCATCTGACGACCATGAAGGTCTTCCCGATGTGCCCGGACTGCCGTGATGAATATGAGCAACCGGCCGACAGGCGTTTCCATGCCGAGCCCAACGCCTGCCCGGTCTGCGGGCCGTCACTGTGGCTTGCCGACGCCGAAGGCAAGGCTTTGCCGGTAGACGACCCTGTCGCAGCCGCCACGGCAGCGATGCGCGATGGACATATTGTGGCAATCAAGGGACTCGGCGGATTCCAGCTTGCCTGCCTTGCGACTGATGATGAAGCGGTTCTGCGGCTCAGGCGTCGCAAGCGCCGTCCCCACAAGCCCTTCGCAGTCATGGTCGAGTCAGCCGCAGACGCAGCGCTTCATTGCCGGATCAGCCCTGCAGAGAGACAGTTGCTCGAGGCCGTCGAGAGGCCCATTGTCCTCCTGGAGAAGCTGGATGACAGCGATATCTCCCAGTACGTTGCACCTCATCTGGAGCAACAGGGGATGATGCTCCCATGTGCCCCGCTGCATTTCCTGCTGATGGCCGAGCTGCAGACGCCGATCGTTATGACCAGCGGCAACCTTTCCGAGGAGCCCATCTGCCGAACAAACGATGAGGCCGGCCGCCGCCTTCAGGGAATCGCCGACCTCTTCGTCTTCCATGACCGCAATATCGTTTCAACCTACGACGACAGCATCGCCATCGTCGTGGCAGGAGAACCAAGGCTGCTCAGGCGAGCGCGCGGCTATGCTCCACTGCCCGTAAAAATGCCTTTCTCGGGTGAGCCAGTGCTGGCTGTGGGCGGAGAGCTGAAAAACACATTCTGTATGACCCGTGGCGACGACGCCTTCGTCTCGCAACACATCGGCGACCTCAAGGACGCGGAGACCCTGCTGCACTATGAGCGCACGATCATCCAATATGAAAAACTGCTGCGGATCCGTCCCGGGCGCATCATCAGCGACAGCCATCCTGACTATATCTCGACCGCCTATAGCCTCGAGCGGCATGTTGCTCCCACAAAAGTCCAGCATCACAAGGCGCATGTTGCATCATGCCTGGCCGAAAACGGATTCACCGGGAAGGCGGTCGGTGTCGCTCTGGACGGAACCGGCCTTGGCGACGATGGCGCTGTCTGGGGCGGCGAGTTCTTCGTCGGAAACCTTACCGCCGGCTTCGAACGGGCTGCGCATTTCGAATATATGCCGCTCCTGGGTGGTGAGGCGGCCGTCCATGAGCCATGGCGGATGGCCCTCGCGGTGGTCTGGGAATATTTTCCAGAAGGGGTCAACTTCGCAGCCGGCCGGCTCGAGATTCCTGAGAAAAAACTTCACCTGCTGCTGCGCCAGTTGGAAGCTGGCCTCAATTGTCCTCAGACCTCGAGTGCGGGCCGCCTTTTTGATGCTGTCGGCTCCCTGGCCATGCGGCGGCTTTCGGTGAGCTATGAAGCCCAGGCCGCCATTGAATTCGAGGCGCTGGCAGCCAGAGAGATAAGGCGGGCATTGATGGCCCCGGGCTCAGATGCCTTTCGCCGCAGCACTGATGGCGTTCCACGCTGGAATCCGGGCCTTGACAATGATATTCGTGAACCTGAAGGCTCAACCCCCCTGCCCGGATCTTCCTCTTACAGGTTCTCGATCGATCGAGGCGTCACTCCATGGATCATCTCGCCGGCAAGGGTTATCCAGCGAGCCGTGAGCAACCTGATGGCGGGTGAGAATGCCGAATCAGTCTCGCGGCGCTTCCACATCGGCGTGGCAGAAGCTATAGTACGGACGAGCCTCGGACTTGCGGAAAAACACGATCTCACCGCCGTAGCTCTCAGTGGCGGCGTCTTCCAGAACCGCATATTGCTCGAACTGGTGAAGAGCGGACTCGACCGTGAAGGGCTCAAGCCCCTGATGCATCGCCAGGTTCCCTGCAACGATGGCGGACTATCGCTGGGGCAGGCTGTCCTCGCGATGAAAGATCTTTGATGGAAGGTTTTCGAATATGTGCCTGGCGATCCCGGCAAGAATAATCGATATCGATAAACAGATGGCCACAGTTGACGTGGGTGGCGTGACTCGCCAGGCGTCTGTCGTTCTTTTACCTGAAGCCGGCCTTGGCGACTATGTGCTGATGCACGCTGGTTTTGCCATCTCGCTGGTCGACGAGAAGGAGGCGCTCGAGACCATCCGCTTGTTCCAGCAGCTGCTGGATGGCATGCCAGGCGATGATTCTGGCAGCGCCTTGTAGCCATGCCTCTCCCCTACCTCGACGAATTCCGGCAGGAAGCCCACGTCCGGGTGCTGATGGAGCAGCTGGATGAGCATGCCGCCAGACTGAGCAAGCCGGTCCGCATAATGGAAGTCTGCGGCACCCACACGATGGCTATATCGCGCCACGGAATCAGGCAGGCTCTGCCCAAGAATCTTCGGCTGATCTCTGGGCCCGGCTGCCCCGTCTGCGTCACCGCCAACACTGACATCGACGCATTTATCGAGATGGCGCTGATGCCGGAAGTCATCGTCGCCACTTTTGGAGACATGCTGCGTGTTCCTGGAACCAGGATGGGCCTCGCCGAGGCGCGAAGCCAGGGAGCCCGGGTGCAGGTCGTCTATTCGACTCTCGACGCTCTCCGGATCGCCAGGGATAATCCGGACTCGACCGTGGTCTTTTTTGGCATCGGGTTTGAGACCACGGCGCCGACAGTAGCCGCGGCCATTCTCGAAGCCAGTGAGACCGGCCTTGATAATTTCATGGTGATGTCGGCCCACAAAGTCGTGCCTCCCGCTCTGGCTGCTCTTTGCGGCACTCCCGAGCTTGCTGTAGACGCCTTCCTCTGCCCGGGACACGTGACCGCGATAATCGGACCTGGCGCTTATGAGCCAGTGGCCCGTGATTTTGGCATCCCCTGCGTCATCGCTGGTTTCGAACCGGCGGATATCCTGCAGTCTCTGAGTATGCTGTGTGACCAGGTGGCTGAAGGCCGCGCCGAGGTCGAGCTGCAGTACACCCGTGGCGTCCGTCCCGATGGCAATCCGGCGGCCCGCTCCATGATTGAAAAGATATTCGAACCCGGTGATGCCGAATGGCGGGGGCTGGGGATCATTCCCGGCAGCGGCCTTGCCATCCGTGAGGAATTTGCAGCCCACGACGCCGCCAGGCACTTCGAGGTCGATGTAAGCTATTCCCGGGAACCGAAAGGCTGCCTCTGCGGCGCGATCCTCACCGGCCAGAAGATCCCGCGCGACTGCCCGCTCTTCGGCAAAAGCTGCTCTCCTGATCATCCCGTGGGACCCTGCATGGTCTCATCCGAAGGCACCTGCGCCGCCTACTATCAATATGAAATCTGACGGGCGGATACTGCTGGCCCACGGAAGTGGCGGCCGGATGACGCAGGAACTGGTGGCGCAGCTGTTCGGCAAGGCGCTCTCCAACCCGATCCTCGATCGCATGGACGACGCCGCTTCACTCGATATTGAAGGCAGGATCGCGTTCACTGTGGACAGCCACGTAGTCTCTCCCATCTTCTTCCCCGGAGGCGATATCGGGCGGCTCTCGATGACAGGCACCATAAACGATCTGGCGATGGTTGGAGCCAGGCCGCTCTACATAACCGCGGGTTTCATCATCGAGGAAGGATTCCTGCTGGAAGAGCTTGTGAGGATCGTCGCCTCGATGCGAGACGCGGCCGATGAGGCGGGAGTACAGGTAGTCGCCGGCGACACTAAGGTTGTGGAACGCGGAGCCGCCGACGGAGTGTTCATCACCACCAGCGGCGTCGGCTCGATACCGGATGGTGTGCGGATCTCCGGGTCTAACGCAAGGCCGGGCGATATAATCATCGTCAGCGGCACAATCGGAGACCACGGCGCGACCATCCTGAGCAAGCGCGAGGGCATGGATTTTGAAGTCGAACTGCAGAGCGACTGCGCGCCTCTGGGACGACTGGTCGAGGAGATGCTGGCGGCCTCATCGGGGATCCACGTGCTGCGCGACCCGACCCGCGGCGGAGTGGCGGCTACCCTTAACGAAATCGCGGTCTCGTCTGGCGTCGATGTCGAGATCGAGGAAGAAAAGATCCCATATCGCGGAGAAGTCAGGGCTGCCTGCGAACTGCTGGGCCTGGATCCGCTGGTGCTGGCCAACGAGGGCAAACTGGTAGCCTTCGTGGCCGAGAACGATGCCGCTATCGTTCTGGAAACAATGAGGGCCAGCCGTTATGGTGCCGACGCCGCCGTCATCGGCCGTGTTGCCGAGGTTGAATCATCCCGCCCCAGAGTCTATGCACGCACGCTTCTGGGAAGCCGGCGCATCCTTTCCATGCCCACGGGAGAACAGCTACCGCGAATCTGCTAGGCGTCAGGTTGTAATTCGCCAGCCACCAGGAATAGAATTCATTCAGAAATAATATTTGTAGCCTAAATCCGTCATCTGGCGGATGCGGGGGACCCAGGTAACCGGGGCGAATTCCAGCAGGATAGGGCACTTCCAGGCCCGAGCCCGTCAGCTAACCTCGCAGGCGTATGGAAGGGCAATCGACAGAGGCGTGGACAACCGCTGAATTGCTGGCGGTTTTTTTATGCCCGGATGCCGTGCCCTGAAAGGATTGTTGCGGCATGTCGCTGAAGAGGATCCTCATAGGAAGCCCCATCGAGACGGTGAGGGAAAAACACGAGCGCCTTTCCAAATCGACAGGGCTCGCGATTTTTTCCTCCGACGCGCTCTCATCGGTAGCATATGCCACGGAAGAGATCCTGCTGGCCCTGGTGGTCGCGGGTACGGCGCTGATCGATTATTCGATGGTTATAGCCGTTGGTATCGCCATCCTGATCGCCATCGTATCGACCTCATATTTCCAGACTATTCACGCCTACCCGTCCGGCGGCGGCGCTTATATAGTCGCCAAGGACAACCTGGGTACGAATGCAGGGCTGGTGGCCGGCGCCGCGCTGCTGATCGATTATGTGCTGACAGTGGCTGTGAGTATTACGGCCGGGGTGGCGGCGCTTTCGTCAGCCATACCTTCCATCTACAACCACAAGGTGCTGATCAGCCTGGTCGCCATCGCCCTGTTGATGATCGGCAATCTCAGAGGTGTGCGGGAAGCCGGAAAGATCTTTTCGATCCCCACATTCATCTTCATCATCAGCATGTTCGTGCTGATCAGTGTCGGCGCCGCCCGCTATTTTTCCGGCGATCCGGCACCGGAGCCGCAGGTACTCGAAGCCACCAGCAGTTATTTTGCCCTGTTTGTAGTGCTCAAGGCTTTCGCGTCAGGCTGCACCGCCCTCACCGGAATCGAGGCCGTCTCCAACGGGATCCGTGCGTTCAAGGCGCCCGAACCGCGCAACGCCAGCGTCACACTGATCTGGATGGCGGCGATACTAGGCTCCATGTTCATCGGAATAACTTTTCTGACAGACCATTACAACATCCTCCCAATGGAGAACGAGACGGTCCTTTCCCAGCTGACCGCGGCGATCTTTTCCAGGGGGCCGTTTTATTATGTCGTACAGTTTGCAACCGCCTTCATCCTTATTCTCGCGGCCAACACTTCTTTCGCGGACTTCCCGCGGCTTTCGTCGGTCATGGCGGCTGACGGTTTCATGCCCCGGCAATTCGGCAGCCGCGGTGACCGGCTGGTCTTCTCCAACGGTATCCTCATCCTCGGCCTGCTGGCGATGTCCCTGGTTGTCGTCTTCAAAGGGCAGACCCATGCGCTGATACCCCTTTACGCAGTCGGCGTCTTTCTCTCGTTCACACTGTCACAATCAGGCATGGTCAGACACTGGCTGAGGCTAAAGGGGAAGGGCTGGCAAAAGGGCATCGTGATCAATGGAACAGGTGCCATCACAACATTTGTCGTGCTGATCGTCATCGCCAGCGCAAAATTCCTTCACGGCGCCTGGATCGTCATTATCGCGATACCGGTGATCGTCTATCTGACCAAGAAGGTGAAGCGCCACTATGACTCGGTCGCGGACCAGCTTTCGCTGACCGGCAGGAAAGTACAGGTGGAATATACCCACCACTCAGTCATTGTACCGGTGTCCGGCGCCCATCAGGCGGTGGTCAATGCGATCAGGTACGCGAAGGCCCTGTCCGAGGACGCGGTCGCTGTCTATGTCTGCTTCGACCCCATGGAGACGACACGGGTGAAGCAGAAATGGAACACTCACGGCATGGGCGTGCCGCTGATCGTGCTCGAGTCAGAGTACCGTTCGGTGATCGAGCCCTTGATGGATTACATCGATGGCGTGCGCGAGACACACAGGGGCGGCGTCATAACCGTGGTCCTGCCGGAATTCGTGCCCACCAGATGGTGGCAACACCTGCTGCATAACCAGACCGCATGGATGATAAAGGGTATATTGCTGTTCAAGCGTGGCGTCGTGTCCACCAGTGTGCCGCTTCATCTGGATGACAAGTGAGGTTACTTCACCACGAAGAGCTGCACCGTCGCCGGATAGGGTTCTCCGTGGGAATAATCCTGGAAAGTACGTCCCTTGATGCTCAGATAGTAAAAGCGGCCTATCTCTGACATGGTCTGGCCCTCGCGTTCGATGGGAAAGGTTCGCGAGAGCAGGATCTGTGGCGGGTTACCTGACTTAACTTCGGGCAGGACTTCAGACCAGCCTTCAGGCGGTGATGACCGCAGGTCAAGGTCGGGGCGCACGCCTTCCACTGACTGCATATACATCATGCCTGTGTACGACTCCCATCCAGCCAGCACGGTTGCGCTTTCGGCCGCATTTCGGAAGACAATCCCGGCATAGTCCCGCATGGCGGTATCATTGCCATGGTCCGCAAAGGCCCAGGCGTTTGGCAACCCTAAAGCCAGCACGCTGAAATAGATCAGGCCGGTGACGGCCACCGGCACATTCTTCCACCGGCCATCGGCCAGATATGCGTCCGACATGGCCATTATCAGCCATACGGAAAAACCCGCCCAGACAGAAAAGTAGAACAGCAGTGGCATGTAGTACTGGGCGTAGGCGCCGCTGATCGCGAATACGATGAACATATGCCCGACCATCGCAGCTACCAGGAAGATGAGTTCGCGGCGTATCCGCCGCAGCGCCGGCCAGACCGCCGGGTATAGCACCACTATCGCCGGCCCGAAGACGAGGAAAGCATATGACGGAAAGTAGCCTTGCCTCACGACTTCCGCCAGCTTATCAGTAAGATCGCTGAGCCCCGGCATGCGGAAGGCACCATGCCCGGCAGTATTGCTTGCGCTGGCATATTTTATCAAGGACGAAAAGGAGTCGATCGCACCTTTTTCATATTCTACCTGTGGATCCATGGCGCTTCGGATCGGAAGATATGCGAATGGAGCCAGGCCAACACAGATCAGACTCAACGTAACGAGCATCGCTTTTGGCTTAAAGAGTGTGCGCCATGGCCCCAAAAAAAAGATTCCTGCGATGAGAGCCGGCAGAAAGAACATGAGCGTGGGATGGTAGCCGATGCCGATTCCAAAAATAAATGAACCCGCCCAGACAAGCCTGATGTCGCTGCTGCGACGCCAGAGCAACAGCAGCGTCAGCTCGATCGCGATAACCGTGGGAAT
>JAUSDE010000011.1 GCA_030650885.1 Thermoleophilia bacterium
TGGT
Organism: Thermoleophilia bacterium; assembly: GCA_030650885.1. Lineage (GTDB taxonomy): Bacteria > Actinomycetota > Thermoleophilia > BMS3ABIN01 > BMS3ABIN01 > JACRMB01. Next base: position 5 of record JAUSDE010000011.1, read on the forward strand.
CGGCAAGGGCATCACCAATTTTTCCGCCGACGAATTGCGCCGTATAAAGGGGATGCAGAGCCGGCAGGTCATGAAGCTTCTTCCCCACGGTGAAGAGGAAGTCATCCACCGGGACTATTTCGTGCTGGCGGACTAAAAGAACGGGTGAACAGATGAAGATCAAGGACCTTTGTGTCAATGCCAGGCAGGCTTCCCGCGAGCTGGCGTCCCTCCCTGCAGCCACCAAGAACAAGGCGCTGAACGAGATCGCCATGGCGCTCGAGCGCCGCACTCCCGAGATACTGCGTGAGAATCGCGACGACGTCAAGGAGGGCAAGGCGGCCCATCTTTCCGGGGCGCTGATGGATCGGCTGATGCTCGATGAGGACCGCATCCGCGAGATGGCCTGGAGCCTCAGGAGCATCGCCTCCCTGCCGGATCCAGTCGGCGAGATCGTCGAAGGCTGGCGGCTGCCTAACGGTATGCAGATCGAGAAGGTACGCGTACCGTTCGGCGTACTGGCTGTGATATTCGAGGCGCGGCCCAACGTGACCGTGGACGCCGCCGGGCTCTGCCTGAAGACAGGCAACGCCGTGATCCTGCGCGGCGGCAGCGACGCCCTGCACTCCATCAGGATGCTTACCGAGGTCATAAACGGCGCGCTCGCCGCTGCCGGGCTGCCGGCTCATGCCGTATCGCTGGTTGAGTCCCGCGACCGCAGCCACCTGAAACAGCTGCTGCAGATGAGCGAATACATAGATCTCGTGATTCCCCGCGGTGGCGAGTCCCTTAAGGAATACCTGGTCAAGAACTCAAAGATTCCCGTCATCTATGCCGCCGGCGGCAACTGCCATGTATTCGTAGACGCCAGCGCCGATCTCGATAAGGCTCTCAAGATCGTGCTCAACGCCAAGTGCCAGCGCCCCGGGGTCTGTAATGCCGCCGAGACGCTGCTCATCCACCAGGACGTCGCGGCTGAATTTGTGCCCCTCGTCGCCAAAGAGCTGCTCAAGCGCAAGATCAAACTCCATGTGGACGAGGAAAGCCGCCGGCATATAAAAGGCAAGGCGGACGGCGTCACGGCAGCGACTGAAGAGGACTACGCAACCGAATACCTCGATATGGAGATGGCCTTCAGGGTCGTCAGCGGCCTGGACGAGGCTGTCGAGCATATAACAACATATGGCACCGGCCATTCCGAGGCCATCCTCACCCGCGACCTGGAAAACTCCCGGGCATTTGCGGCCCGGGTGGATGCCGCCTGTGTCTATATCAACGCCTCCACCCGCTTCACCGACGGAGGACAGTTCGGCATGGGCGCCGAGATCGGCATCAGCACCCAGAAGCTGCACGCCCGCGGCCCGCTGGGCCTCAGGGAGCTGACCTCGGTCAAATATGTGATAACCGGTGACGGACAGGTGCGCGGCTGAATCGTAGCCGCCACTCCCGCCGATACGCGCGCCAAAGCATAGCCGTGAAGCGGAGCTGACAACATGTCTTCGACAAAAATCGCCATCATGGGTGGCACCTTCAATCCGATCCACATCGGCCATCTGGTATGTGCTGAAGAGGCGGTATCACAATATGGCCTGGACCGTGTGCTGTTCATGCCCACCGGCACTCCGCCTCACAAGGAGATCGAAGCCGGCGTCAGCTCTGAAGACCGTTACCGGATGACTGAGATCGCCACAGCCGACAACCCCCGCTTCGAGGTCTCACG
>JAUSDE010000022.1 GCA_030650885.1 Thermoleophilia bacterium
ATCTGCCACCTCGCTCAGCTCAGATAGAAATACAGCGCATATAACAGCTCACCGGCGGGACTCATGGAATGGACCGTGACGCCTGGTGGAGCGTCCAGCAATGCCTCACTGTAATTGAAGATTATCCGTACGCCTGAATCGATCAGTGATTTAGCGGCCGATGAAGCTGCGCTCGCAGGTACGGCCAGCACTCCGACTATAATATCGCGCTCAGCCACAGTCTCCGGGATCTCAGACGGATGCTGTACGGTAAGACCGCCGATTCTCTGGCCTATCCTGGCAGGATCCAGGTCGAATACCGCTTCGATCCTGAAGCCGTGATCCACAAAAACGTCAGAACTGGCGATGGCAGTTCCGAGATTTCCGCAGCCCAGCAAGGCGATATTGTGCTGGCCTGCGGTGTGGAGGATATCCTTGATACGCGTGATTAGGTAATCGACATCGTACCCCACTCCACGTTTGCCGAACTTTCCGAAAGCCGACAGGTCCCGGCGGATCTGTGTGGGATTGACGTTGGCGTACTCGCTGAGAACCCTGGAAGATATGGTGCTGCGACCGGATTTCCTTGTCTGGGTCAGAATCTGAAGATACCGGGACAGTCTGGCCGCGACTCCGAGGGTGAGCCTTTTTTCCGCCATTCTTTCTCCTCAGCTGTATCCGATAGATACAATCGTCACTCTATTCCTAACTTTATCATCATGCAACTGCCGATGGTCCGGGGTTCATGTATTTCCACAAGTTACAGATCCCACCCGTCAGGGCATAACTTTTACTCAGCTGCATCCAGGGCAAGCGCCATGACAAGGAATGATTAATAGGGATGTGGAAATGGGCATGAATCCCCCACCGAGTAGTCGCGTCTAAATATTTGACAAGCTATGACTTAGATTTTATACTGTCAGCGCGCTAACAAGATATTACAGGGAGGAATCACAGATGGGTAAAGTAATAGGAATCGACTTGGGGACCACCAATTCATGCGTCGCCGTGCTTGAAGGCGGCGAGCCGACGGTCATCCCCAATTCAGAAGGCGGACGCACGACGCCATCCGTCGTCGCATTCACCAAGGATGGAGAGCGGCTGGTCGGCACCGTGGCCAAGCGGCAATCGGTAACCAACCCCGACAACACCATAACCTCGATCAAGCGGTTCATGGGGCGCAAGGAATCCAATGTTCGCGACGAGGAGAAGACCGTCTCGTACAAGGTGGAAAAGGACTCCAGCGGCGACGTCATCATCAACGCCGGCGGCAAGACCTGGAAGCCTCAGGAGATCTCCGCCATGATCCTGCAGAAGCTGAAGCGGGACGCCGAGGATTACCTGGGAGAGCCTGTGACCGAAGCGGTTATCACGGTCCCGGCATATTTCGAGGATTCTCAGCGGCAGGCGACCAAGGATGCCGGCAAGATCGCCGGACTCGATGTAAAACGCATAATCAACGAGCCGACCGCGGCCTCACTGGCTTACGGGCTCGACAAGGAACACGACCAGACCATCCTCGTATTCGACCTGGGCGGCGGCACTTTCGACGTTTCAGTGCTCGAGCTCGGCGAGGGCGTCTTCGAGGTCAAGGCCACCAGCGGCAACAACCACCTGGGCGGCGACGACTTCGACAAGCGCGTGGTCGACTGGATGGCGGACGAGTTCAAGAAGGAGCAGGGTATAGACCTGCGTCAGGACAAGATGGCCGTGCAGCGTCTGGTCGAAGGCGCCGAGAAAGCCAAGATCGAGCTCTCCACCGCCATGAACACCGATATCAATCTGCCGTTCATCACGGCTGACGCAAGCGGTCCCAAGCATCTGACCATGACACTCACCCGCGCCAAACTCGACGAGCTGACCGCGGACCTCGTGGAGAAGACAGTCGAACCGATGAAGTCGGCCATCAAAGACTCCGGCATCAGCGCTGAGGCCATCGACCAGGTCATCCTGGTCGGCGGCATGACCCGCATGCCTGCAGTACAGGAAAAGGTACAGAAGGTGACCGGCAAAGAGCCCCACAAGGGAGTCAATCCCGACGAGGTAGTTGCAGTCGGCGCTGCTATCCAGGGCGGCGTGCTGGCAGGCGAGGTCAAGGACGTACTGCTTCTCGATGTGACTCCGCTTTCGCTGGGGATCGAGACCAAGGGCGGCGTGTTCACCAAGCTGATCGAGCGCAACACGACCATCCCGACCAAGAAGAGTGAGATCTTCTCGACCGCTGACGACAATCAGACCAGCGTGGAGATCCATGTGCTCCAGGGCGAGCGCGAGATGGCTTCCTACAACAAGACGCTCGGCAAGTTCCAGCTGCTCGGTATCCCGCCGGCGATGCGCGGCATCCCCCAGATCGAGGTAGCATTCGACATCGACGCCAACGGCATAGTACATGTCTCGGCGAAGGATCTGGGAACCGGCCAGGAGCAGAAGATCCAGATCACGGGCTCAACAGGCCTCAAGGACGACGACATCAACCAGATGATCAAGAACGCAGAAGCACACGCGGAAGAAGACCATCGCCTGCGAGAACTGGTTGAGGCGAAGAACAACGGCGAGAACCTGATCTACTCCACGGAGAAATCCGTCAAGGATATGGGTGACAAGGTTGATACCGAGACAAAGGGCAAAATCGACTCGGCTACTGCCGATCTCAAGAAGGCCATGGAGGGCGATGACGTAGGCGACATCAAGGCGAAAACAGAAGCTCTTCTCGAAACTTCGCACAAACTGGCCGAAGCGGTTTACCAGCAGGCACAGGCTTCGCAGGGTGCCGGCGAAGGTGGATCTTCGGGCAATGCCGAGACCGCCGAAGACGAGGTCGTCGAAGATGCGGATTACGAGATCATCGACGACGAAGAGAAGCAGAGCTGATCCGCTGTTGCCGGACAACCATATGACCAGCCATCATAAAAAACCAGCAGCTCATAAGGATGAACCTGGTGCTTTCGCTGACAGGAAGGGTGCGGATAAACATGCGGGGGCACATTCAGACAATAAAGCAGATGCGCGGGACCTGGCCGAGATCACGGCCGAGCTGCACGAGGAAGTGCTGCGCGAGCGTGATGAGTACCTCGACTCGCTCCAGCGCCTGAAAGCCGAATTCGACAACTTCCGCAAGCGCGTGCTGCGTGAGGGCGAGCAGCGCGCGCAACGTGCTCAGACTGAGGTAATCGAGGAGCTACTGCCGGTTCTCGACAATTTCGAGCGGGCCATGCAGGCGGCGGCCCAGCATGACGAGAAACTGCTGACCAGCGGCGTCGAACTCGTTTATTCACAGCTTCGTGACCTGCTGACCAGGAAAGGGCTTTGCGAGATTGAAGCCGAGGGCGCGCTGTTCGACCCCAACCAGCATGACGCAGTCATGTGCCAGCCTTCCGTAGAGCACGAGGAGGGAACGGTGATGCAGGTGTTGGAAAAGGGCTACCAGCTCGACGAGAAAGTCATGCGCCCGGCGAAGGTCATCGTCTCCACCACTCCCGAAGAAGACGGCGGAGAAAAGCCGTCCTGATAGACCGTGGAAGACCTCTATAAAATACTGGGCGTCGATAAGAGCGCCACGCCGGCTGAGTTAAAGAAGTCATACCGGAAGCTCGCGCGCAAATATCATCCGGACGCCAACCCCGACGACAAGAGCGCCGAGGCAAAATTCAAGGAGATCTCGGCTGCCTATGACGTCCTGTCCGACCCCGAGAAGCGCAAACAGTATGACGCCGGACCAGCCTTTTTCGGTGGCGGTGGCGGACACCGAGCCGGGGCACAAGGCTTCGATCCCTCCATGTTTGGTGACATGTTCAGTGGCGGCGGCCGCGCTGGAGGCGCTGGTTCTGGCGGCTTCGGCAATATTTTCGACATGTTCGGCGGCGGTGGTGGTGGCGGATATGGTGGCGGTCGGGAGGCGCCAGCACGAGGATCGGATCTTACCTATGTACTGAACCTATCGTTCGAGGATGCTCTCAAGGTTATTACCACCAAGATCGCCGTGGAAAAGAACATCCAGTGCCAGACCTGTCATGGCAGCGGTGCCGAACCTGGAACTTCCGCAATCACCTGCCCGGAGTGCGGCGGCCGCGGAGTGGTCGCCCAGAACCAGGGATTCTTCGCGCTCAGCGCGGCCTGCCCCCGGTGCGGCGGCGCAGGAAGCATCATCGAGAATCCGTGCCACCGGTGCGGCGGCGCAGGCGTCGTCCGAGCGACAAAAAAATATACCGTCAAGATCCCGCCCGGGGTAAAAACCGGAAGCAAGATACGGCTTAAGGGGAAAGGCCAGCCATCGCCCCAGGGAGGTCAGCCCGGAGACCTGTATGTGCGTATGGAAGTCGCGCCCAGCCCCATGTTCCATCGCCGGGGCGACGATCTCGTCATCACTGTTCCGGTAACTTTTCCCGAAGCAGCTCTCGGCTCCAAGGTGCAGGTGCCTACAACCAACGGCGATATCTCCCTGAAGATTCCCAAAGGAACCCAGAACGGCAGGATGCTACGAGTAAAGGGCAAGGGCGCTCCTCACATGAAGGGGAGCGGTAACGGCGACCTTCTGGTGAAGATAAAAGTGGACGTTCCAAAGGACCTCAATAAAGCACAAAAGAAAGCCCTTGAGGAATACGCCAGACTCCGTGACGAGAATCCGCGAGAGGAACTGAAATCCTAGATGGCCGGCACTCTGAGACCAGGAAACACGAGAGCCCTGTTCATGATCTCGGTAGCCGCGGAACTGGCAGGCATGCATCCCCAGACTCTGCGCATCTACGAGCAGAAAGGCCTGATCACGCCGGCTCGCACCCCAAAGAACACGCGCCTTTACTCAGAAGAAGACATCGTGCGGCTGCGCTATATTCAGCGTTTGACGACAGATCTGGGAATGAACCTTGCTGGCGTGGAGAAGGTCATCGAGCTGGAGGGGCAGATCGAGAGCCTGCACGACCGTATAGCCCGCCTGCGCGATGAGATGGAGGCTGTCACCAGGCGGCTGCATGAGGAAGTCGACGCGGTACACAAGAGTTACAAGCGGGAGCTGGTTCTGCTGCCGAGAAATAAAGTTGCCATAGCGCACAATCGGAAAAAGGCTGAGCGTTAATAGAATTTTCTGCTATCCTTTGCGTTGTGAATAACCAGACCCAATCTCCATCTGATCGCAGTGATTTCATCCGCGAGATAGTAGCCGCCGACTTACGAGAAGGTCGGCACAGGACAGTCATCACCCGCTTCCCGCCTGAGCCGAACGGCTACCTCCACATAGGACACGCGAAGTCAATCTGTCTCAACTTCGGCATCGCCGAGGAGTTCGGCGGCCGCTGCCATCTACGCTTCGACGACACCAACCCCGTGAAGGAGGAACTGGAGTACATCGATGCCATCAAGACCGACGTCCGCTGGCTTGGGTTTGACTGGGGTCAGCACCTGTACTTCGCCTCTGACTACTTCGAGCAACTCTACGAATGGGCACGCCACCTGGTGCGCAGCGGTATGGCCTATGTCGATGAACTCACTGCCGATGAGATCCGGCAGTACCGTGGGACGCTGACAGAACCGGGGCGAGAGAGCCCGTGGCGGTACCGTCCAGAGGAGGAGAGCCTCGATCTCCTGGAACGGATGCGCGCCGGCGAGTTCCCCGATGGAGCCCGCGTTCTGCGCGCGCTGATCGACATGAGCTCAGGGAACATCAATCTGCGCGACCCCGTCCTTTACAGGATCCTTCACGCGGCGCACCCGCGGACTGGTGACGCCTGGTGCATATATCCTACCTACGACTTCGCCCATGGGCAGTCCGATGCGATCGAATCTATTACGCACTCTATCTGCACCCTGGAGTTCCAGGACCACCGGCCGCTTTACGATTGGCTCATCGATAAGCTTCCGGTCCCGTCGCGCCCGCACCAACACGAGTTCGCGAGGCTGAATCTCACCTATACAGTGCTCTCCAAACGAACGCTCCTGCGGCTCGTCAATGAGGGGCATGTTCGCGGCTGGGATGACCCGAGGATGCCGACTCTGTCTGGTCTGCGCCGGCGCGGGTTCCCTGCTGAAGCGATACGCGACTTCGTGCGCACGGTGGGCGTCGCCAGGAACGAGAGCGTTGTCGAGGTCGAGATGCTTGAACATGCCGTTAGGGATGTTCTCAACCGGAAGGCTCTCCGCCGCTTCGCGGTTATTAATCCCCTCAAGGTCACCATTGAGAATTATCCTGAAAGTCAGGTCGAGCAAGTGGAGGCTGTGAACAATCCTGAGGATGCATCCGCCGGAACTCGCCGCGTGCCATTCACGCGGGAACTCTGGATCGAGCGGGATGACTTCATGGAGGAGCCCACGCGGAAGTTCTTCCGCCTGGCCCCCGGCCGTGAGGTGCGGCTACGCTACGCATACTTCGTGACCTGCCGTGAGGTCGTCAAAGACAAGGATGGCAATGTCGTCGAGCTCAAGTGTACATATGACCCG
>JAUSDE010000023.1 GCA_030650885.1 Thermoleophilia bacterium
GGTGACCTGTCCGCAGTGGATCCGAAGCTCGCGGGGGTCCTGCCGCTGAATCTGAACGCCAAAGGCGGCGCCGATCTCGCAAAGGGTGAAAGCGGGCCCGAGGTCGACGGAAACCTGCAGGTGACCGGCCTGGACACGATCATTCAGAAAGCCGCCGCTGAAATGGGCGCCGGCAATGCGCAGGCGACGCTGGGTGCGGGCATGGTCCAGAGTGCACTGTCAGACCTGCAGTTCATTGCAGTGGATGATCAGATGTACGTGAAGCTGGCTGGCGACTGGTACAACACCGGCGATATGTCAAAATATCATGGACGGAAATCGGATGGCGACCCGGGTAATGATGAAGAAAAGGCTGACGAAGCAGGTGCAGACGACAACGGGACGCCTGCCGATAACGGCGAAGCCAGAGACAAAGATCGCGCCTGCGCCGAAAGCGCCTTTCCCGGTGGGCCGAAAGCGCTGCTCAAGGACGTCAAGACCGTTGGCCAGGAAGATATCGACGGAACCGGCACCACCCACTACCAGGCGACAGTAGACCTGGACAAGGCCATCACCGAGGGAGCTGAGGCTGCCAGAAGCTGTGGCAAAACCGATGAGGCTGCTCAGCTCGAAGCGGCAAGGGGCCAACTCACAGGTGCAGTGAAGCAGCTCAACCTGGAATGGTGGCTCGATGCAGATGATCAGCTGCGGCAGGCCAGGGCAGCGGTCTCAATAGAGCCCGCGACTCTCGCCCCGCTGCTGGCCACACTCGATAGCGGCGGCAGGCACGGCGCCGGATCAGGCGCCCGGGACGCAGTGAAGGAAGCCGAGGCCAAGGTCAGGGCCGACGCAGCGCTCAAGGGCATTCAGTCGATAACCCTCAACGCTACCGTGAAAATCTCGCGCTTTGGCGAGGACTTTCAGATCGCCGCTCCTGAGGGTGATGTCAAACAGTTTAGCGATCTGACAGGAGCCACATGTGGCCAGGGTCAGGACGGCGCGAAGCGCCGGCACGGGATGCATGGGCAAAAGGACGACGCCGGGAGTAGTGACGCTGCGCAGACTTCTACCTGAAACCGGATTAAAATGACAGAAGGCAGTATCCCTGTGGACTGAACAGAAGTACGAAACAGTAGGATTGAAGATACGGCAGACAGTAGAGGCGGCCCGCAGGGCCGCCTCTTTATGTCATATGCCAGATGTAATACTCTCTGTTTGTGAGCTTTATTAAAAGCAGATTCAACCAGTTGCTGCTGCCGCTGATAGTATTCGTCGGGGCCACGATCCGCTTTGTCGGAATCGGCAGGGACAGCCTCTGGTTTGATGAACTTCAGACGGTCTGGGTCACCAGGCTGCCGATGCAGTATTTCATGACCGGGTTGGCGGAGTGGGGGGATGTTCCGCTTTATTATGTGATTGGCCGGTTCTGGTTCAGTCTTTATTCCGTTGAAGCCTGGTCGCGTTCGTTGTCATGGGCGGCCGGCGTCTGTCTGATAATCATTGTTTATTTCGTCGGGAAAGAACTATTTTCCAGACAGACAGGTCTCTGGGCGGCGGCTCTGGTTGCAGTATCACCATTTCTCGTGTGGTATTCGCGCGACGCAACTCTTTATTCCTGGCTGGCCGCAAGCTCTCTCCTGTCGACGTATTTTCTGGTGAGATGCGTTACGCGGGGAAGACGTGCAAACTGGATCGCTTATACAGCGATAACCGCCGCCACGCTTTTCACCCACCTATTTACCGCAATGCTGCTTGTGGCTCAGCTCCCACTGTACCTGATCATCAGGGACCGCAAAAAAAATCCGCTGGCGCCGTGGATTGCCAGCCAGGCAGTTCTCACCGCAACGATGATCATCACGTGGCTTATTGCGCGTGGCTCCACAAATATGATCGAAATGAGTTTCACGGCTGAGGAGATCATAGTCTGGTTTCTGGAAGCGCCGATCATTCTGATCGGTGGCGCTTACGCAATAGAACTTCATGTAAAGCTGCACGATGATAATGCGCTGTTCAACTTGTTGTTCTATCTGGTATCGATCTTTTTTATTCTTGACATCGCTGGTTCAGTTTTTGTCATGGCAAGAAATCAATCGCCGGAGCTAAAAGTCGTTTACAAAAGGGCGATCGGACTGATCCTCTACACATTTCTGCTGGTTGCTTTGCCGATAATCGTATTTTCTGTAGCCGGTGAGATATTCGTGTGGCCTTATCGGTTTTATTTGTGGGCAACGCCGACCTTATTATTGTTACTGGCACTGATTATTGTTCCTGTTAAAGGAAACAACCGGACCATTATCGGCATACTGGCGGTAACCGGTCTGGCGGCGATCACTTTATTGGGTCCCGGTCCTCCAACAAACATGGATTATCGTGGTCCCCTGAAAGCGATCACGGATGGCTACCGCGAAGGAGATTACCTGTTCTGCTTTCCCTACGCGCAGTGCGCCGTGTCGCTGGGTTATTACCTGCCTGAGGATACGCGAATGGGTGGCGGCAGGATATCACCAGCTGACAGCCATAATCCCGAGGTTGCTATCCTGCCCGAAAGAGATGACTGGTTCGATTATTTCCTGCACCAGAAAATGCGCGCGAGTACTGAAAAACTTATGCCCCTCGCGGAACTGAGCGGCAAGGCAGACAGGGCGCTACAAGGGGTTGACCGGGTCTGGCTGATGTTTGATTACGGCCCGGAGTGCATAGGTTGCGAAGAGATGAAGAGATTCCTGCTGCCTGGCTGGCATGAGATTAAATCATGGCACAACGAGACGAACATCATTTACTTATATACAAGATAGAAAGATGCAGTTAGCGTGCTTGAGTCTGCCGCAGCACTTCAGCTCCTCGGAAGAATTGCTCGTCCTGCAACCTAGCGCTTCTTCGAAGCCAGAACGCTACCGAACATGATCGAGGCGCCAAAAACGAAACCGAAGTTATACCAGTTGCCGTTGTTGTGTATCTCGTAGACGCCCACGCTATCGTCAAAGAGCGAGATGATGAACGAGACCGGCAGGATCAGTCCCTGCCAAAGCCCCGGAAAGAATCCTGCTACTCCATCTGAGCCGACAGTCCCTTCTACGGCGTTGGACTGGGCGCAACCCGAAAGCAGAGTGGCCATGATCAAACACAGGAGTAATACCGCGAAGGATTTCTTCAGATTCATGACGCCCCCAGATTTTAGGTCGCTTGTCATCGTTCGGCCTGCAGCTTTATTTTCTATATGCGACCCGGCTTTCCTTGCCACCCGCCTTCTTCATCAAAAAAACGAGCGTTTCCAGGGGTCGGGCGTTCACATCTCCGGCGCCCGCGGATAGAAGTGTTCGGTTCCATCCGCTTCCAGCGCGCTCGCTGCGAGGCTGACCCTGAAATGCGATACGCCGGGTGGCACCGCATATCGTAGCGTAACACCGGTTTGACTGTAAGCCGGGATCTCGCCAGCAGACACGGGTAATTCCGATATGCAGATTGCGCCGTTGGTGCTGTCACAGCCAACGATCTGTACCGACGAGGCTGTATCGCCGCCGATATTTCGCAAAATAAAATCGACAGACAACAGGCCGCTGGCGTAATCAGCATAATTCGCCCAGTATGGACCGCCGATGGCCAGCGTCAACGGCAGCTCACCAGCCGGAGTAGTATCGACAGTGTATTCCAGGCTATATCGTTCGCCGCCGCTGAATTCGGGTGGTATACGATCCGCGATCCTGGAAGCAAAGAGTTGCATGCCATGGTCATTAGGATGAACGTTGGAGTTGCCGTGTTCGTGGTCAATCAGATTCTCAGGATCGCCGCCTGGCTCCTCAGTGCTGGGGATATAGTCGATCCCGAACACGTCGGCCATCGGCACGAACCTGCATCCCAGCGCATCGGTCTGGTTTTCCATTTCAGCGTTCCATCTGTTCCAAAGGTCCTCTTCGTCACCGCCCGCATATCTCTCGCCGCGATAATTGGTAGGGCTGCCGAACGGCCACTGGCCCAGGATCAGGATATGCTCCGCAGTAACGCCTTTCTGATTCACGAGATAATCCACGGCGCCCATGACATCCGCCTTCCACCAGGCTATCGCCTCGTCCTCGCTTGAATATCCCCTGAACGAACCGTAACGCGTGCTCCAGTCGAGTCCCGGCAGATTGTTGACGCCCAGCTCGATCACCACCAGGTCGGGCGTTGCGTCTTTCCACCAGTTGCGTGGAAAGTAGGGCGGGGGATTGAGGTTATCCTGGTAGAAAGGCTGGTTGAATATATTGTCGAGGATCAGCGACCCATAACCGGAGGCGCCGTAAACTTCCAGCTGCCAGCTGCCATCGCCGTTACGCATCGACAGGCTGTCTTCCAACAGGCTTGCATATGCGTTTTCACCGGAAGTGGCGAACGAGCCTTCAGTGATGCTGTCGCCGATGCACAGGACCGTTCTTGTCTGGACACAATCACCGGCAGCGAGGATGAATTCATGATCACCATCCGGTGTTTCACCGGGAATGGTGACGTAACCGTTGAAATCCCCCGAGACATCGACGGGAAGCGATTCAAGCTGGACGCCCTCTAGCCAGACACTTACAGATTCGGCTGCGGGGAATGACGTGTGGCCGGCAATATGGACCATTAGTCCGTCTGCGCCGCTTGACTGGTCCAGCGTAGCATACTCGATGGCTCCATCAGTGCATGAGGCAGGACCCGCGTCTGTCGCCGATGCTGGCTCATCACCGGGCCCCGCAAGAACTCCGAGACCCAAGCCAGTGGCAAGCATGACAAGCCAGAGCATTGCTATTTTGACAGATCTCATATCTTCCTCGCTGGGGGATGGAAGAGGATGCATTAATCAACTGAAACGTCAATGAGAATACGCCCGGAAAGGCATTTTGTCAACCTACATGATCACATGCCTTCCGTATATAACCCTTCCTGGATCACATTCGGAGGCAGCTCCGGAGCGAACTCGCGCAGGTTGTTCTTAAGCATCTCTACTTCCTCGGGTTTTACCGCGTAGAAAGAGACCTTGTCGTAATAGTCGCGCTCGTATCGGTAACACAGCCAGCGGCCGACCAGCACCCAGTTATCCGGGATGCGGCTCTCGCCGTCGATCTCGAAGATCTCATGGTAGAGCATGGCGATATCGGTACCGCTGGAACGAGTAATGTCATCGATCTGCTGCTCGCTCAATACAAAAGTCTCCGCAGCGGGATTCTTGGCCCTGATGTCCATACGCTCCCTGGCGATTTCGTTGGTCCCCAGGCCCCAGAGGTCGACGCTGCTGATGTCGGCGTAATAATTTATGGCTCCGATGTCGTTGAGGGCAACGCCCTTGCCCGAGTAATACCGATTGACGAACTCGCTCATGAACATATGCTGCTCGTAGGTGCGGCGGGTCTCCAGCGGCGCCACCTTGTGGTTGATATAGCTGCGGTTCAGGAACGGCACCATGAAAAGCAGCACCAGTGGAACAGAGAACACGGCCAGCAGCAATAGCTCCCGCTTCTGCCCTGGCCAGCTCCTGCCGGCGATATAGCGGAACAGGGGAATCGAGATGGCGATTATCCCCAGTGAGATCAGGTAGGCGTCGTAGCGGTAGTTCGGCGATGGGTTGTTCTGGAAATGGAAAAAGACCGCGAGGATCAGGATCGAGTTCATCACCAGCACCTGGTTCCACTCGCGCGCCTTTCTCAGGCCAAAAGTCAGGAACAGGATCAGCCCGCTGGCGAGCCCCAGGTTCAGGAACAGCGAACTCGCAACCAGCCGCTTCACCGGAAGATAGGCGTGGCGGATGTTGGTCTTCAGCCACGCCGCGAACGGCAAAAGCGGTGTGCCGGTCTTCAGCTCCACCGAGTTGGGCAGGAACTGGGCGCCGTTGCGGATGGAGATCAATCCGAAGATGCCGACGGGCAGGGCGGCCAGCCCCAGCACCGACAAAGCCAGCAGCCAGCGTTTTTTCAGCAGTATCATCAGGAAGACAAGGCCGATGATTACCAGGCTCTCGTAGCGGCAGAGGGCGAAGAAAGGCGTCACCACCAGCAGCCATTTGGCGTTGCGGCTGAGCGAGCCTTTTTCGTCGCTGGTCAGGACCAGCGTCGCCAGATATACGAAAAGCAGTGTCAACAGGATATGAAGGCTGTGCTCCATCCCCAGCATGACCAGCGGCGGCAGCGAGGCTATGAAGATCAGGCCCAGTAAGACCAGGAAGTTGTATCGAGACTGGATCCCCTGCTGCCTGAGGATGAAATAAGCCGCCACAACCGTCAGGGTGACGAAAACGATGTTCATCAGGAACGGCGTGATGACGTTGACGCCAAAGAACAGGTAGAGGAAGGAAAGCATCAGCACCCAGAGCGGCGAGGACGAGGCCGACTGGAACTCGCCGGCGTTCACTCCCCAATTGCCATGCGTGGCCATGTTCTTGGCCATGGCCATGTGGATGTAGGCATCGTCCTGGGTATAGACGAAAGTGCCGTCCTGGGTCGAGAGCGATTTGTACTGCAACACAGCAATCGTAAGCCAGAGAATAGCGACCGCAAGAGCCAGCGGCCAGTATTTCGCGATGCGCCGGTCAGTCATTTTCATAGGAGTGGAGTCCTGGGGAGATCATCTGATTATTTGCGGTTACCGCGCTGAAGCAGGCTGAATGAGTATGTTGAAAGATGACATTTTGAAAACTATACATTAGCGGCACGGTCTTTGCGAGACTGGCCGGCAGTGGCGCTGCGCAGGCGGAGCGCGTGGCTTGAAGATCCAGGTACCGGGTTTATTGTGAGATTATGGGGGGAAGCTACAATCGATCAGGTCCAACCTGGAGACTGATAGGATTAGCCTTGTCTGTATTCCATTGGAAAGGGGTCTCGAATGCCGGTCCAGGCCGAGGGCGAAAAGTATTTATGCAGCATCTGTGGAAATGAAGTCGTGGTTACACATGCCGGCGGCGGGACCCTTGTTTGCTGTGGAGAAGATATGCAGAAGACAGATGAATGACAGGTCTGGCCGGGCTGTCCCTGCCCGGTTCTCAGCCATAATCATGGGCGCCGCAGTCTGATGCCGATCACCGCCGGCGAATTCCTTGATGCCATGGAACGCCTGACGCCGGGATCCCTGGCGGAGGATTGGGACAACATCGGCCTGCAGGTTGGCAGCAGCTTGAACCGTTCTTCCTCCGTGCTGGTCACCCTCAACGTCACCGGCGAGGTGCTCGACGAGGCGGCTTACCAGAAATGCGGCATCATCCTCACCCATCACCCCCTGATTTTTCAGCCGATGGCCGCAGTCAGCGACGATACGGCGACCGGCCGCCTTATACTCCGGGCCAGCCGGGAAGATATAGCGATAATCGTCGCTCACACGAACCTCGACGCGGCGAAAGGCGGCCTCGCCGACACCATGGCCGAATTGATAGACCTGCGGCGGGTCACACCGCTTCAGGGCGCCATGGCGGGTCTGTCGAAACTGGTGGTGTTCGTTCCGCCGGCCGACCTGGAGCCGGTACGGGAGAGCCTTTTCGCCGCCGGCGCCGGGGCCATCGGCGATTACAGCCACTGTTCCTGGTACTCAGAAGGCACCGGCACTTTTCTGCCTTTAGAGGGGGCTCACCCGGCTAAAGGCAAGGTCGGCAGCGACGAGCAGACACCTGAAATACGCCTGGAGCTGGTCTTTCCTTCCCAGAAGATCGATGAAGTCGTCCGGGCCCTGAAAGCAGCACACTCTTACGAGGAACCTGCTTACGATATCTATCCGCTGGAGACACGCCACCACAACGCCGGCAGCGGCCGGATCGGTGAACTGCCCGCAGAAGTCAGCCTGTCTGATTTCGCCTCGATGCTGGCTGAGATCTTCAGTATGCGCGGCGCACGTTTTGTGGGTGATCCCGAGATGCCGGTACGAAATGTAGCGCTGGTCCCCGGCAGTGGCGCGGGCTACATTTCGCTCGCGGCTGGTAGAGCCGACGTGCTGGTGACCGGCGATTTCAAATATCATGACGCGGCTCTGGGCGCGGAGTTGGGGCTGGGGCTGGTCAATCTGCCTCACGACATCAGCGAGAGAACGGCGCTCGCCGCCTGGCTGCCTCGCCTGGAGCGCGAGATGCAGCCCCGCGGCGTCAGTGTCCTGTTATCATCGGTACCGACCGGCTATTGGCAGGCGGCGCCTGCACTGAAAAAGACCCAGCTGACCGACCAGGAGGAGAAATCTATGCACCACCTGCATGTTGACGGAGGCTCCCGTGGCAACCCTGGCCCGGCCGGAATCGGCGCCGTGCTGGCCGACCCGGACGGCGAACCCGTGGAGACACTGGCCAGCTATATCGGCGAAGCCACAAACAACGTCGCCGAATACCAGGCGATGATCTCCGGTCTTGAGCTCGCCCTCGACCGCGGTGTGACACGGTTGGCCATTTTTTCCGACAGCGAACTTATCGTACGCCAGCTCGAAGGGGCCTACAGGGTTAAGAATGAGGGTTTACGGCCATACTACCAGCAGGCTAAATCACTTCTATCCCGCCTGGAAGAGTATGAGATCAGCAGCATCCCTCGGGAAGCCAATGCTCACGCGGATGAACTGGTTAACCAGGCGCTGGACGAATCCGGCCACTGATTTCCGCCAAGAAATGCTTTTATCTATATGAAAACAACCATCGTCATTCCAACATACTGGCGCGGACCAGAGTCCGAGGCGCCGATGTGTACTCTCGAGTCAGACTTTCTTTACGACCACGCAACCCCGCTGGATCATGATGGAACCCTGTCGCGCGCCCTGGCCAGCCTTTCTATCCTGAATGCGGAGGAAGGGTTTGCGGTGGCGGTAGTAGCTGCTCCCACGCGGATTGAGATCAAACAGGCGGTCCAGCTTAAAGTGCAGTCGATCGTAGCCCAGTTCGATTACGACTTTCCCATGATGCTTATCGGACCAGACGAGCTGGTTTTCTGGCGCCGCCGCCTGGCAGCGTCGGGAATGTCTGAATACGACCAGTTTTTCAGCCTCGAAGGTTATTCAAACATCCGCAATATGTGCCTGCTGGCAGCGGCGCTGACCGGCGCCGACGTCGCCATCCTTTTCGATGACGACCAGATCTATGAAGATCCCGATTACCTGAAGAAAGCTACCGAGTTCATCGGTCAAGAGCACGAGAACCGCTCAGTGTCGGGCATCGCCGGATATTATGTGAATCAGGATGACTCATATCTTCTGCCGCCAGCGGAACTGGAGTGGCAGCGCAAGTGGGGCAACCGCGAGGCCATGAACGAGGCTTTCGGCATCATCGGGCAGGGGCCGCGCCTGAAGCCGACCCCCTTTGTCTTCGGCGGCAACATGGTCATCCACCGCTCTCTTTTTGAAAAGATCCCGTTTGATCCCACGGTGCCGCGGGGTGAGGACATCGACTATCTCATGAACGCCCGTTTCTTCGGCCACGAGTTTCTGCTGGACAATGAACTCTGGATCCGGCACCTGCCGCCGCCCAAATGTTCGCCACCATGGTTCCAGATCCGCCAGGACATCATCCGTTTTGCCCGCGAGCGCGCCAAGCTGGCGACTCAGCACAACAACTGGGTCCATCGCATAACATCCGAGGATTTCGATCCATACCCAGGCTGCTTTCTGAGGGACGATTTCCACGACAGGGTAATGGATACTTCCCTGGAGATGGCCAGCGAGTACATGGAGGCTGGCATGGAGCAAGACGCCGCCGAGTGCATGGTCAACATTGCTATCAGCAAGGCCGAAGCACACCTGAAGGGCGATCCTTTTGGCGATTTTCTCACTTTCCAGAAGAGCTGGGAAGAGTTCATGCGGGTGCTGCCGAACATCGGCATCTGGTCTGCGGTTGACGGCTCCGATTGACGGGCGGGCGTAGCCGGCCCGGCTAATATTTCCCCCTTTGATTGAAACCGGCCCCGGCTTTCCCTATAATTCCTAACGCGTGTGCGGATGTAGCTCAGTTGGCTAGAGCGTCTGCTTGCCATGCAGAAGGTCGAGGGTTCAAATCCCTTCATCCGCTCCAGTTTTTCCATTCACGAGACGTTGCCCGCAACGTCTCTGTGTTTTCCCGGGCATGATAGCCCCCCCGAGGCGACGTGGCCGAGTGGCTAGGCAGAGGTCTGCAAAACCTCGTACAGCGGTTCGAGTCCGCTCGTCGCCTCCAAACCTCCCAGGGCTGACGCTCCTGACCTCGCGGCAAATATTGATAGTTGATTATTTACATCAACATTTATTCGTAATATAATTCAAACTCGTTGTCTTCCACGATGAATACATGGATGTGAATAGCGTTATGGCGGGAAATGCAGGAAGGGGGGTAAATCAATGAAGAATATTTTCAGTAAGCCCCGCAAAAGCACATTGTTGTTCAAGTTGATTATTTGCACGGTCCTGCTCGCTGGATTCTGGTCGTCGCCGTCATTAGCGGCTGCCAGTGAGACAGCCGCGGCCGAAGTATCGACAGGCATTGATGGCGCTCCTTCTGCACAGACTCCACTCACCGCGGACCTTGTGCCCGAACCGGTCCAGATAGACGATGCTGTTCAGCCGACTTCAGATGTTGGTGCGGCAGAGACGGAATCCGCGACGCCGGATGACAGCACACCGGCGGCATCGGCCGGCCAGTCAGGTTCTGCCTCAGATCCTGTAGCACCAGAAACCACACAGCCCCAACCGGCAGCTACGGCAGGTGGCAGCGAGAACACCACCGGTAGCGATAGCGCTGCCTGCTGTGATACGGATCAATATCTCGAACTGATATGTGGCACGGGATCAGACGTATATTGGGCCAGCATGGACGACTATAATGCCAGCCTGCTTTCCATCAATTACAGGCTGACCAACACCAGTACGACCGATCTGTACCAGGTGAGGGTCACTGAAGCCACGGCGACGAAAAACGTAAAGATCGACACGCCGCTGCCTTTGATGCTGGGGGATCTTTCTCCGGGTGAGCTCATCAACTTCACGCTTAAATGGTTGATTCCCAAAGGCGTCAGGGGTTTCCAGACGGATATATCGATCTGCACGGACTTCGAGCCGCTTTGCGAAGGGCCTGAGTGCGATCCTGATCCACCATGTGAAGGACCCGAGTGCAACCCGGAGCCCGTCTGCGAGGGCCCGGAATGTGATCCGGAGCCAGAGCCATTGTGTGAGGGAAGCGGCTGCACCCCGACAAATAACGAGTCGGAATTCAGCGATCCGGTAGTGAACAGTGACCTGGCGGCATTCCATGCCAGCACACTTCCGAACACGGGTTTCAGCATGACTACAGCGCTCATCTTCTGTTTCGGGATGATCCTGCCGGTCAGCCTGCTGCTTACGATAGCTTCGAAGCTGGTTGCAGCGCGTAGAAAGTGAGAAACAGTTAAGTCAACATAGTCAGACGTGATTCCAAGGGGCGCTCGAAGAGCGCCCCTGATTCTTTCTGTCAGGCATAATGTCTACAATATAAACATGGACTCACTTTACCTCGATATCGAGACCCGCTCATTCCCCAGATTGCC
>JAUSDE010000028.1 GCA_030650885.1 Thermoleophilia bacterium
CCCTCGGCCGCGAGCTCGACATGTCCCTTGAGGAAAACGTTCGTCTGCTGCTGGAGCGGGTGGATGACGCCTTGGCCGCCATCAATGGCGGCACTTACGGTATCTGCAAATCGTGTGGCAATCCGATCCCCAAAGAGCGCCTGGAGGCACTGCCATACGTCGCGATGTGTGTCGATTGCCAGCGGCGGCGCGACAAAAGATAATTTTCCTTGCGCCGGGCTCCACTCAGACTGCTGCTGCTGATACTGTTCCTGCTGGCTCTTGACCAGTTGTCCAAATATTTGGTGCGCGCCCGGCTGGATCCCCACAACCTGATCTCGATTCTTCCCTTCTTCAGGCTGGAACATGTACAGAACAGCGGCATCGCTTTCGGCATGATGGACGGACACTCAGCCCTGATCCTCGCGGTCGGCTCTGTGATCGTCTTGTTGCTGGTGGGCGCTGCGCTGGCAACCAGCGATAATCCCAGTCTGGCATGGCCCATGGCGCTGCTGGTTGCGGGCAGCGCCGGCAATCTCATCGACCGTGCCGTCAACGGCAGCGTCACCGACTTCCTGCATTTTCAGTTCTGGCCGGCGTTTAACCTGGCTGACTCATACATAGTCATCGGAGTTGTGTTGCTGGCCTACCGGCTGCTCACCGGGACACACGATATTGGTGTGCTTGGTTCTGGGGTATCGGGCCGGGGAGAGCAGGAAGACAAAGACGCGGATGGCAGGGACCCCGGCACAGGGGCTCGTGACGGAGGGGCCCCCGTATGACACCCGGCGAACCCGAGAATTCTTTTACCATAGCGGTGACACCGGATGATAACGGAGAGCGTCTCGACCGCCTGGTCGCCGCGGCTCCGGATATCGGTTCCCGCGCTGCCGCCCAGAAACTGATCGCCAGCGGGATGGTCTCGGTGAACGGCCAGGAGCGCAGCAAGAATTACAAGGTGAGCGAAGGAGAGCATGTCGAAGTCTTCCTGGCGCCTCCGGAGCCTTTCGACCTGGAGCCGGAAGACATGGACCTCGATATCCCCTACGAGGATGAGAACCTGCTGGTTGTCGACAAGCCCGCCGGCATCGTCACTCATCCGGCCAAGGGGCATAACACCGGAACCCTGGTCCATGGACTGCTCGGCCGCCAGATCGCCGGCGGCGAGCACCCGCACCGTCCAGGTATCGTACATCGCCTCGACAAGGATACATCGGGACTGCTGATCGTCGCCCGCGATGAGGAGACCCATCGGCATCTGACTGAGGCGCTGTCTCGCCACAAGATCGAACGCACCTACCTCTGCCTGGTCCACGGCCTGTTCGAGACCAGGGAAGGGACTATCGAGGCGCCGCTGGGGCGGGACGCCCGCGAGCGGCAGCAGATGGCGGTCACCAAAAAGGGCGGTCGTGACGCCGTGACCCATTTCCGGGTGCTGGAGAGCTGGGGCGGGGCGCCGGCCGCCGGGGTCACCGCAGCAGCTGACCGGGCCGCCGTCGCAGCCGGCAAGCCTGGCGCCGGGACTACCGCTGCTTTACCGCGCAAGGGTTCTGCCGGCTATTCGCTGCTCGAAGTGAGGCTGGAGACCGGCCGCACACACCAGATCCGTGTGCACCTGGCGGCTATCGGCCATCCGGTCGCCGGTGACAAAGTCTACGGGCGCCGCAAGGACGAACTGGGGGTCGGCCGCCAGTTCCTGCATTCGGCGCGCCTTCGCTTCACCCATCCCGATACCGGCGTCACCGTCGACGTCAGTTCGCCGCTTCCACATGACCTGCAACGGGTGTTGGAACAACTGCGCGGACATTAAGAGTTTTTCGCACCTAATAGCACTCTTCTGCCGTCACGCAGTTCCTCCCAGACTCCTTGGCTTTATACAGGGCCTGATCGGTGCGCTCCATCAAGGATTTCTCATCGTCATCAGGCCCGAGGCTGGTAACACCGAAACTGCAGGTGAGTTTATCGACCGAGCTGAAGCCGTCGTTCTCCACTGCCCGCCGCAAACGCTCCGCCATCTCAGCGCCCGCCGCTAGCGGCGTCTGAGGCAGGAGGACGACGAATTCCTCACCTCCCCAGCGCGCGAACAGATCTTCGTCACGGAGCAAAGCTGAGACCAGCTGCGCCAGTTTTGTCAGAACCAGGTCGCCTACATGATGCCCGTAGGTATCGTTCACTGCCTTGAAATGGTCGATGTCGAGCATCACCACGGACAAAGGTTCTGAATGGCGGCCTGCCCGGCTGATCTCCTTGATCAGGGCATCGTCGAACCGGCGGCGGTTGGCGATTCCGGTAAGAGCGTCTGTGGTTGCCTGCTGCTCCAGCAGCGCGTTGGCCCTGGCCAGCGCCTCCTGAAAATTCTTCCGGGTAGTTATGTCATGAAAAGCTACAACCGCGCCGCTCACGATCCCGTACTCGAGAATGGGAGTAGAGATGAACGATACCGGCAGAACGGAATCATCCTTGCGGATAAAGATGTCATCCTGAACGTGAACGATCATTCCCGACTCGAGCGTCTGCAAAGCCAGGCAATCATCGTCAGGATACCGTGAGCCATCTGGCTTGCGAGAATGGATAATCCCGTGCACGGTCTTTCCCAGCAGTTCCTCCTCACTCCAGCCGAGCATTCTTTCGGCAGCGGGATTGAGGAAAACCAGTTGCCCCTCGGAATCCAGCATGTAGACACCCTCGCCCAGTGCGGAAGTGATATCTTTCAACCGCTTTTCGCTAGCCTCCAGTGCTTCCTCGATCGCCCTTTTTTCACGTAGCGAGGCGATCATGCTGTTGAACGAATCAGAGAATTCGCCCAGGAAATCCACATGTTGGTTGAGGTCGCCCTGCGCGATCCGCCCCGTCTGCCATACGAGGTGGCGCAGATTGGACTGCATCTGCTTGAAGGGGGAGATCAGGAAGTTGCCGCGTGGCGCATCCGCATCGAGCCGTCCTTCCGAGAGAGACAGCATGAACTCGCGGGCCTCAGCTTGCATGTCTATCAGCTGGTTGACAGCAGCGCAGAGATTTTCCACATCGGTGCCGCTGGCTCCGCTGTACTCGAGCTTGTCCGGGATACTGCCGGTCAGCAGTCCTTCCAGCGCATCTGCGACCCGCGCCAGAGTCTGTTCGGGACTTCCTTCCACTCAGCCGGCTCCGCCAGCCATCAGGCAGCCCTGGCTTCGAACCTGCAGATGCGCTCACCGCTGGCCCAGCAATCGACCTCCCTGACGTTGAATTCAATGCCGCTGAATTCCTCCAGGATGCCGGCGATGAAGCCTTCGTCGTAGTTGCATACGGTCTCGTCCGACACCGGCAAGCCCGAGCAATCCAGGTCCTCCGCCACGGTAAGGATGAATTCCATCTTGTCCAGGTCGGCGGTTTCCACGCGCAGGACGCCGACGCTGAGGCCGATCAGCTTCTCGCTCAGGTCAGAGATGAACGCTTCGGGCTCCAGTTTTGTGTCGAGCAGGTTCCGGCAGAGGGCCTTGCCTGCCACCTTGCCGGCTTCAAAAAGGAGCGCGTCGGCCCGTTCGACGCCATAGTCTTTTATCAGGACATCGCGCATCGTGTATTGCATCAGGCGATATACCGCAACGGATGTGGTCGGCCCCAGGTTGGGGCGGCCTACAGTGATGTCCCCCAGGTCCTTCCATTCGAACTGGCTCTGGTCCCTCTCTTCCCTGAACATGATCGTCTCCCTTCAGCGCTTTTTCCGATTCCTGAAACTTTCTAAGGCCCCCCTGGGGCGCCATTGAAAAGGTACCTCTTTCTGAGTAATGCAAAACCTTGGCCCTGCCACTGCCGGCGTGCAAGAATAGTCGTGTCATGATGCTTCCCAGAATAGTCATCTCCGCCCCTCATCGCAGCTCCGGCAAGACCACCGTGAGTATCGGCCTCTGCTCGGCGCTCAGTGGCGCCGGCATGGCGGTGCAGCCGTTCAAGAAGGGCCCGGATTTCATAGACCCCATGTGGCTTTCCGCCGCCGCCGGCCGGGAATGCCGCAACCTCGACCTTTTCATGATGGGGGATGACGAGATCGCCCGGTCGGTCAGCCGCAACGGCGCCGGCGCCGGCATCGCTGTCATCGAGGGAAACATGGGCCTCTTCGACAGCATCGAGCTGGAAGGCCGGGGCAGCACCTCCGACCTCGCCCGGCAGCTGGGTGCGCCGGTGATCCTGGTCGTCAACACCCGCAACATGACCCGTTCCATCGCTCCGCTGGTGCAGGGGTTCACTCAGTTCGAGCCGGATATCAATATCGCCGGCGTCATTCTCAACATGGTCTCCGGCCCCCGGCACGAGGACAAGCTGCGCGCCGTGCTCGAGCGCTACTGCGATATCGAGGTGGTCGGCTCCATCCGCCGCCGCCCCGAGATCGGCATCATCGAGAGGCATCTGGGGCTGCAGCCGGCCCGCGAAGCCCTGGGTTCAGCCGAAGTGGTTGGCGAAATAGAGAAGATCATCAGCGAGAGCGTCGACCTCGACCGTCTGCGTGCGATCGCAGCCACGGCGCCGGAGCTTCCGGATATCGAAACCGGAACAGCCTCGCATCCCGCGCCCACGGTCAGGCTGGGCGTCGCCCAGGACCGCGCTTTCACTTTCTACTACCCGGAAAACCTTGAAGCGCTGCGGGCGGCAGGCGCTGAACTGGTGCCGTTCAGCCCGCTCGCAGACCAACATCTACCCGAAGTCGACGGCCTCTACATCGGCGGCGGCTTCCCCGAGGTCTTCATGGAAGAACTTGAAGCCAACCGGGCTTTACGCGGAGAGATCAAAGCGGCCATTGAAGCGGGCATGCCGGTCTACGCCGAATGCGGCGGCCTCATGTACCTGTCGGGAACCATGACCTGGCAGGGCCAGGGCCGCGAGATGGTCGGAGCGCTTCCCTGTGACATCCTCATGCACGAAAAACCCCGCGGCCACGGTTACATGGAACTGGAAGCCATAGGTGCCGGTGGCTGGTTCGAACCGGGCCTGACGATCCGCGGCCATGAGTTCCATTATTCAGAAGTGGTGGGGCTCGATCCGGACAAGACCAGCTTCGCCTACGAGGTCCGGCGCGGCACCGGCGTCGATAAGTCGCACGACGGCATCCTTTACAAGAACGTGTTGGCGTCCTATACGCACCTGCACAGTCTGGGTTCACCGGGCTGGGCAGAGGGATTCGTCGAGTTTGTCAAAGGAAAGCGCTAGCTCTCGAGTCGCCGTCCCCGGGCGAACATATCACCGGAAAAAAACTTCATCAGCGGACTATTGACAAGAACCAGAATCGGGTGTAGATTTCCTCTTGCTCCGTATACCCTCTAAGGTATTAAAGTCTTCGTATCGTGCTGGGCGGGCGGGTTTGTTTCTTTTTGTTTGACACATTCCGAACCGGCATGATATCTTTGCCAATGCCCCGGGGGGTACCGGGTGGGGATTTCTGCGCCAATGTGCTTTTTCACGTGGTTATTCCTTTCCAAGTCAGTCCGTAGAGTGCGAACTCTCCATTGAACAAGGAAGAGGTGTGAGCGGTTTGACAGCATTATTCGTGGTTCTCGGATACGCGGCAATAGCGATCTTTCTGGTAGGCGTTCTCGCCAAGGTATGGAAATACGGCACCACTCCGTCGCCCCTTAAGATCCCGCAGACGCCTGCCCCTGTAACCGCCACCGGCGTTCCCGTGCGGATGCTTTCCGAAGTGGTGCTCTTCAAGAGCCTCTTCAAGAGCAACCGGGTAATCTGGCTTGCCGGTTACGTCTTCCACATTGGTCTGCTGCTCGTTGTAATCAAGCATTACCGCTTCCTTTTCGCCAGCGTTCCCGCCGGCCTCAGCTATTTCGACACTTTCGAGATGTACCCGGGTATCATCATGATGGGCGGCCTCGGCCTTCTATTCCTGCTGCGTCTTGTCGTCGACCGCAACATGTTCATCTCCGTCATGACCGATTATTTTCTTATCCTGCTTTTCATCTCCATCGCCCTGACCGGCACCCTGGCCAAGCACTTCTACCGGGTGGATATCACCCAGGTCAAGCAGTTCATGATGGGCCTTATATCTTTCAGCCCCATGGGTGAAAACTCTGCGTTTCCCACAGAGACGATCTTTATCATCCATTTCAGCCTGGTACTGTTGCTGCTGGTTTATTTCCCGTTCAGCAAGCTGATGCATTCCGCCGGTGTCTTCTTCAGCCCGACCCGGAACCAGGTGGACAATCCGCGCGAAAAGCGGCTGGTAGCCCCGTGGGCCGCGGATATATCGGGCAATACGGTTGTATCAGTAAAAGAAGAGGCCGCGGAGGCACCCGGCCAGGCATAAACAGCGGTTAAGTGAGAGACGCTCCACCGAGCAAACTGCTCTCTTAATATATACAAGGCAAGTCACACAAACAGGAGGAAATGCAAAATGGGCAGCTTCGATATCGACGGCAAGACTTACGAGACAGATGATGATGGTTATTTGGTAGACCTCAACGAGTGGAACGAAGACGTCGGCAAGTACATCGCCGAGCTCGAGGGCGTGGATCTGACCGAGGCGCACTGGGAAGTCATCAACTTCCTGCGCAACTATTACAGCGAGTACAACATCGCTCCCGCCATCAAGATCCTCATCAAGGAAATGAAGAAGATGTTCGGTCCGGAGAAGGGCAACAGCGCCTACCTCTATGACCTGTATCCCGCCGGTCCGGCCCTCCAGGCCTGCAAGATCGCCGGGCTCCCAAAGCCGACCGGCTGCGTCTAAGAGCCGAATCAGCTTGTTTTAGGGCGTTATCCAGAGGTCGGCCGGGCGGTTTCCGGCGCGGCCGGCCTCTGTTTCAGTTTTGAGAGGCGCTTTTTGTCTCCGAAAGGAAAGCATTAAATGGCAGATAAAGAGGCAACAGCAACTGAAGAAGAGCCAAAAGTCTTAACCGACCTGGAAAAGGTCGGCGAACCGATAGTTCCCAGGAAGAAGCCCAACGAGATCCATCCTGACGAGCTGACGGGTTCCATAAAGATTCCCAAGGTCCAGGAAGGCACGGCGGCCGGTAACAAGCCGTATCTCTGTAAATCTGAAAACATGGAGAAGCTGGGCTTTCCCGGAGACCTGCGTGAGGACTGGCACGACGCCGCCATCGCCAAGATGGGCGACCTGCTGGAAAAGTACAAATCTTTGCAGGTCTACATGGACATCTGCGTCAAGTGCGGCTCCTGCACCGACAAGTGCCACTATTTCATTGGCACCGAGGACGGCAAGAACATGCCGGTCGCCCGCGCCGAGCTTTTCCGCAAGGTCTACCGCAAATATTTCACCACCGAGGGCAAGATCCTCGGCAAGCTGGCAGGTGCCGAAAAACTGGACCTGGAACTGCTGGGCGAGTGGTACAGCTACTTCCACCAGTGCTCCCAGTGCCGCCGCTGTTCGGTCTTCTGCCCCTACGGCATCGATACCGCTGAGATTTCCATGGCTGCACGCGAGATCATGGACCATATCGGCGTCGGCCAGAAGTATACGAACGACATCATCGTCAAGGTCCATGAAGTCGGCAACAACCTGGGCATGAACCCCAAGGCCCTGAAGGCCACGCTGGAATCCACCGAAGAGGACCTGGAGGAGGAGACCGGCAAGAAGATCAGGCTGCCGCTGGACGAGGTGGGAGCCGATGTGCTGATGGTAACGCCGTCGGCGGATTTCTTCGCCTCGCCTCATGTGGAGTCGCTGCTGGGCTACGCCAAGGTCTTCCACCAGGCGGGCATCAGCTGGACCTTCAGCTCCGCCGCCTCCGAGGCCGGCAACTTCGGCATGTTCATAGGCAACTACGGCCAGATGCAGAAAGTTGCATCCCGCCTGACCGACGCCATCAATGAGATCAAGCCCAAGCGCCTGATCGTCGGTGAGTGCGGCCACGCCTGGAGGATCGCCTACTCATTCTGGAATACGCTCATCGGGCCCTTCGATTCGCTCGATCCGAACTTTAAGCGTCCGCAGCACATCTGCGAGTACACCCTCGACCTGGTGAACCGCGGCGCCATCAAGCTCGACAAGTCAAAGAACGACCACATCATCCCGACCTTCCATGATTCCTGTAACGTCGCCCGCGGCGCCCGCATGGGCGACAAGCCGGGCGGCCAGTTCACCATCCCCCGCGACCTGATCAAAGCAAGCTGCAACCGCTATGTGGAGATGGATGAGGAAACAATCATGGAGAAGACCTTCTGTTGCGGCGGCGGCGGCGGTCTTTTGACCGACGATCTGCTGGAGCTGCGGGTCAAGGGCGCGATGCCCAGGATGCAGGCGTTCAGCAAGGTTCAGGAGTCACACGGAGTCAACTTCCTGGCGCTCATCTGCGCCATCTGCAAGGCGCAGTTCACCAAGATCCTTCCCAAGTACGGCGTCGGCATGGATGTAGCCGGCGGTGTCCATCAACTTGTCGCCAGCGCTATTGATCTGGGGGCCAAAGAATGAAAAAAGCAGTTATCGCAACAATCATTTTCATGCTCATTCTGGCATCGCCGGTGCTGGTGAACGCAGCCAGCGGCAATCTCGGCAGCCCCGAAGAAGCTCCGGACCTGGCCAAGGGCACCGATGCCGACGCGACCATCTGTGTCGCTACGGATGGCGGCGCGACGGGCGGCACAACGGAGTCGACCAAAGACTACATGCGCGTCAACCACATGAAGGAACTCAAGAATGCGCGCGTCAAGATCGTACGCGAAGGTGAGCGCGACGAGCGTTTTCAGATCGAGCGCTGCTTCAGCTGCCACAAGTACGAAGATTTCTGCAAGGAATGCCACAGTTACAACGGCGTTCAGCCCGGGTGCATGGATGAGACGAACGGCTGCCACTCTACTGAGGATCAGCCCCGGTCGTTCCGCCCCGAGGGATACAAAGATTAGTTCAACCATGGTTTACCCGACCGGGCCGAGGCCTTAAAAAGACAAAGGGAGAAAAGGTCAAGCAATGGCTAACGAAGGAATGGATAGAAGGTCTTTTCTGAAGCTGGGTGGTTTGATTGCCGCGGCCAGCGCCGCGATGCCCGCGTCACAGCTGCTGGTGACGTCAACCATGGCCTCCTCCGGGAGCTCGAAGAATTCCATACAGTACGCCATGACCGTCGACCTCAACAAGTGCGACGGCTGCAAGGTATGCGAGCAGGCGTGCCGTGAGGAGAACAACGTCCCCGATCTCGAGGCTTATTATGGCGAGGACGCCAAACGCTACACCCCGTTCTGGCTCAGGGTCGCGGAGATGAAGCAGGAGATCAACGGCGCTGAGACAGAAGAGCGGCCGATCGTCCTGCTCTGCCAGCATTGCGAGAAACCGCCATGTGTCCATGTCTGCCCGACACAGGCCTCTTTCCGCCGCGAGAAAGACGGCATCGTCCTGATCGACGAACACCGTTGCATCGGCTGCCGTTACTGCGTGATCGCATGCCCTTACCGGATGCGGACCATCGTCTTCCGCGAGAATCCGATTCCGCCGGAAGACCAGAACACCAAGGTACCGGCCATGATGAACGGTGTGGCTACCAAATGCACCTTCTGCGCCCACAAGGATCTTGAGGGTGGCGAAAAGCCGGCATGTGTTGAGAAGTGCCCCATGGGCGCCCTCAAATTCGGCAATCGCATGGAGAGGCGCGAGGATGTTACCAGGATGATAGCTGACGGCCAGACGCTGACGCTGAGGCCTAATCTGGAAGTCGGGCCAAACGTGTTCTATCTTGGCCTTTCCAAGAACGAAGGCGCTATCGAAAAGGTCTTGGGATGATCGTGATTTCAGCAATTTCTAATTCAGGGACTGAGAGGTCGTAGTGGCGAATTACTATTTCTCCAGAATCGATGGTAAAAGCGCGGGTTTCTGGACCGCCAGCGCAATCCTCGCTGGTCTGGTACTCGGCTGGCTTGTGGCTACTCTTATCAGGTTCACCAACGGTTTCTACCTGACGGGCCAGAGCACTTCCGTCACATGGGGAGGAGCCAAGGTCATCTTTGTTCTGTTCGTGGGCCTGAGCGCCGGTTCGCTGATGATCTCGGGGCTCGCGGTCATATTCAAACAGAAGGAATATAAGGTGCTTTCCAGGGTGGCCGCGTTCAACTCCGTGCTGTTCATGGTGGGCGCGCTGTCGATCCTTATCTCCGACTGGGGCCGCCCGGACCGCCTGTTCCTGCCCTTTTACATGATCAACCCGCGTTCGATGCTGTCGCTGAACGCATTTATCTACATGAGTTACATGGCAATCGGTGTGCTGTATCTCTGGGCGCAGTTCAAGGAGAACGAGCGCTGGACCAACGTCATGGGCACCATGGCCGTGATCGCAGCTGTTTTCGTGCACTCCGGCACCGGCTTCATCTTCGGTATCATCAATGGCCGTGACCTCTACTTCTCGTCCATCACTCCGCTGGCATTCGTAGTCGCGGCGCTTTCCTCGGGAACGGCGCTGGCGATGATAATGCTTTACTTTACCTTCAAGTACACCAAGAGGTATCTGGACACCCGCTTCTTCCTTCAGTTGTCCAAGATCATGCTCGGCCTGATGATCTTCGTCTTCTATCTGGTGACCATAGAGCATCTGACCCATCTCTACGATCCTGAATTCCAGCATGGAGAGACCTTCATCATGTTCGGCGGTAACATGTTCACGTTCATATTCTGGGTCCAGCTCTACCTGGTAGGCCTGTTTATCCCGATCTTCATCCTGTTCAACCCGTCAACGAGGAACAGGATCGGCTGGATACTCGCGGCTTCGGCGATGCACATCTTCGGCGTCCTGGGTGAGCGTATGATCTTCGTCCTGCCGGGACAGGTTCTGGCGCAGCCGATAATGCCCGGATATGAACTATCCAGCGGCTTCCAGGACGGCCTTAATATCTTTTATATCCCACGACTGATCGAGTGGATCCAGTTCGTAGGTATTTTCGCTCTCGTTGGGCTCGTTTACCTCATGGGTCTGAAGCTGCTGCCGCTCATGCCGAGGGAAGGCATCTTCGTGAAGCCCGTCCACGCTGAGGAGCCGGTGGAGGAAACAGAGGAAGAAGAGAGCGTTGGGGCAGTAGAAGGTTTGGCAGAGGGAGCCCAGGCCTAAAGCTTTTTTACCGCCTGATATCGCATCAAGCAACCTACCACAAGCAGACGCACGACAAAGCAGACGAACAACTAGCAATCGCAATCAAAGTAAAGGAGAGCAGGAATGGCAGATGATCTCAAGACTCCGCTCCTAGACGAGC
>JAUSDE010000046.1 GCA_030650885.1 Thermoleophilia bacterium
GGCACGACAACTTGAAGGACATCACCTTCGAGTGCCCAGCCTGGCAGTGCAGTGTAGTGGTTCCGCCACCGCCGGCAGCTTAAGGCTGAAACGGCAGGCAGAATAACGTAGCAGCAACAGGGAGGGATGGACCCGGAACGGGTCCATCCCTCCCTTTCTTTTCCTAAAAAATCAGGGTTTCCCCTGAAATAAAAATTAATGCATTCTTCAAAAAGCTTCACTTATAGGTATACCCCGGGGGGCTTATATACGGTCTAAAATGAAGCTTTATAATTATGAAATTGGGCTATATGCATCATGTAAAAAGCTTAATTTCGAGTAAACTACTTGCATTATAAGTGTCTTAATCAACTATGTGGGGGAGATCGGGAGCGCGAAAGCGGTAGTTGGGTTCAAGACTTGACCTTATATTTCCGGACGACGCAGAAGCAACAGGTTCAACAGAGTCGCCGGCAATTCGTTTAACAAAGTCACCCAGATTTACGCACTGTATTTTTGCGACCGCTTTTTTCGTCTGATCTGCCCGGAATGGTTTTCTGGCACTTGCAAGATTATTAACCCTCCATCGTGAGGGGCATGAAAGGCAGGTGGTTTACGGGATAAATATGGTTGTGCGGTACGGTGGGAATCGTACTTTTTTATCGTTTGACCCAGACCGAGTCTTTACTAACGAAGAAGGAGGGGAAGGGATGAAAGCTAGTTGGAAATTAGGCGCAGTGGCTATTATGGCCATGAGCCTTGCTCTGGTACTTATCCTCGGAGCATCAATTGGTAGCGCTGCAGCGCCGAGTCCGTCGCTCAGCAACGATATTATCCTGGTTGGCAACGGTGGTGCCGGCGCTAACAACATCAAGGTTGTCGACGTAGACGCCATGGCGACTGTTAACACGATCGCCGGCGGTACCTCGCTGGCCAACAACCACGGCACGCTGCTCGACGCAAGCGGCCGTTACCTGTACAACACGAACAACTCACTCGCCGCCGGCAAGACCAGGATCACCAAGTTCGACCTGGGCACCCTGTCTGAAGTCGCCGTGTTTGACGGCCTGTCCGCATCGGGCGCGCTGACTTCCGGCGCCTGCGGTATTGAGTGGACGCAGAACGATGCCAGCACCGGCAAGATGTGGGTTACCAGCATGTCCGCCGGCACCGCCAACGGCGGTCTTTATGAAGTCGACCAGACCACCGGTTTCACCGGCAGGTTCGTTGACAACACCGCTGGCGCCGATAATGGCGCAACCTGCGGAATCGGCTGGAACACCAGCGGCTCGCTCGCTTATGCTGCTGCCATGACCGCCATGAAGACCACTCAGGTAACCAACCTGAGCAGCGGCACCCCCGCTCTCGGCGCAACGGCTCTCTCGACGACAGGTCTCCACATGCTTACCGTCGACAAGGCTGCCGGTATTACTTATGTAGCGGCCGGCAAGAACGCCGCCAACAACGGTTACATCGACATCATCGATAACAGCACCATGACTGTAGTCAACCACTACAGGACCGGCCTTACCAGCCAGCCGCACGATGTTAGGATCTCCGATGACGGTGCATTCCTGTATGCGCATTCACGCTTCGGCGCCACAGCTACTCCGTCCACTGGCAACTCCGGAATCCTCTATATCTATGACATCACGGCCAAGACGGCTCCGGTGCTCGTAGGTACCATCGCCGATGAGGGTACTTCCACCACATCATGCGGTACTGAACTGCTCTCCAAGAGCACCTACTGCGGTTCGCCTTCGCTGAGCCTCAGCAAGACCGGTGTGCGTTGGGCTACATATGCTGACTACACCGCCAGGCAGCTGACGGTCGATTACAGCGTCGGTAACAGCGGCATCAACGCCAACACCGTTGCGATAGCAGGCTCCACCAGCACTAACGGTGTCACACTGGCCACGGCCACCCCGGTAGCAGTTGGCAACATCGCCACCGGCGGCAGCGCAGCCGTCTCCCTGAAGTACAACGTTCCGGTTTCTGTTGGATCGTTCTTCTCGACGACGTATGCGACTGCCAAGGACCTTTGCAACAACAGCTATGCCTATCCTGGCGCCTATCCCGGGGCCTAATAACCATCTGGCATAGACAGTTGTTCACTGGAATCAAGACAAACGTGAAAGGAGAACGCGATATGACCGCAAAGAGCGATCATCGTGAGCCCTACGCGAAGCCGGAACTGGTGCGGCACGACAACTTGAAGGACATCACCTTCGAGTGCCCAGCCTGGCAGTGCAGTGTAGTGGTTCCGCCGCCACCGGCAGCCTAAGGCCGAGGCAGGAACCAGTAAAACGCAATAATCGGGAGGGTGGGCCCTTGAGGCCCGCCCTCCCGAACAGGGCTTTAAATAGTGTGCAGGAATGGCGGAAAGGGAGTAAAATAGCAAGGTCGCTCTCATTTCTGCAAACAAAGCAAGGAGAACAAGCACGATGATATTTGCACACCCTAACGGAAACGGGCCACGGGGAAAGTTGAAGGTTGTACTGGCTGTTGTAGCGATGTTGGGTCTGATTCTCGTTTGGGGCGGTTGCGGCGACGATAAGCAAAGCTCCACAGGTTCGCAACTGGATGATGAAGCAGCAGGAGCATCCACCAGCACGGTGGGTGGAACGGGATCGACCGGAGGCTCCGTGACTGGCGATTCGGGTCAGGATGTCATGGTCGATTATTCGATGGACCAGTGTACGTCAGATATGACGACACGATACGGGGATGTTGAGACGGCCAGGAAAGTCTGCTCGGCGCTGCAGGAAGATTACAGCAGCTCCCCCAGCAACCAGCTGGCGAACGTACTCCCCACTGTTGAGTCAGATGTTGGCGCCACTCCTTTACCGGGCAGCACCATACCGACGCCGGGCACGGGAGGGCAAACCGGTGGTGGGACCAATACCCCCGGAGGCGGTACTGGCGGGAACACGAACGGTGGGACTGGTGGCTGGGATGGTGGTGGCATAGAGATCGTCGTGCCGCCGGCGCCCTGATCCGGTAGCTCCAAACAGGATTCCGGATAGGGCACTGTCGGTTTTCCGGCACCGGTCCGGAAAATAAGGTGGGAAAGGTGGGTGGGATGGTCAGCAGCCTCGGCAAAGGGATCGAGAAGCATATACGCGGAATCAAGCTGAACACGGCGACTTACGACGTGCACGGCATAGTTACGCGGGTATACGCTGACGACCACATGCTGGCTCTTTCCATCCAGGACTTCCTCAGATCTTTCCGGGGCCAACCCGAAGCTGAAGCCGACATCGAGTTCTATCTGCTTACGAAAGAACCCGGTTTCGAATTCGACGCGGGCGGCCACGGAGGCAGCCCGGAACTCCTTTACGACTGGAACGTCTTGCGTTACAGCAGGGAGGGCCAGCTTCGTTATCAGGAAGTTCCGGGGGCCGGATCGGTCGTAGCCGACCCGGACGCGGGTCTGGCCGTCGCTTTCGTCGAAAGTGACATGGCCGCCTGTTCGTGGTCGATGGCGCACGTGGTCTTCTTTCCCATGTGGGCCCAGCTGCTCAAGACCAGGGGGATGTTCCCGATCCACGCTGCTGGACTCCAGCGCGAAGGAAAAGGGATACTCTTCCCGGGAAAGAGCGGATGCGGCAAGTCCACTATGTCTCTCCACCTGATGCGCCACGGTTACAAGCTTTTGGGGGACGACACAGTTTTTATCAGGAAGACGGAGAAGGGCGCGGAAATGCTCTTCTTTCCGGAAGAGGTAGATGTATGTTCGGAGACCGTCGACCTGTTCCCCAATCTCGCCCTGGCGCGAAAGCTGACGGAGGATCGCTGGCAGCCGAAGGCGAGGGTCAACCTCAACGAGGTCGGCCCCGACGCGGTGGTGGAGTCATCCCCCACCGACCTTCTGGTCTTCCCGGTCATCGCCGAAGACGGCAAAACCCGCTACGAGCGGGTTGGCCAAACCGAGGCGCTGGCTGAGTTGATCCTCTATGCTTTCCTGTTCATGGACCCCCAGACCAGCAAGGAGAACTTCGCACTCCTTGCATCCCTGGTACAGACGACCAAGTGTTTCCGTCTGCACATGGGGTTGGACGGAGCCGAGCTTGCCGGCGCCGTTGATGAGATAATGGCCACCGCCTAGCGGCGGCCATGCCGGTCAGACCACCGGCAACCCCTTTGGTGGAGGGCAAGCGTTTGAGCCACCAATAACCGGTATGAGGACTCTCAGGGTGTGAGGGGATCACAATACCGTAGTTAGGAGAAGGGGTACGTGGGACTCGCACTAAGCGGGTTTAAACCAATTGATTGAGGATGAAGGGAGGAACAAAGGTATGCAAGTAAGCTCAAAATTGCTGTCGAGAACAGCAATCGTACTGCTGGGAGTGCTGATCGCCATGGTTGTATTCGTGGCAATCAATAACGCCCAGCAGGCAGGTGCCACCAACACGTCCGACCTGGCGAAGGTTAAGACCTATGTTGCGTCTTATATCACGAACCAGTTCGGCGCCGGTGGAAACGAAGGTGAGGATGGATTCATCATGACCGCCGCACAGCTGAACTCAAGAATGAACACCGTTGGACCAGGTGACGTCATTACCTTGGGTGAAGGAGACGACGCAGCTAACGCTCCTGTGCTGGTGGACAACTTCAGTAGCAATGCCACCTGGATTCCGGGAACTACCAACCGGTGTTTCTGGAATACCGGTGCAGCAGGTGTGGGCGTGGCCGAGAACTGCTTTAATACCGGCCCACTCGCTGGAGTGAAAGCCAAAGTCGACGCCCACAAGGCAGCCGGCTTCAGCACTGATATTGTTGTGTATTGTGTATCCGGCCATACTGAGGCCCCGACAACCGGTGCTTTCGGTTACATCGCCCAGACGGGCGGTCTTGCCAGTGATGGCTCGATTCCGAAGGTGTATGCTCTCAAGTGGGGACGCAACGGCTGGACCAACACTGCTACAGCAACGTACACCAACACCAACACTATAGCTGCAGCAGAAGGCGCCGGAGTCAATACTCCGCCGACCAGCGTCACGGCCGCCACCGCGTGCAACTCAACGGTGAGCGACTACGAGCTGATGCGCTGCCAGGCCCAGTGGGCCATCTACAGCGGTACCGTCAATGGCATGACTGGCGGTAACATCAGCAACGGTGTGGCTCAGGCTGGCATTGCAACAACCATCGCCAGCGATCAGACAGTTGACATCAGGACGGGCAGCGCCAATACAGTAAACACGGCGTCGCTCTCCAACATCCGGGTACCGATCGACACCATATTCGGTTCCGGCCTTGCGAGCGTCAACCCGACTACGACTACAACGCTCGTCAGCCGCACTCCGATGGTAGGCGGTATCGTCGCCGAGGGTATGAAGATGCTCGGTTACACAATGCGCACCGGCGGTTTCGTCAACGGTGGCATCCGCGGATGGAAAAACACGGAAGGCGAGGCTGTCGTGTCTGATGGCCTCACGCGTCCGGGTCTTGGCAGTACCGCGATCGACGCGGCTGCGCCGACCATCACCGGCGTCAGCGTGCCGAACGTAGGATCTGATCAGGCTGATGTTGTCAGGACGGCCAGCGAGGCCGCCACCAGCAAGATCGCACTGACTGGTAGCGACGGTCATGTTGTGGCCGTGAACAACACCGTACTGAATGCCTATCAGGCCAACCATCTCAGCGGACTACATCCGGGAGTCACTTATTCCGGTACAGTAACCTCGTATGATGGCCAGGCCAACGGCACTACGGCTAGTATCCCGTCATTCACGACGGTAGCTCAGGACACCACGGCTCCGGTAGTCACAGTGACTCCGGCGAGCCAGACGATCCCGGCAACCGGTCCTTCCGGTGCTACGGCCAGCTATTCGGCCAGCGCTGTTGATGCAGTGTATGGTCCTGTAGCGGTATCGTGTGACATCGCTTCCGGTTCCATGTTCGCGGCCGGAACCACCACGACCGTGACCTGCACAGCCACGGATCCTCCAGGTAACCTCGGCACCGGTACAGCTACGGTAACGGTAGATCCCTGGGTTGTCGCTGATACCACCGGCCCGAGCATCGACAGCATCGTGCCGAGCGGCTATGTACTCAGCGAGAACGCCAACATCAGCGTCTATTACTCCGATGCTGGTTCAGAGGTCGACGTTTACTCCGTCTTCGTGACTATGGATGGCAACCCGATCACCTGCACCGCGGTAACAGTACAGTACGCCAGTTGCCCGCAGACGATGGTGCCCCAGGGCGCCCGCACTATCGGTGTCACGCTTGCCGATACCGTCGGCAACTCGAGCACCGGTTCCGGCGCGTTCTTCGTAGACACGCTGCAGCCGACCATAGCCTCCGGTTACTACCCGGGCAACAACGCGATCATCACCAACGCATCACCGACGATCACTTTGACCCCGACCGACCGGATCTACGCGGGTTACACCATCGCGGAAGCGTCCGGACCCAATGTAGGTGCGACCACCGTGCTGGTTGACGGTAGTCCGGTATCATGCACCAACAACGGCGTC